>JAUYEE010000158.1 GCA_030691545.1 bacterium | reverse complement strand
TCTACCCCCGTTTCCCTCTCAAGCCCAGAATCTCCTCTCCTGAATTGCTCCAACCCTCATCCCTGCCTGCGTACTGCCCTTACACCCACCAATTCTCTCCCCGTCCGACCCTTCCAAATCAAAACCTTCGGAATCGCTGCCCCCCGCCCTGCTTACTTGACAAATGGTCATCTATGATGTACAATCATGTCAAAAAGACGGGACAGCATCTAAGGCCTAACTCGGAGCGAGCACCATGCGACCTCATGATTCATCTTCTTCGCCAATTCGGCCACTTTCTGCTCCCGAACACCCCGCTTTCCACCGCCAGTGCCCCCTTATGCCCTCTCCCCACACCACCCTACTGGGCCTTTTGCTTGTTCACATTACGTTCCATATCTCCCTTTCCCCCAGCATGTTATCAGCGGCATCGCTAACCAAAAAAGGCCCAGAAAGGCCCACTTTTTCGCCCCTCGCCTTTTTTACTATCAAGGCCCCGCTCACCTCCCCACCAGAACGGGGACAAGCCTGTCGGCGTGCGGACATTCAACCCGCATTTTCCGGCATGCGAGGTGCTCGACAAGACCAGGATCATTCTGTACAATGAATCCGGAGGTGAGAAGGGATGAGACTCGATAAATTCACTCTGAAAGCCCAGGAGGGGCTTCAGGAAGCACAGCGCTTCGCCGAGGAGATGAACCATCAACAGATCGAGGCCGAGCATCTTCTCAAGGCGCTACTTTCTCAAAGCGACGGCATTGTCCGGCCGGTCGTCGAGCGAATCGGAGCCGGTCCCGATATGCTCATTTCCGCGACTGATGCCGAACTGAAGAAGCGCCCGAAGGTTTACGGGGAAGCCCCCGCAGGAGCGAACATCTCGCAAGATTTGAAGCGCGTCCTCGATGCCTCCGAGAAGGAAGCGGAGAGCCTGCACGATGAGTATGTCAGCACGGAGCATATCCTTTTGGCGATGGTGGCAAGCAAAGGGAGCGTCGGGGAGCTCCTGCGCGCTTTCGGCATCAGCCGCGAATCCATTCTGGCGATTCTCAAAGACCTTCGCGGCGGGCAGCGGGTCACCGATCAGACGCCCGAAGCCAAATTCCAGGCGATTGACAAATACAGCCGCGACCTTACGGCGCTCGCGAAAAAAGGCAAGCTCGATCCCGTCATCGGGCGAGACGACGAAATCCGGCGAGTTATCCAGGTCCTCTCCCGCCGCACGAAGAACAACCCCGTCCTCATCGGCGAGCCGGGCACAGGCAAAACCGCAATCGTCGAGGGACTCGCTCAGCGAATCGTCAACGGCGACGTCCCGGAGGGGCTGAAGAACAAGCGGCTTCTTGCCCTCGACGTCGGCGCCCTCGTCGCCGGAGCGAAATTCCGCGGCGAGTTCGAAGAGCGATTGAAAGCGTTTCTCAAGGAAGTCGAGACCGCCGCCGGTCAAATCATTCTGTTCATAGACGAGCTTCACACCATCGTCGGAGCGGGCGCGGCAGAGGGGGCGGTTGACGCATCGAACATGCTCAAGCCCGCTCTCGCTCGCGGCGAGCTTCGCTGCATCGGCGCCACGACCCTCAACGAGTACCGCAAGCGCGTCGAGAAAGACGCCGCCCTCGAACGCCGCTTCCAGCCCGTTTACATCTCTCAGCCGACGGTCGAGGATACCATCGCCATCCTTCGCGGCTTGAAACAGCGCTACGAGGTCCATCACGGAGTCAGAATCAAGGACTCGGCGATTATCGCCGCCGCGACGCTCTCCAATCGCTATATCTCCGACCGCTTCCTGCCCGACAAAGCGATTGACCTCATGGACGAAGCCGCCTCTCATCTCCGCATCGAGATAGACAGCATGCCCACCGAAATTGACGAGATCGAGCGGCAAATCATGCAGCTCGAAATCGAGAAACAAGCCCTCGCGAGGGAAAAGGACAAGGCCTCCGTCGAAAGGCGCGAGAAAATCGAACGAGAGCTCTCCGAGCTGAAGGAGAACAGCGGCGCCCTCAAGGCAAAATGGCACAGCGAAAAGGAACTGATTGACCAGTTGCGCAAAGCGAAGGAGGAAGTCGAGGAAGTCACCGCTCAGGAACAAGCCGCCGAGCGGGAGGGCAACCTCTCCCTCGCCGCCGAGCTGCGCTACGGCCGCATCCCGCGACTTCAACAGGAGGTCCAGAAATCCCAGGCGAAGTTGCAGGAGCTTCAGAAGGATGGCGCCATGCTGAAAGAGGAAGTGGATGAGGACGACATCGCGGAAGTCGTCTCCAAGTGGACCGGCGTCCCCGTCTCCCGCATGCTCGAGGGCGAAGTCCAGAAGCTCATGCAAATGGAAGAGAGACTGCGCCAGAGAGTCGTCGGACAAGAAGAGGCTCTTCTCGCTGTCTCCAACGCCGTCCGCCGGTCGCGAGCCGGCCTCCAGGACCCGAATCGCCCCCTCGGCTCCTTCATCTTCATGGGCCCCACTGGCGTCGGGAAAACCGAGTTGGCAAAAGCCCTCGCCGAATTCCTCTTTGACGACGAGAACGCGCTGGTCCGCATTGACATGTCCGAGTACATGGAGAGACACTCCGTCGCCCGGCTCATCGGCGCCCCGCCCGGATACGTCGGCTACGAGGAAGGCGGCCAGCTCACTGAAAGAGTCCGCCGCAGAGGCTACTGCGTCATCCTCTTCGACGAGATCGAGAAGGCCCACTTCGAGGTCTTCAACATCCTCCTCCAGATTCTCGATGACGGAAGGCTCACCGACGGGCAGGGAAGAACCGTTGACTTCAAAAACACGGTTATCATCATGACCTCCAACCTCGGCGGGCAGTTCATCGAGGAGTACGGCGAAAAGGACTACGACCGCATGAGGGAAAAGATGATGGAGGTCCTGCGAGCGAACTTCCGCCCCGAGTTCCTCAACCGCATTGACGAGGTCGTCGTGTTCCACAAGCTCAACGAGTGGCTTCTCAAGCAGATCGTGGACATTCAGCTCGACCGCCTCAAGACGATCATCGCCGAGAAGAGAATCACCATCGAATTCGACGAGGCGGTGAAGGCGCAGTTGGCGAAGGAAGGTTACGACCCTGTTTTCGGAGCGCGACCCCTCAAGCGAGTCATCCAGAAGCGCCTCGTTGACAATCTCGCCGAGAAAATCATCTCCGGCGAAATCACCGAGGGCGCCCACCTCACCGCCTCCCTGGCCAAGACGGGGGAAATCGAGTTCAGAACTGGGAAGTAGCCAAGAAGTAGGCTGCGAAATCGTCGTATAAATGATCGCAGAGAAAGGCATCAGCGTACGAGGCTGATGCCTTTTCATGTTTCACTGCCTGCCCAGCCGTTCACTCTTTGGAGGGCTTGCAGTGAATCAGCCCAAACCTCGCCTTACTGCTCGGCGTGGCGGGTGATTTTGTCTTTGTCCCAGGCGCCGAACCACTTCACGTGCCAGTCGGCGAAGAGAATGACATAGCCGCCGCCATGTGGACCGGAGAAATCCGGGCCGCCGGAGTGGTAGTTCCACAGACCGCCGGGCCCGTAGCCATCCGGGCCGCCGCTGTTGCCCCATTCGTCGGTCATGTCCGCGTCCGTTGGCTCACCGGTCCATTTGTTCCGGTCGTAAAGGACGACGACGTTCTGGGGGTGCTTGAGCCGTCCCAGGTCGAACTTCGTGCTGACAGTGTCGAGGTACAGGCGCGAATTGAAGATGTAGCTGGTGAGGTACCTGCGGCCGTCCCCAACGTAGGTTTTCATGCTGGGGCAGCGGAACACGGCCGTACTTTCCACCGTCGCATTCTCCGGGTAAGAGGGTCCGCGGCCTGTCGCGTTCGGGGAGAGGAAGGGGTACAACTTGTCCATCCAGCTATCGCCCTTGCCCCAACCGAACTGGATGACCCCGCCGAAGGGCGGGACGTATCCACCGTATTCCTGAAGATACATCGCAAATGCTCGGCCGAGTTGGTTCAAGTGACCCGTGCAAACAGCTCGTCGGGCCGCCTCTTTTGCCTTTTGGAGTGCCGGTAACAGTAGGCTGGCGAGAATCGCGATGATCGCGATGACGACCAGTAGCTCAATCAGAGTGAATCCACGTTTCCTTTTCATCTTTTGTGCTCCGAACTGTGAATCCCTGGGGACTTCCCTCAATTGACTCATTCCTCGGAGCGCTCACCTCCCTCCGCTGTTCTACGCCTTTCCACATATAAAAACGTTGTCCGGACCCGGAGAGGTTCCACCGACGTTTCTTTCACTCGGCTGCGCGTCGTCACAATTCCGCAAGATTGCGTGAGTTACGATTTTTGGGGAGCAGTTGCCACCTGGGGGGACTCTGGGACTGCATCGCGCAGCAAAAACGCCGGGAAGACCGTCACATCTTCCCGGCGTCACAACAACCGGTCGTTGTTCTCTCAGCTATCGTGAGGGTTTTCCACGTTGTTGTCCCGGCGTCCCTCGGGAACGGTCATCGCCGCGGCGCTCGCCTTCGGGGCGGCCTGGTTCGCCTGGGGGCCGTCTCCGATCGCCAATAAACGCCAGTCCGTGTCGGACCATCTCCTCGGGGGGAATCGAGTACTTCTGGGCGAGTTCAAACAGAACTCGGATATTGTGGAAACGCACGAAGCGGTCTATCATTCGCCTGCGCTCGTCGCCTTTGGACTGCTCGAGGTTCTTGAGCTCCCTCTGAAGCCAGGCTTTTTCTCTGTCGTTGCCGGTGCTCCCGATTCTTTCGGAGAACCTGTTCTGGACGAGGTGGTAGAGTTCATCCTCGGACATCTCCTTGCCGATGCTCTCCTGAAGTGCCTCAACTTCTTCCACAAACTCTCCTCGCTTTCGCTCGTCCGGAATCTTCGGCGAGAAGCCTTTGACCAGACTGTCCAACCGCCTGTTCAGTTCCTTCGGGTTGCCCATCGCCTCCCAGATTTCCTTGGGGTCCGTTTCGGGCGGCGACCCAGGTTCTTCCTGTCGCGGGCCTCCTGCTGCGTCGAGGTGGCGGACCATTCCATCGAGTTGCCGGATGTCCTGCTCCATCCGTTCCAAACGTCGCTCAATGCTGTCGAGCTTCTTGAGAATGGCGGACGATTCCTTTTCGCCCTGTTCTTGGGAAAGAGCGGGGCGCAGAAGGAGAAAGGCTGCCATCGCGATCATGATCCTCTCGCACATCATCTGCTCCTCCTTGCAGTAGCTGCCATTTGCAGCTCCCATTCTATATCATTTAACGCCCGAAAAGGGACAGGGTTTAGTATGTGCGGGCCTCTCCGGATTCTCCATCCGCGACTTCGGAAGGCGGCCGCCGCGGGAAAGGCGTGCTTTCCTGTTGACGATGGCGAGGCTATTCGATAAGAGTCTTTTTCGTGAGGCTGAACAATACGTATAGAGGTGGCTTGTTATGTCAGAAGAGAATGGGACGATACGTGACGAGTTGCCCCCGAGACGATGGGGGCGCATATTGCTCATCGGCGGAGCGGCTTTTGTTCTTTTGGTCTCGGTCGTTGCTGCGGTCTATTTTCTGTTGGTGCGAGACCCTCGCGAGACAGCGCGAGAGCATCTGGGAAAGGCTATCGAATTCGCGAAAGAGGGCAAGCACGCCGAGGCGATCATCTTTTACAGGAAGGCTCTTCAGCTCGAGCCCGACAACGAGGACATCCGCAGGGCGATTGCGGGGTCGTATCTCCAGCTTGACGAACTTCCCAAAGCGATCACCGAATACAGAGAATATCTCCGCAGAAAACCGGAAGACCGTCCGGCGCAGTTGTTTCTCGCCGGGCTTTACCTTCGGTCTGGCAACGTTTATGAGGCAAAACGCATCACGGATGACATCCTGCGGGTGTCCCCCGAAGACATCACGGCTCTAATTCTCCGCGCCGAGTGCCACAGACGAGAAAACCGGTCTGAGCTCGAGACCGCTGACCTGGAGAAAGTCATTCGTCTGGCCCCCGGGTGGGCTCCGGCTTATGTGGCTCTGGCAGACCTCCAGATGGTGGAGGGCGACCCGGTGAAAGCCGAACAGCTTCTTCGCAAGGCCGCAGCGGCCAGTCCGGGCGAACTCGAACCGGTCATCAAATTGGCCCAATTCTATGCCTCCCGGAACCGACTCGCGGACGCCGAAGTGATCCTTCTTCAAACGGTCGAGGAAAACCCGGGCCGCGACGACGTTCGCCGGGCATACGCGGATTTCCTCGTTTTTGTGCGCCGGTATGATGAAGGCCTTGTGCAGTACCAGCAGGCTTTGTCACTGGAGAAAGAAAGTGTCCCCGCGCTCGTGGGATGCGCGGTCGCCAATATCTTCAAGAATGACCTCGCGGCGGCGAGAGGTCACGCCGAAAGGCTTCTCAAGGTGAGGGATGGCCGTACTCCGGGGTTGTACTATCGGGGACTTTTGAACCTGATGGGGAAAAAGCCCACGGACGCAATCCGCGACCTTGTTCAAGTGGCGGAGGAGGACGCGAACAACGCGGCCGTGCAATACCTTCTTGGAATTGCCTATCTCAGCGAGAGAGATTTCAAAGAAGCGAAGGCTCGCCTCGGGCGGGCGCTGCAGATCGCCCCCGCATTCGTTCAAGCGCAACTTGTTTTGGCCGACCTTCTTCTGGCGACAGGGGATACCGCTGAGGCAGTGGCTGAAGCAGAGGAGGTCCTGAAGACCCAGGCTGACAACGTGCCGGCTCTCCTCATTGCCGGGCAGGGTTACATCCTCCAGCGGGCTCCCCAGAAGGCGGAACCCTATCTCCAGCGAGTGGCGGAAGTCGAGAAGGAATCGGCGTTCGCTCGGATGGTTCTGGCGAGAGTGTACCTTGAAACAGGCAAACAAGCAGATGCGTTGCGGGCTTGTCAAGAGGCCATCCAACTCAATCCAAAGCTCAGCATAGCTCGATTCCTCCTCGGCAGCCTTCACGAAGGGATGGGAGAGTACCAACAGGCAATCCAGGAATACGAGAAAGCCGTGGAGATAGAGCCGGTGTTGCCCGCCGCCGCCAACAATCTCGCCTACGCCTACGCGGAATACGGGGGAGACCTCGATAAGGCCCAGGGGCTTATTGAGCCGATGGCAGCAAAGTACCCCAAACAGACTTCGTTCCAGGACACGCTTGCGTGGGTTCTTTTTAAGAAAGAGATGTATCCCGAGGCTCTCGGAATCCTGGAGGCGATTCCTGCGGAAAACAGAGAGCAAAGACCCCTCATCGGCTATCATTACGCCCTGGCTTTGTACAAGAATGACAAGGTAAGCCAGGCTCGCGCGGAATTTGAGAAAGTCCTGCCGAGAATCACGGACGAGTCCAGGAAAAAGGAAATCCTGGATATTTTGAGTCGGACGGAGACGAGGACGTAGGGGAGAGGAGCCCGGCGGATAGGCGCTTGCATAAATTGAAGGGCATATCTGGTGGCTTACGATCCGGAAAGACACCACCGCCGCTCCATCCGGTTGCGTGGGTATGACTACTCGGCGGAGGGCGCCTATTTCGTCACCATTTGCACGCAGGACCGTGCATGTCTATTCGGCGAGGTGGTAGATGGCGAAATGCGTCTGCACAGCGCCGGAACAATGGTGCAGGGTGCGTGGGACGAATTGCCGTCGTTTTATCCGGGCATCGTGGTTGATGCGTTTGTCGTCATGCCCAATCACATCCACGGCATTATTGCATTGGTCGGACGGAACATCAAAACGATGGTAGGGGCAGGCCCCTGTGCCTGCCCCGTTGATGCAGAAACGCAGGATGATGCGCCGCCACATCGCCACGGGCAACCACAGGGGGTTGCCCCTACGTTGTCGTTGGCGGATGTGGTGCACAGGTTCAAGACCCTGACGACAAAACGGTATGTTGACGGCGTGAAACAATACGGCTGGCCCGCGTTTCCAGGTCGCCTTTGGCAGCGGAATTATTACGAACAGGTCGTGCGCAGCAAATCGTCTTGGAATCGCGTCCGCCATTATATCGCGCACAATCCGCGGCATTGGGAAAGCGACCGGGAAAACCCGGGGGCGGTTAGCGGGCAGTCAAAGCACAAGAACGTGCGTTGACCGTATCCGTCCCCCCATAATCACACTGTCAAGGGCCGCTGACCTCGCTTTTCAGGGCGGCGTCCAAGAACTTCACTCCCGCCGCGACGTCGAAGATGTGCCCTCCTGAATGGACGAGGAGTTCCGCACGATTCCCCTGTTTGGAGACCTCGTAGAATCCCCCAATTTCTGCCATGGCTTTTTCGGCGATGGAAACCGGAAAGCCCCCCGGCGCCCGCTCGAGTTCCCCGTTCTGGCACTGGAGGTAGCGCGGAGCAATCAGGGAGTAGATGTCGGCAAAATCGAAGTTCTCGGTGAAGCCGGGGAAATTCCAGCAAGGGCAATGTCCATTCAGCATGTTGTCAACGGTCGTCAGGAAGCCGGAGCTGACGGTTGCCTTAACCCGCGTGTCCATCGCCCCTAACCACATCGCCATCTCGCCACCCAACGACAGGCCCGCACAGCCGATTCGTTGTGGGTCCACTTCCTCCCGTGTTGTCAGGTAATCCACGCACCGGATGACGTCCCACAGCCTCTCGCCCATCAGAGTGCGACCTTCTTCGAACACGTTGTGCTGTCCAACATCGGTTGAAATCGTCACGTAGCCGCTTTCTGCCAGGACTCGGGCAAAGCCGCGGTAGGGGTTGGCATCCTGATAGACAATGTTGCGGTCGCCGCCATGTCCGTGAATGCACACAACCGCCGGAGCCTTTTCTTCAAGCGCGCTCGGTATCGTCAGGATAATCTTCGTCCGGCGCGTCCGGGTTGAGCTGATTTCGATCTCGCAGCGAGTGAATTTCGCCTCGTCTTTCCTGGACAGGACATTCGCCTCCACGGCCAGCCCGGGACGGCCCTGCGCGTCGAGTTTGTTCGCGGCGACAAGGTCGCCCAGTTTCAGAAGCTCGAACAGTTTCTTTCGAGAGGCTTCCTGCCACCACGTCGCTTCCTGGGCCGTATCCGCCCGGAACCTCATTGCGCGCTCAGGGCCCCCCGCGCGGGTGATACCCGGGGTCACAGATGCGACAATAACCCCCACGAGGGTGGGGACTACCGAAGAGACATTTCTCATTGCCAGACTCCTATTATTGGACTGCCTCTCATCTCCGCAGTTATTCCTAAGCCTCGGGAAGCCACGCCATTCGTCTAACTGCCGCCACGGGTGACGCCGACGGTGCGACTTCCGACGGAGTAACCCGCTCAAGTCCTATATAGGGCAGTGGTGGGTTTCCGTCAATACCTCAACGCCCCCACTGCAAAAAATGGCGAAATACCCTTGACAACTCCGGGGAGAGGTGGTAACCTTCCACCAGAATCAGAAGAGTTGATGGGTTCATCTGGTCCGTCTGCTCGGGAGACAGATGGTTAAACGGGACCAGGCCCCTGCCCATCAGATCGCCTTACTTCTATAGTACGGGCAAAACTCTGCGGGTGCGCCAGTACGTTAAGGACAGCGATTAAAAGAGTGGAAGTCCCGACCAGATGATTTTGGGAGGCGCCCGATGCCAAATCGGGCGCCTTTCGTTTGCGCCCCCAAAAGGGAAGCTCTATCGGCGTAAGGCGAACTGCCGAAGGCCGAAGGACAAACCGGGCCTGAAGCGAACTGTGCGAAGCCCCCGGAATGGGCGTCTTTCGACTTCTGGTGCGCAAATGGGAAGAACACCGGCTTGCCATCACCGCAACCAGGGGCGCTCGACGATGGTGTCTTTGAGGTATTGGTCGCTCTTGCTGGGGTAATCGAGGCTGTAGTGAAGGCCGCGGCTTTCCTTCCTGGACATCGCGGAGTCAACGATGATCTCGGCAACTGTGGCGATGTTTCTCAGTTCCACCAACTCCGATGTCAGGATGAAATCCCAGTAGTATTGCCGGATTTCCTCGTTGAGATTGGCGATCCTCCGCTTCGCGCGGGAAAGGCGCTTATCGCTTCTGACGATGCCAACGTAATCCCACATTAAGTGCCGAATTTCCTTCTGGTTGTGGACGACCACGACCGCCTCGTCGCTGTCCTTCGCGTTCCCCGGGTTCCACGGCTCAATCGCGCGGAACTCCTTCTCCTCTCCCAGAATCTCGCGGGCCTTACCCGCCGCGTTATGCCCGACCACGAGCGCCTCAAGGAGCGAATTGCTGGCTAACCGGTTGGCGCCGTGCAACCCCGTGCACGCGACCTCGCCGATTGCCAGAAGGTTGTGTATGCTCGATTCGCCCAACAGGTTGGTCTTGACACCCCCGCAACTGTAATGCGCCGCCGGGACAACAGGCAGCGGGTCGCGGTCCATGTCAATTCCGACGGAGAGGCATTTTTCGCAGATATTCGGAAAGCGGTTGCGCATGAAGCCGAGAGGCTTGTGCGTTGTGTTAGGGCAACAATCGAGATACACGCATTCGTCCCCGTGTTTCTTCATCTCGTTATCAATGGCCCGGGCGACGACATCCCTCGGCGCCAGCGATTTCAACTCGTGGTACTCGTCCATGAACGGATTTCCGCGCTTATCAATGAGAACCGCCCCTTCGCCTCTCACCGCTTCCGAGATGAGAAAGGAATTAGCCAGTGGGTGGTACAGCATGGTCGGATGGAACTGGATGAACTCCATGTTGGCGATTTTCGCGCCGGCGCGATACGCCATAGCCACCCCATCTCCCGTGGCGATGTCCGGGTTGGTCGTGTAAAGGTAAACGCACCCCACGCCCCCCGTTGCCAGCACCGTCACCTTCGCGGAATACGGCACGATTCTCCCCGCCTCTTTGTCGAGAATATATGCTCCGTAGCACTTGTTCTCTTTCCAACCAACGACAAGGTTGACCGCTATCCGGTCCTCGTAAACCGTGATGTTCTTGTTACTTGCTATCGCGCGCAGAAGAGCCTCTTCCACTGCCCGCCCCGTCAGGTCCTCAGCGTGGATGACTCGCCTGTGACTGTGCCCGCCCTCTCGTCCGAGGTGAAACGACCCGTTATCCATCCGCGAGAACTTCACTCCCAACTCGAGGAGCTCCTTCACTCTGTCCGGTCCCTCGCGGACGATTTCCCTGACAACCGCCTCATCGCACAAGCCATCCCCCGCCCGCAATGTGTCCTGGACGTGGGACTCGACCGAATCCGTCTCCGAAAGAACGCACGCGATGCCTCCCTGCGCGTAGTTCGTATTCGACTCCGCCCTCTCCTTCTTCGTGACGACTGACACGGAGGCGTATCGGCTTGCCTTGAGAGCGAAGCTCAATCCCGCAATGCCACTGCCAAGAACCAGAACATCTGTTTCGATCACACTCTCACTCCTTTTGACATGAACGCCAATGCCCGGGGTTGGGTTGCTCGCATAACGCCGTCAACCCCGACAATGCTACCCGAACAGATGCGTCTTGTCATGCAGGAAATGACCGAGCGTATTCCGCGAATGGAGCTTGACAGGAGAACACCGGGCGGAAACAATGCGGGTGGGTGGGAACTGGAAGCGAAGGAACTCGACAAAAGGAGAACGAATATGGCCTCACGGTATTATTCCCGTCGGGATTTTCTGAGATCGGTTGGACTGGGCGCCGGTGCATTGGCGGTTTTGGGGCGTTTCAGCGGGCTTCAGGCACAGGCAGTTCAGGCGGCCGCGAACAAGCCCAATATCATCATCATTTTCGCCGACGACCTCGGGTACTGCGACCTGGGGTGCTTTGGGCATCCGACCATCCGCACACCGAACCTTGACCGCATGGCGGCGGAGGGCATGAAGTTAACGCAATTCTATGTTGCGGCATCCGTCTGCACGCCGAGTCGAGCGGCACTCCTTACCGGTCGTCTCCCCATCCGAAGTGGAATGTGCAGCGATAGCCGGCGTGTGCTTTTCCCCAACTCGGGCGGCGGCCTACAGGACAGCGAAATCACTATTGCCGAAGCTCTCAAGGCGAAAGGCTATGCAACGTGCTGCGTTGGCAAGTGGCATCTCGGCCAT
Source organism: bacterium (assembly GCA_030691545.1). Classification (GTDB taxonomy): domain Bacteria; phylum Auribacterota; class JABMQX01; order JABMQX01; family JABMQX01; genus JAUYEE01. The sequence goes on along the minus strand of JAUYEE010000158.1, from coordinate 5,615 downwards.
CTTCCTCAATTCCTCCCTACTCGCCACGGCTTCGACGAGTATTTCGGCATTCCTTACAGCAACGACATGAAACCCACGCCGTTGATGGAGAACGAGACGGTCATCGAGGAGCCCGCCGACCAGACCACTCTGACGAAGCGTTACACCGACCGCGCTGTTCGCTTCATCGAGCGGAACAAAAACAACCCCTTTTTCCTTTACTTTCCTCATACGTTCCCTCATGTGCCGCTTTTCGCCTCGCAGAAGTACAAGGGGACGAGCCTGCGGGGGCTTTTCGGTGACGTCGTCGAGGAGCTGGACTGGAGCGTCGGCGAGGTGATGTCCGCGCTGCGAAAGCACGGGCTGGGTGAGAAAACCTTTGTGTTCTTCACGAGCGATAATGGGCCCTGGCTCATCCAGCACCTGCGGGGCGGCTCCGCGGGTCTTCTCCGCGAGGGCAAAGGGAGCACCTGGGAAGGCGGCATGCGAGAGCCGTGCATCGCGTGGCGGCCAGGCGTAGTTCCGGCGGGAACCATCAACCCCGGTCTTTCCAGCACGCTTGACCTACTTCCCACGTGTCTTTCTCTCGCTGGCGGGGAGTTGCCCCGGGACCGGATTTTGGATGGCATAGACATGTCTTCGATGCTGAGGGGAAAGGGCGAGAGCCAGCGAGAGATGATGTTCTTTTACCGTGGGACGCGGCTGATGGCGGTTCGCAAAGGACCCTGGAAGATGCATTTGATCACGCAACCCGGATACGGCGATGGGCCAACAAAGCACGATCCGCCCCTGCTTTTCCACCTCGAACACGATCCTTCAGAGCAGTATGACGTTACGAAGGACCATCCGAATGTCATCGCGGACATCATGGCGGAAATCGAGAAGCACCGTGCCACCGTGAAACCCGTGCCTTCGCAGCTCGACATCCCGCTCCGTGCTGGAGCCAAGTGAAACGACGGCATGTTCGGAAAAGCGTTGCCGAGATTCTCCAGAATGGGCCAGCCGGCGCCTCACATGGCAGGGATAAACACGCTCAAACGCTGTCGGCTCCTACTGCTTCGCCTTGTCCATTTCGACCTCTGAGAGTACAATAATGGGGAAAGTCACTCGGAACCCGAATCACTGAGGTTTGCTTCGGATGGAAACCGATTCGTTCACAACGGGCGTGGAATCGCTTGACGCTTTGCTCGGAGGCTTGACCGCCGGCGACAATGTCGTGTGGGAAGGCGACTCCGGGGCGCCGGTGGACGTCTTCATCAGCCGCTTTCTGACCGCCACCCGGCACCAGGATCGCTATCTTCTTTACATCAGCTTGAACCGTTCGCCTCAGGCCATTTTGAAGAAGCACAAGGACGACATTTCCCTAAAGAGATTTCTCCTTCTGGACTGCTTCACTTCCGGGAAAGGGCACGATGACAAAATCTTCTCGGATTTCTACGCCGAAGGACAACCCACACCCGCCGCGCTGAGAGCCGTCCCGGTTAAGGAAGTGACAAATCCCGACAGAGTCAAGGAAGCCATCGAGAGCCTCGAACGCGAGGTCGGTCACAGAACCGATTACGTCTTCGATAGCATCACGGGGATGCTTGAGTTATGGAAGGACGAGCGAAAAGTCCTCGATTTCTTCGCGTACATGTGCCCGCGTCTTTACGACCTCAACACCGTCGCTTACTGGATGTTGGAGAAGGAGGCGCACTCGGAGCAGTTCTTAGCGAACCTGCGGCACATCACCCAGGTGGTTGTTGAGCTGTCGGTCTCGAACGGTCAGCCGATACTGGTTATGCGGAAAACGGAGGGCCGGCGTTCTCCCCGGATTGGGATTCCGCAGATTCTTCGCATCACTGACGGCATCGTTGAGGTCGCCCCGGAACGCCGCGAGGAGCTTGAGATTGCCATCCTGAGCGAAGTCAGCCAGACCATCGGAGGGGCGATGAACCTGGCGAGCGTGTTCGAGCAGACGATGGGCATCCTCGCCAAAGAGCTAAAGATGAGACGGGGGACGCTGGTTCTTCTCGACAAGGCGACCGATGACCTCAAGACAGTCGCGGCGCACGGCTTGAGTTCGGAACAGAAACGGCGAGGGCGGTACAAGGTCGGCGAGGGTGTCACGGGGAAGGTGGTTCAGTCCGGGCGGGCGGCGGTCATCGCGGATGTCGCCAAGGAGCCGTCGTTCTTAGGTCGAGCGGCCGCGAGGACGGAGGTGGCGAGGGGGCAGGTTTCCTTCGTCTGTGTTCCGCTCCGCGTGGACAATGAAGTGGTCGGGGCCATCAGCATTGACCGGGATTATGTGGATGAAGAGACGCTGTCGAAGGACCAGCGCCTTCTCGAGATTATCGCCTCCCTTCTTTCTCAAGCCATCAAGATCAACCGAATGATGGCTGTGGAGCGTGACAAGCTCCTCGAGGAGAATCTCCGTCTCAGGCGAAACCTGATATCCAAATTCAAGTTTGGCAACATCGTCGCGGCGAGCGGGCTGATGCAGGACGTTGTGGCGTCCGCGGCGACTGTGGCCAAGAGCAATGCGACTGTCATCATCCGTGGCGAAACCGGCACCGGCAAGGAGCTCATCGCCAGTGTGTTGCACTACAACAGCAACCGCGCCGACGGACCGTTTGTGAAAGTCAACTGCGGAGGACTTCCGGAGAGCCTGTTGGAGAGCGAGCTTTTCGGGCACGAGCGAGGTGCGTTCACGGGGGCCGTGCGTGAGCGGAAAGGTCGCTTCGAGCTTGCGGACAAGGGCACGGTCTTTCTTGACGAGGTGGGCACCATGAGCGCCCACCTTCAGGCGAAGCTCCTTCGCGTGCTCCAGGAGAAGGAGTTCGAGCGAGTGGGAGGAACCGGGACGATCAAGGTGGACGTGCGAGTGGTTGCCGCCACTAACGCGAACCTCGAAGACCTCGTCGCAAAAGGGATGTTCCGGGAAGACCTTTTCTACCGGCTGAATGTCATTCCCATTTTTATTCCCCCGCTGAGGGAAAGGCGAGAGGACATTCCGTTGCTGGTGGAGCATTTTCTCGAGAAGTACAACGCCGAGTGCGGCAAGAACGTGTCGAAAATCTCCCAGGAGGTGCTCGATGCGCTCATGGAGTATCCTTGGCCGGGGAATGTCCGCGAGTTGGAAAGTTGCATCGAGCGGGCCATTGTCCTCACAAAGGGCGACGCCCTGTGCATGGAAGTCCTTCCAATAAGTATCCGTACGTTCAGGGAGAGAGCGAAGCCCTGCGAACCGCTCGGCCCGACGGAGGCTATCATTCCGGAGTTGGTGAAGAGATTCCGAAAGGAGCGACCAGGGACGCGGACAAACCTTTACGAACGGATTCTTTCAGAGGTTGAGAAGACGCTGATTGTGCAAGCTCTTGAAGACAACGACCATGTCCAGCTCCGCGCCGCAAAGGAGCTTGGTCTCAGCCGCAACACACTCCGCAAGAAGATGCAGGAATACGGCATTCCCACCCCATGAGGCACGTCCCGAGGGCGGTTGCCTTTCGTGCTGAGTACAGATATTCATAAATACGGTGACGAACACACAGAGAGTGCCGCTGATGAATCAGGCGGGCTGCGCTGGCCGTCTGTGCCGGGCTTTAGCCGGCACATTCTCTTTAGCCACCTGCTTCAGCGGGTGGTGGCGCCTCTGCGAGTTATGGTGTCGCAGCCGGCTTCAGCCGGGCTTCTCGACCAATGGATTCATCTGTAATATGTGACCGTATTTATGAATCGGAGCACTAAGCGGAACACTTGCCGAACGATAGCGCTGGCGCGCCTTCTCGCCGCGAGCCGAGGCCGAGCAGGGAGGCGGGGATGCGCCCAAAACGCCGTTCTGGCAAACTTCGGCTTGACACGGGTCCCGGGTTTGGTATAATGAACGCCGGACAAAGGGGCTCGGCAGGTGTGGAAAAGCAGTCGAACGTTGTTGGCGACATAGCAATGACCGCGCCGAGAGGGTTGCCCCAGGGAGAAATGCCCATGATTCTTTCGGCATTCACCTTTCACCGTTCACACTTCACCCGCTTGCACGCATTCCGTCGTTCGTTCGCCAACCACATGCTCAAATGAGGCAACGATGAAGTTCAAGGAGATAGCCAGTAGGCTCACGGGCTTCAGCGTTCCGGTCTTCGGGGTCTCCTGGAACCCACTCGAGCCGGAACTCGCCGTTGCCAGGAGGGTCTTGGCTTTCCTGGAGGACCGTCGCGTTCTCTTCAACCCGTACCATCTCGAAGTCGCCGACCAGTGCGTACAGTCGGTGGTTGAGATCCGCCGGTTCCTAACGGAAGAGATCGGCGGGTTATCAGGCGGCTCGAAGCTGGCCGAACACCTGCGGGCCGTTCGTGCGGCCTGTCGCAAATTCCTCGACGACATGCGTGGCGGTTCACCGCGCGTACTCCGGCCTCATTGGCCGGGTCCGTTCGAGTCGGAGTTCTTTACGGCGCTCGGCGAGTTGAGGGCGTCGATTGGGCTTCGCATCGCGGCTGTCGCCGTGATGCACGGCCTGGACATCGAGGCAGGACTGGCGAGCACGTTGCCTGAACCTGACAAGGGCGACATCTGATGAGTGCTAGACCCGCAGCAATTGGAGGGCCTGTGCATGACTGACGAGGAATACCAGGAGTTCTTGGACGCAATCTACCGGAGGTACGTCCGGGCGTGGCGAGCCATTCATCATCCGGAGGGGCTCGGCCACCTTAACTACATGATCGAACATCTTGCTTCCACCTCCCGGTTCGCGCGTGCCGTGGCTGAACGTGCCGAGCACGTAGACCTCTACCCAACCCTTGGTGAGGAAATCGAGTACACGTACTTCAATCACCCTCTCGACGAGTCCGGCATTCTTGACGCTCTCGACGCTCATGCCGAACAGGTGTTCGGTGGCCTGAGGCGAAGCGCCATTCCAGACGTCGACCTCGAGTATTTACGACTTGCTGGCTTCGATCAGCCAGACGCCGAGGTGGTGCTCATCATCCGCTATGCAAGAGATGAACTCGTCACGTCGAAGCGGATACCGTCTCAGACCGTGGCGCGAGCCAGGGAAGAGCTGCAGCGCGTTGGCAAGGCGCTCAAATCCACCGGCAATGGAACTGACGAACGCGATGACAACCCTAAGAAGCCGCCCAAGCTTTTCAATGGCATCTCGAAGATCCTGGCAGGCGGCGTTACGGCCGCTGGCAACATGCTGCTTGCCGTCGGCTCAATCGCCGCACCAGGGCCTGCGACAGGGCACGCCGTAATCGCCTCTTGTGCCCTCGCCGTGGCGGCCATTGGTCAGGGCATCGGCGATCTGTGTGGGGAGTAGCCGACGTCGGTACCAGGACGAGGCGGAGCAACGGTATGCAGCGGTGAGCGCTCCATGCTGCCGCCGATACCGGCCGTTCGTCGAGAGAGGCACAGGAGATCAGGGATGAGTGTCAGTCTTCAACAGAAGCTGGCTATCGGCGAGGAACTGCGCACCGCGCTCGGGCCGGATGCGGTGGTCGCGCGCAGCGTCAACGGCCGGCCCGGCCTGTGGGTGGGCTTCTCGATCGACCGCGACCGCTACTGGCTGCAGACCGCGCCGGCACACACCGGGCCGCTGAGCGGCGACACCTGGCTGATCTGGATCGGCATCGCGCTGGCGGCCACGCTGATGGGCTCGGTGGCGATCG
>JAUYEE010000079.1 GCA_030691545.1 bacterium | reverse complement strand
CCTGCATTTTCATCCTCCTCGATGCGTTCTGTCTCCATACCACACATACGCTCTATCTGCCGAGGAGTATGGCTCACATCGTTCTCACAGGGAACATGGGTTGGCCGGGCGCTTACGTCCGTTCTCAGGCGTCACGTGCGGTATTTTGTGGGCTCCGAGAGCGAGGTTGACGAGGAAATTCGCCATCTCATGAAAATTCTTTCCAGACCCGGCGCAGGATCCTGAGTTCCCTTGCGTATATTTTAGTGAAGGAGAGCATACCTTCCTTCCGGCAGAAGGGTGCTCTTCTGGGAAGTACACTGCCCACGAGCCTATGAAAACTCAGCACATTCTTGACGCATGGGAACGCTCGAGCATGAAAGAGGAAACGACAGACGGAGTAAGACCTCAGCGGGTGGCTTGGCTCTTGGCCATCGGTTTGAAGGGCGGGCATAGTGAGGGCAATCCGGGCGAGGGTCAGACTCCTGCGGAGGTTCTCGAAAACATCCTCGGGACTCAACTGCCCCTGGACCCAACACTGCCTAATTCCCTCCCTACTATCCTCAGCTGGACCTCCGAGGAAGTGCTCTCCGCCGCTGGCAAGACCATACGCGATCTCCTTCTCAACTCAGAGACGCACTTGATGGTGATTAAGACCCTGAAGGACTACGGGAAGGGATTGGTCCGCCGTGCTGGTTTCGGCGCCAAGGAAACCGCCGCGACGGTGATTTACTACGCCGCCATCGCCAGCGCTCTCGTCTTTCACGGGCGTAAGATTACGCGGCACTCGTACGGCACCCTGTATGAAGCTTACACCGAACTGGGACGAAAGTCCTGGATTCCATGCGAGCTGAAAGACCTATTTGGAAAAGCACACGCCATTTGCCGGCAGCGCAAGCAAGAGGCCTGAAACGCAGTGCAATGGCCGCTGGCTCGTATCTCCGTGCTCCCGTCTCTCGAGATCCCTCGCGAATCACTGAAGCCTGGGTTGCCAAAGGAAAACTCAGGGGCTCCGGGTTGTTCTCTTGCCAGAACCCTCCGCCCACATGAAGGGCGTTGCTTTGTCTGAACCAGGGCCCGTGCGATAACGCGGCTGGGTCCGAAGCTTTACACAAAGGCTCTCCATACGATTTTCCGTCGTACATGTGCATAGTCCCGTTTCGGCCACAAAGGCAACTATGCTCGACCCACCTCGCGTTTCCACTGCGGCGGCGAGATGTCAAGCGTTGGGCGAGAAGAAGGTCGAGTAGGAGACAAAGGGTCGGCGAAACGAGGTCTTGGGGTCTTCGTCGAGCACGGTGGGGAGAATGCCTCCCTTAGGGTCGTAATGGAGGGCGCGATCGGTGCTCCACGAGCACGAAATGCGATCCGATGTCTCGTTTCTCAGTGGCACATCCTGCCCTCCCCTGGGGCCCTCCGACTCGATCGTTATCGGCCTTCCAGACCGGCTGCCACACGACCCTACAGATTCTCCAGGAGGCGGTAGAAGCGCTTCGGGGCGAGGAGGGGCGCAAGGCCAGTCAGCGAGCCATCGTCGGTCCAAGAGGTGGTTTGGTTGCCGAAGGAGGGGAAGTTGTCAATGGCGAGATGCCAGTTGGAGAGGTCGTCAGTGTAGAAGATGGAATAGGTCTTGTCGGCCAGAGAGCTCCAAGTGAAGGTGGTTTGGTCGGGATTGGGGCCGGGGGTCAGAGCGTTGACGTAGAACTCGTATGCCCCCATGTCAACCGTGAGGCTCTTCCCGCCGAACATGATCCGGGGCATCCCCCCAATGTCGAACTCCGGCAAATCCGGACTATTCAACCCCGAATCAATACACGGCGAATCCGGCAGAAGCCGAAAATCGCCGTTCTGCGCATCCACAAACCTTGGATCGCCGGCGATGTTCCCTTGGCCGCCTGCCGACAAGCCTGGGATGCAGCAATAGACTGGGGAGCTCGACAGGCCAATCTGCTCGCCATCCTCTGCTGTGTTCCCCGAGATGATGCAGTTTTTGATAGGGCCCGAGCAACCGTACACCCCTCCGAAGTGTCCCGCTGAGTTCCCGAAGATAGTGTTGTTGCGAATTGGGCCGTTGCACCAGTAAAGCCCGCCACCCATCGAGGCTTCCGAATTTGCCGCTATCAGATTGTTCAGGATGAGACCGTGGCAGCTGTAAAGTCCACAGCCGAGATTTCCGCCAATGACATTCCTCTGGATGGTGCCTTCGCAATCGCAGAGCCCTCCGCCTAGCCCTGAATTTGCCGTGATGACATTGTTCTCGATCACGGCGCGAGTCTCACGGCCACTTACTCCTCCACCGCCGCTACGGATTCTTGCGCCGTTGCGAATCGTGAAGCCGGACAGGAGGCACGTTTCGTCCTCGGTCCCGTGAAACGTAACAACGGAGTCACGCTGTCCTCCATCAATGATTGTTCCGGCGACAACCGATGCGTTGAGAGGGTCCGTGCTCCTCAACGTGATGTTCTCGCCGCCGAAATGGATGTTTTCAAAGTATATCCCTTCGGCCACCAACACCATATCGCCCTCCGAGGCACGGTCAATCCCATCCTGCACAGTCCGGAACGCTCTCTCCCACGATGTCCCGTCACCGGAAACGGGAACCGCCCCGTCCACATACCACGTTGCAAACCAAGTCGGATCGGTGCCGTGACGATACTCCTGGAGGTTTGACCTGCCCTCGCCATCCCAATCATCCGAGGCACCTTGCGCCAGGTCACCGAAGAAATGCATCTCCCAGTCGTCTGGAAGGAGGTCTTTGTCGGCGTCTCTCAGAGTCGGAGTCGCTTCCGGGGTGTTGCCGTAGGCCCCGATGTTGATCCTTCCTCCATTGGGGTGTGGCTCGCGGCCAAAGTCGGAAGAGGGATCTCCTGCGTCGATGCATGGAGACCAGCTCAGTAAATGATAGTCGCCACCCTCAGGATCAGCGAAGTGCGGATAAAACCATAGGTTGCCGGTATCCGCCTGTCGCTCATTCTGAATGCAGGAGTAAACCCACCCATCAGAATCGTAGAGTTGCGCGGGAGCGTTCCCCCAGACGATGCAATTGATGAGCTTGGACCTGCATCTGCAGAGCCCTCCGCCACCATACGCCGCGGAATTCCCGCAAACGGTATTATTCTCGATAAGCCAGGGTGTGCAGTCGCATAGGCCGCCACCACCCCCCCCGCTGAGTTTCCCGAGACGATATTGTTCTGGATCACGCCCAAGCAGTAAGCCAGTCCGCCTCCATCGCGGCCCGCGGCGTTGCCAATGATGACATTATTTCGGATGGTGGCGTGTGTCCACTTTGTAGATACGCCCCCACGAATTCCGCCGCCTTCCGTGGCCTTGCCGTTTCGGATTGTGAATCCCGCCAAGACACAGGTCTCGTCTTCGGTGCCGGAAAAGGCCACCACAGAATCATGTCCTCCACCATCGATGACTGTCTTGCTGACGGCGTTTGAACCGAGGGGATCCTTGCTCCTGAGTGTCACATTCTTGCCATGGAAACAGATGTTTTCCTCGTAGACCCCTTCGGCGACGAAGATGGTATAGCCTTCCGGTGTTGCGTCAAGGGCCTCCTGGATCGTCTTAAAGGCCGTCTCCCACGAACCGCCGTCCCCCGAGACAGCCACAGAGCTATTCACAAAGAGCCTTTGGAGCGAGGCAGGATTTGTGCCCTGGTGGTATTCCTCCAAACTCGACCTCCAGTCACCGTCCCAGTCGTCGGAGGTCCCTTGGGCAAGGTTCCCGAAAACAGTGATCTCCCAGTCGTCCGGAAGAAGGTCTACATCCGTATCAAGTGAGGCCGGGGTGGCTTGCGGCGTGTTGCCGTAAGCTCCCATGTCGATCCTTTCTCCGGTGGGCTCTGGCTCCATGCCGAACTCGGAAGAAGGATTCCCGGCGTCAACACATGGAGAATAGCTCTTCAGGTGATAATCGCAATTGGATGCATCCACGAAATAGGGAAAGTGGCGAATGTTCCCTCCACCCGAATAGTACCAGCCTTGGATGCACGAGTGGCTGGGGCCAGTGCATCCTAAAAACACCTCCCTGCCTTCATTTCCCCAGATAATACAGTTCTGCATGTCGCCACATTTGTACACTCCGCCGCCCTCGTGTTCCGCCCGGTTGTCGACCACAGTGTTGTTTTCGATGATCCCGCCACAATAAGCCTGTCCTCCACCGCTGTCTCCCGCCCGGTTTTTGGCGATGACGTTGTTTTGGATTCTTCCAGAACAATCCCATAGCCCGCCGCCCACCTTCTGGGCCAGGTTGCCGGTTATCACATTGTTCCGGACGGTAGCGTGAGTCTTGGCACCATGAACCCCACCCCCATACTCAGCGCCGCCGTTCCGCAACGTGAAACCGGAGAGCACGCAGGATTCGGTCTCGGTGCCGGAGAAGGTGATGACAGAGCCGGCCTGGTTACCGTCAATGATGGTATTGGCGACAACGGTGGGATCCAGAGGATCGGTGCTGGTGAGGGTGATGTTCTTGCCGTTGAAATTGATATTTTCGACGTAAGTGCCTTCAGCGACGAGAACTGTGTCGCCATCCGAAGCAGCGTCAATACCCTCCTGAATCGCCTTGAAAGCGGTATCCCACGACGCGCCGTCGCCGGACGCCGAGACAGAGCCATCGACATATCTTGTTACGGCCAGAGTCGAGGAACCGATTGGAAGGCAGACACACAAGCAAACCAAGGCGACAGTAAGTATCAGCGTTTTCATAATCGACCCCGCAAAAAGAGCTTCTGTGGTGACACAGCTCGCTGATCCACTTGTTCCTTATTTACCACGGCCGACGGTCCAAAACAAGATTCTTTCGCTTCAGGACGGAAGCCACATCACTCCCAGAAACGCGGGATAAGGAAACCTGAATTGACCATCCCGCACTTTGGAAAGAGTACATGCGGAGCATGGAGGAAGCGTGAAGAGTCAGCTTCCGAACAGAACGTGCGCTGCTCGCGGCAGATACGTAAAAAACCTGTTTTCTTCTGTGTCGTAATTGGTTGAATGGAAGCACGTTGAGACCACTCCGAGTGTTACGGGTCCTGGGATCTGACTTGCGTTCGCTGGGGAACAGCCCTGTCGTCCCGGAAATTCATGGTTTTCAACCCCAATACGTGGTCAGATTCTGTCGGTTCCTGGTGCCCGTCAGGTTCTGCCGTCACAGCTCATTAGCCGCGATTTGCCTGTTCATCCCTTACTCCGAGAACTTCTACGGATTCTCAAGAACGCGGTAGAAGCGGCGGGGGGCGAGGAGCGGGGGAATGCCCGTCAGGGAGCCGTCGTCGCTCCAGGAGGTGGTTCGGCCGCCGAAGGAGGGGAAGTTGGCGATGGCGAGATGCCAGGTGAGGAGGTCCTCGGTGTACAAGATAGAATAGGTCTTGTCCGCGAGGGAACTCCAGGTGAATGTCGTTTGGTCGGGGTTGGGGCCGGGGGTCAGGTCGTTGATGTAGAACTCGTATGCCCCCATGTCAACCGTCAGGCTTTTCCCCCCGAACATGATCCTGTGCATCCCGGCAATGTCGAACCCCGGCAACTGCGGATCATTAAATCCCGCATCAATGCACGGCGAATCGGGCATCAACCTAAAATCCCCGTTCTCCGCATCCACAAACCTCGGGTCCTCACTTATATTCCCCTCCCCTCCCCCCGTCCAATCCTGAATGCAGGAGTAGGTGAGGACCTCCGTATTGTGAAGCTGCGAGCCGGCCGGGGCCACGTTTCCCCAGACGATGCAGTTCAGGATCATCCCCGAGCAATCGCAAAGCCCGCCTCCTCGGTTGCCCGCCATGTTCCCGACGACGGAATTGTTGCGGATCGTACCCTCGCAAAGGGCCACGCCGCCGCCGAAGCCGTACCATGGCTCTCCGGACACGCTGTTCGCGCTGATAAGGTTATTCTGGATTATCCCGTTGCAGTAGGACAATCCCCCACCATAGAAGGCGGATGAGTTGGACGAGATGACGTTGTCCACTATTACACCGTGGCAGCCATAGAATCCGCCGCCCTGGTCTTCTGCGGTGTTGGCGATAATCGGGTTTCTCTCGATGGCGCCGTGGCAAAAAGCAAGGCCGGCGCCCACGCCCCGCGCGGAGTTCGCGCTGATGACATTGTTCCGGATGGTGCCCTGGCAGTAGGCTACCCCACCACCGTTAGCGTCATAATATCCGTCAAATCCCCGAACCGAGTTTGCGGTGATCGCATTGTTCCGAATAACCCCGTGGCAAGAAGCCAGTCCCCCACCGTTACCGCCGATCGGGCGCGAAAACACGCCCTGCCAGGAGCCGGACGACAAGTTATTGCTGATCGTGTTGCTCTCGATTATCCCGTCACAATATGCCATGCCGCCGCCACCACTCTGCCAGTCGCCGACTGCAAAATTCCCGGTGATCAGATTGTTCGAGATCGTGGCACCGGTGTGGCGATCCGAGGTGCCCCCGGAGATTCCTCCCCCTGAGCCGCAGCATGACCCGCCGGTGATCGTGAACCCCGAAAGGACAGACGCCCCGGACTCGCGCCCTGTAAACCGTACCACCGGCCCAGAGCCGCCTGCGTCGAGTATGGTCGAGGAGACAACGTTCGGGTCGTGAGGGTCCAGGCCACGCAGGGTAACATCACGGCCGCAAAACTGAATGTTCCCACGATAGTGTCCCGGACCCACGACGACCTCGTCGCCAGGGACGGCCAGGCACAAGGATTTTTGGATTGCCGCGGTCTCGGAGGTGACATGGATCACACCCGGGGCAGTGAGCTGAAGTGGGTCGCTCTTGCGGAGGATCTCAAGGCCGTCGGGGAGGCCATCGCCGTCCGTGTCATCGTTACGGGGGTCTGTTCCCGCGGTCTCCTCGTCCGAGTCGGAGAGCAGGTCTCCGTCCGAGTCCGGCGAACACCCATACTCGTAGCATCCCATATCCACCGAACTGCCAGCCAGACGGCAGTTGCCATCGAGGTCGCGTTGAGGCCAGGCAAACCAGTAATAGGCTGCCCCCGCGTCCACGCACGACGAGCTGGAAAGCAGGCGATAGTCTCCGCTGGCTGGGTCAGCGAAGCCCGGCTCGTCACCGATGTTGCCAATGCCGCCTCCGGGCCAGTCCTGAATGCAACTGAAGGAGGGGGTGTTGGAATCAGCCACCTGAGCGTCCGTCGCGCCTCCTGTGTTTCCCCAGACGATGCAGTTACGGATGACCCCACGGCACTCTGAGACGCCGCCCCCGCCATGGTCGGCCGAGTTAGCGACGATGGTGCAGCTTTGAATGGTCCCGTGACAGAGACTTAAACCCCCGCCATAACTGGCGGAGTTGCGCGCGATCAGGTTGTTCTCAATCGTCCCGTTGCACAAGGCCAGCCCGCCGCCTTGACCGCCGGGCCTTCCCGTCACTGCATTCTCGGCAATAACATTATTGCGGATGGTCCCCCCGCAATTGAACAAGGCTCCCCCTTCGGACCACTCTGCGGAATTCTTGGTGATGGTATTGTTTTGAATCATCCCATTGCACTGGTAGAGAGCGCCGCCGAGGCGAGCCGAGTTTTCGGAAATGGTGTTGTGCTCGACGGTGCCGTCACAGCCGTTGAGGGCGCCGTCTGCGTTCCCGGCTATCACATTGTCGCGAATCGTCCCGTGACACTCGCGGAGCGCACCCCCGCTGGACGCAGAGTTCTGGGAAATGGTATTTCCTTGGATGATTCCCGCGCATCTGTAAAGACCGCCGCCCTCCTCGGCAGAGTTTTCAGAGATGGTGTTGTCCTCGATGTTGCCACTGCAATAAGCCAACCCGCCGCCGTAGGTGAACTCCGAAGGCGCGGTATTCGCCGAAATGGTGTTGTTGCGAATTCGCCCGCTGCAAAACGCCAGACCCGCGCCCACGGCGTAGTCACCCGCGGCCTCATTGCCGGACACCGTGTTGCTCTCGATGGTGGCGCGGCTCCCGTTGCCGTGAATTCCGCCTCCCTCGCCCGACCGCCCATTCCGGATCGTGAAGCCTACGACGATGCAGGCTTCCGTCTCGGTCCCTAAGAAAGTGACGACGGAACCAGCCTGGTTGCCGTCAATAATGGTGGCAGCCACGACGGTGAGATCGAGAGGATCGGTGCTCCTAAGGGTGATGTTCTCCCCTTTGAACTTGATGTTCTCCAAGTAAACACCCTCTCCGACGATCACTGTGTCGCCGCGGGACGAGGCGTCAATCCCTTCCTGGATCGTCCTGAAGGCACTATCCCATGACTCGCCGTCACCAGACGCCGAGACAGAACTGGCGACATATCTTGTCGCGGCGAAAGCGGGGGAAGAAACAGGTAGGCAGATCGAGAACCAGACGAAGGCGACAGCAAAGATTGGCGATCTCATAGGCGACCCCACAGACAGAGGTTCAATGGTGACGCAGCCCGCTGATCCACTTGTTCCTTACATACCACGCCCCATGCTGAAGAACAAGGTTTTTCTGGTGCAGGACGGAAGCCGCGTCCCCGGCAAGCGCAGGATAGGAAGGCGGCGGTCCCGGAAAGGCCAAGAAAGGGAATTATTGTGTGGTGAGAAGCTTCTCTGGCACTTTTGCTTGATAACGAGCGTCCAATCCAAACTATGTGACAAGCGTTGCCTTCGCCCGCGGTTTTTCACAGGAACTCTCATGGATTCTCAAGGACACGGTAGAAGCGCTTTGGGGCGAGGGAGGGCGGAACGTCGGTCAGAACGCCGTCGTCGGTCCAGGAGGTGGTTGTGTTGCCGGAGGAGGGGAAGTTGTCAATGGCGGTGTGCCAATCGAAGAGGTCTTCGGTGTAGAAGATGGAATAGGTCTTCTCGGCAAGGCAGCTCCAAGTGAAGACAACGTCATCTGTGCCGGGGACAGGCTCAAGCTTGTTGATGTAGAACTCGTATGCCCCCATGTCCGCAGTGAGGCTTTTTCCACCGAACATAATCCTGTGCGCCCCCGCAATGTCGAACTCCAGCAAATCTGGGTCATTGGAGCCCGCATCAATGCATGGCGAATCCGCTTTTAACCGGAAATCGTGGTTCTCAGGAGCAACGAACCGAGGGATCTTTGAGATGTTCCCCTTGCCGCCTCCGGTCCATTCCTCAATGCAACTGAACGACGGGACGCTCGACAGGTAAAGCTCACCATCCGCACCCAACGGCAAATTCCCCCAGATGATACAATTCTTGACCATTCCATCGCATGCAGCGAGTCCGCCGCCGGACAACGCGGAGTTCATCGAAATGGTGTTGCCCCTGATCACGGAATCGCAATCAAAAAGGCCACCTCCTTCACCCTCGGCAAAGTTCTCACCGATGACGTTGTTCTGGATCAGGCCATGGCAACAACCCAGCCCCCCACCGTTCGCGTTTTGCCCCGTCGCCATATTCGCCAAGATTACGTTGCCTTGGATTCTTCCGTCACAGAAAGCAATTCCCCCGCCGGAGGCCGAATCCCCCGTCGCTGAATTCCCGGTGATCACATTGTGTTCGATTGTGGCCCGGGCATGGATGGTCGGTGTCCCGCCGCAGATCCCACCGCCGTACGGTGCTTTGCCGTTGCGGATCGTAAAGCCGGAGAGAACGCAGGTTTCGTCTTCAGTACCTGCAAAGGTGATGACGCGCCCGCCTTTCGCTGCTGCGATAATGGTGTTGGCAACAACAACGGGATCAAGGGGATCAGTGCTCCTGAGCCTGATTCTTTTCCCATGGAAGTGGATTTGCTCTGGATAGGTTCCCTCCGCGACCACCACGGCATGGCCGTCGGTCGCGGCACTGATGCCTTCCTGAATTGTCCTGAAAGCCGTTTGCCACGAAGTCCCGTTTCCGGAGGAAGTCACCGACCTGTCCACATAGAGCAGAGGAGGGCCGCCCGTCGGATCAGAGCCAACGAGATATTCCTGAAGGTTGGGGACGAAATCCTCGTCGAAGTCTCCGTCGGGCGCCTGGATCAAGTTCCCGAAGAAATGCATCTCCCAATCGTCGGGAAGTCCGTCCATGTCCGTATCCTAGGATTTGGGCGTGGCCTCGGGCGTGTTCCCATAAGCACCCATGTCAACTCGGCTGCCATTCGGTTGCGGTTCTTGCGAGAATGGCGAGGCAGGATCGCCTGTGTCAATACAAGGAGACCAAGTGCTGAGATGGTAATCCCCGCTGTTTACGTCCACGAAGTGCGGATAGTAATTTATGTTGCCGAGTCCTCCTTCCATCCAACCCTCTATGCAGGAGTAAGTCGGGACAGTGCCTTCGCTGAGCCGTATGGGATTT
Source organism: bacterium (assembly GCA_030691545.1). Taxonomy (GTDB): domain Bacteria; phylum Auribacterota; class JABMQX01; order JABMQX01; family JABMQX01; genus JAUYEE01. The sequence continues at coordinate 3,868 of JAUYEE010000079.1, read as the reverse complement.
CCCCAGACGATGCAGTTACGGATTATCCCCGAGCACTCCTCCAACCCATATCCTGCGTTGTCACAGATCGTGTTGTTCTCGATCGTACCGTCGCAGTAGCTCAGTCCAGCTCCCAGGTGGTCACAGATGACGTTGTTTCGAATCGTGGCGATGCACCCTGTGATCGCGGTGCCAAGGTTGGATTCGATTCTGTTGTTCTCGATTATGCCGTTACATCGAGACAAACCGTTGGCCGTGTTTTCGGCTATTCTGTTGTGTCGGATCACCCCGTCGCAGTACCAGAGTCCGCCTGGCGAGTTCTCCTTAATGATATTGTGCTGTATCAACCCATCGCAATAAGCTATTCCCCCACCTTCGTAAGCTGAGTTGTTCGTGATGACGTTGTTTTGAATGGTCGCGTGGGTAGGGTAATCCATTGAGCCGCCAAAAATCCCACCTCCCCAAGTGGCGCTCCCGTTTTGAATCGTGAACCCTTCGACGACACAGTTCTCGTCTTCTGTTCCGGCAAATGTGACGATGGATGGCCCGGTCCCGGCCGTAAGAATGGTGCTGGCAACGACCGTCGGGCTGAGCGGGTCCGTGCTGCGGAGGAAGATGTTTTTGCCCCGCAGGTCGATGGTCTCGGCGTATGTCCCTGCGGCCACAACGACCGAGTCGCCATGGGATGCCGCGTCAATACCCTCTTGGACCGTTTTGAATGCCGTTGCCCAGGACCTTCCATCGCCTGAGATCGTCACTGCCCCGTCCACATGCCATGACGTCGCGGGGAGATTCGGGTCGAAACCTCGATAGTATTCGCGCAAATTCGGAATCCCATCTGCGTCGGGGTCTTCGTTTGGACCCTGGACGAGGGTCCCGAAATGCTCCGTTTCCCAGTCGTCAGGAAGTCCATCCTGGTCCGCGTCGGGCGATTTGGAAGTCGCCTCCTGCGTGTTGCCATAAGCCCCCATGTTGACCCGTCCACCATTCGGCTCGGGTTCCTGGGAGAAAGGAGAGCTTGGATCCCCCGCATCTATGCAGGGAGAACTCGTTCGCAGATGGTAGTCGCCGTTGCCCGCATCAACAAAGTAAGGGTAGTGATGGGTGTTTCCCTCTCCTCCACCGCTCCATCGCTGGATGCAGGAATATGTCGGATCCACCTTGCTGTAAACGTCCTGGTCGTCCGGACCCGCGTTTCCCCACACAATGCAATTTCGAATTGTCCCCGTTGTACTGCTGATTCCACCGCCGACGTTATTGGCAACAGTGTTGTTTTCAATCGTTCCGTCGCATAGAGAAAGCCCCGCAATGCCGCCGGCGTTTTCGATGATCAGATTGTTCCTTACAGCTCCGTCGCAGTCGTACAGCCCTCCTCCCGACTCGACGGCCGCGTTCCGACAAATCAGATTGCCTTGAACAGTTCCGCTGCAGCGATACAGGCCTGCGCCGACGCCCTTCGGTGCAAGGCCAGACGCGGTGTTCCCCGAAATGGTGTTGCGTCGAATCACGCCATCACAATAAGCTAGGCCACCGCCCCGATAGGCTGAGTTTTCGGTGATCAGGTTGTGCTCGATTGTCGCGTGAGTTCGGAAGCCGTGAATGCCGCCCCCGGGGTCCGCGCTCCCGTTGCGAATGGTGAATCCGGCAACGACACAAACGGGGTCTTCCGTTCCGAGAAACGTGACGACGGACCCTGATTGACCTCCGTCCATGATTGTACCGGCAACCACAGGCGAGTGAAGCGGGTCAACGCTCGTCAGGGTGACGTTGTTGCCATTGAACACGATGTTCTCGTAGTAAATCCCTTCGGCCACCATCACGATATCGCCATCCAGTGCCGCCTCTATGCCTTCCTGGATCGTTTCGAAAGCCGTCTCCCAGGTCTTCCCGTCGCCCGGCGACGATGCGGATGCATCCACATACCATGCCGGTCGTCCCGAAGGATTGGAGCCTTGGTCGTATTCTTCTGCGTTTGACAGACCGTCGCCATCTACGTCTCCGTTGGCGTCCTGCAACAGGTCGCTGAAGAAGTGCATTTCCCAATCGTCTGGAAGTCCGTCGTGGTCGGAATCGGGCGATTTGGGCGTTGCCTCCGGCGTGTTCCCATAGGTGCCCATGTCAATCCGTGCGCCGTTCGGCTGAGGTTCAAGGGAGAAAGGAGATGCAGGATCGCCAGCGTCTATGCATGGAGACCAGCTCTTGAGATGGTAGTCCCCCTTGCCGGCATCCACGAAATAGGGGTAATGCGCCGTGTTCCCCACGCCTCCGCCGCTCCAGAATCTGACACACGAGTAGGCCGGGACGCTCGAGGACTCAAGCTCGGTGCCAGTCTTCGCGACGTTTCCCCAGATGATGCAGTTGCGGATCGTGCCATTGCAGCCGCAGAGACCTCCTCCCTCACCATAGAAGGTCCCGCTCTCAACCGCGACATTCCCGACAACTGTGTTATTCGCGATAAAGCCGCTGCACAGCGCAAGCCCTCCGCCGCGATTGGCTGAGTTCCCGGCGATCAAATTGCCGATGATTGTCCCATCGCACTCGTACAGACCGCCGCCTCCGTAAGCCCCAGTGCAATTGTCAGTGATTGCGTTGCTCTGGATCGTGCCGTCGCAATAATTCAGACCGCCCCCGCCGACGCCAAGGCCACCCCACGCAACGCCATTCCCGGAGATCAGGTTGTGCCTGATGACGCCATCGCAATCGTGGAGTCCTGACCTGTTACCCAGGATTTTGTTGTTCTCAATCAACCCGTCGCAGAAAGCGATTCCTCCGCCACGAGTGTTTGCTATCAGATTGCATCGTACGGTAGCGCGCGTATGATCGTTGATTCCGCCACCGCAGATTCCCCCCGCGCTCGTGGCTTCGCCATTGCGAATCGTGAAACCGGAAAGAACGCACGCGGGACTCTCAGTCGCCGAGAAGACAACGACGCTGCCGGCCGCGCTTCCGTCAATGACGGTTTGTTCGACGACGCCGGCATCGAGGGGATCAGTGCTCTGAAGAGTGATGTTCTTGCCCTTGAACTCGATGTTCTCGAAGTACGCGCCCTGAGCCACAATGACCGTCTCATCATCAGAAGCCGCATCAATCCCTTCCTGAATTGTCCGGAAGGCTGTCGCCCATGTCCTCCCCTCACCGGACGCGGGGACGTTGCCGTCCACGTACCACAGGTCGGTGCCTGTTGGGCTTGTCCCGCGGTGATATTCCTGGAGATTCACGCAGCGGTCGTCGTCAGGATCACCCTGCCCGTCGTGAAGCAAGTCTCCAAACACCGCTCTTTCCCACTCGTCGGGAAGCCCGTCGGCGTCCGCGTCGGGCGACTTCGATGTGGCTTCAGGAGTGTTGCCGTATGCTCCCATGTCAATGCGTCCGCCGTTGGGTTCCGGTTCCATGGAAAAGGGCGAGGCTGGATCGCCACTGTCTATGCACGGCGACCAACTGAGGAGATGATAATCGCCGCCTGCAGCATCAACGAAGTGAGGATTGTAATCAAGGTTCCCTTCCCCATCTCCGTCCCAGAACTGGATGCAAGAGTAACTCGGCGTGCTCGATCCCCCTATCTGTTCGCCCCTTAGTGCGACGTTTTCCCAGATGATGCAATTACGGATAGTCCCCGTGCAGGAGACCAACCCCGCCGCCTCATTGGCCGAGTTTCCGGCGATCGTGTTATTCTCAACCAGGCCCTTGCAGGAGCACAGACCGCCACCAAAGGCGAGATAATCCCCGGCGGCGCAGTTGCTGACTATCAGTATCCGTCCGGTAGACACAGGGGGACCTTGGCATAGATGTTGACGGTGGGGAATCAGGCAGGGATATTCTGGCTGGCGGTTTGAGCGGCCTTCCAGTTATCGGGGAGGAGTTCCTCGAGGCGGTTCATGGGATGGGAACT
>JAUYEE010000057.1 GCA_030691545.1 bacterium | reverse complement strand
AGTTCCCATCCCATGCACCGCCTCGAGGAACTCCTCCCCGATAACTGGAAGGCCGCTCAAACCGCCAGCCAGAATATCCCTGCCTGATTCCCCACCGTCAACATCTATGCCAAGGTCCCCCTGTGTCTACCGGACGGATACAAAGAAGCACAAGCCCAACAAGGGCGTGCGCGTGGACGCTCCTACCTCGCGGCGCTGATCCCAAGCGTTAGATGGCGCGCGGCTGCGTCTCGGTGGTGGGTCCTCTGGGCAAGCGGAACTATCGGGCAGAGTTCTCAGACTGCGGGTGTGCGTCTGGTTGCGATCCTGTCGCGCCGGCAGCGCAGGTGTCAGTCAGGGACGTGAAGGGCTGCGTCGAGACTTCGGCCTCAGAGGCCGGCATTCACCAGAAAAGGTTCTGTGACCGCGGGGCGGCTGGCTTTCGGGGCGACGGCCTTTAGTCTCACTCTGACCTCTCGCGCAAAACCAACTCCGACGTCCGCCGCGGAATCCCACACAAACGTGTGCTGTTTGCCGGAGGGCGAGGAAACCGCGCTGGTGGGGATTTCCCCGGGAGGTGACGGAGTGGCAGTGTTCCATGTCCTGCCATCATCGTCGGAGTACTCCCCAAGAATCCCGCAGGAGATGCTTAGCGAGTTCCACAGCGTGTAGAGCACGCTCACTTTCCCGTCCGGCGACACGGTCACTTCGTCCGCGACCTTGATGAAGACCATCTGGGGATCGTGCTCGTCGGCTCCCATGTCCGTGATCGGTTGCCCGGTTACGGCCAGAACTCTGGGGTCGCCATCGAGGTCCTTCTCGGGCAGAATCAGGGCTTCGTTCGAGGCTTTGTCAATGCACGGCGAACCGGGCAGGAGATGATAGTCCCCCTTCGCGGGATCGAAGAAGATAGGTTCCGCCATGATGTTGCCGGACACACCCGCGTACTCCGGCTTTGATACGTCGCTGTATTCGATGAGGGATTCCCCGAGCAAAATCAGGTCATCCGGGTCACCCCAGATAAGCGAGTTCACGATGGTGACGAAAGAACCCGATTCTGCGAGAATATTTGCTCCTTCCTCCGAAGCGTTGTCGGTCAAGGTGCAGCTCACCAACTTCAGGTCGCACCCCTGCGTCGCGTAGATACCGCCGCCGCTGATGTCCGCGACGTTCTTATACAGGAGGCATCCGGCGAGCGTGAGCGTTGAGTCCTCGATCCCACAGAGGCCGCCGCCAAACCAGTACGCACTGTTCTCCGCGATGATGCACGTTGTGAACTTCGGTGAGGCGTTCTCGTAGCAGAAGATTCCGCCGCCGTCATCTGCCGCGTTTCCGATGATGATGGAATCCACGATCTCCGGAGACGAGCCGCGGTCCACGCAGATGCCGCCGCCCCATGCAGCCATGTTGTTGACGATCTGGCATTCGGCGATGACTGGCGACGACTCGATGCAGTAGATGCCGCCGCCAGCGGGGGAAGACCTCTCGGAGCTGTTGCCCGTCCCGTTGACGAGGGTGAATCCTTCCAGGCGAGCGGATTTCGCGTTCTCGAAGCTCACAACCGCGCCGAGTCCTGTGCCGTCAATCGTTGTGAAATCCATCCCCTGGGAACTCCGGATTTCCACGTTCTTTTTCACTGAGAGGTTCTCCTCGTAGGCGCCCGGGAGGACCAGCACGATGTCATTGTCATAAGCAGCGTCCACCCCCTCTTGAATCGTCGGGTAGTCCGTGGGGACTTCAATCGGGCGAATGTTCAGAGTCACCGTCACGAGCTGTTCCACGCCGGGGGAATTCGTCGCCGTGAAGGTGATTTTGCCCTGATACTGCCCCATATCGAGTCCTGCCTTCCGGACGGAGACCGTTATCTGAGAACTGCCGGCACTGACAGTGCCCTCGCGCGGGCTGACGGAAAGCCATCCGGCATCCCAATCGGCTCGCCAGTCGAGGCGGCCGTTGCTCGATATGTTTAGCTTTTGACCCGCGGGATCAGCCCCGCCCCGCCCGGCCGTGAAGACAAGGTGGGATGGCGACACGGTCATGTCGCCGGCTGTCGAGATGACCGTCAGCTCCACGGGAATAACGAGCGGTGAGTTCGTCGCGCCGTTCGCGGTCACGGTGATGGACCCGATATGAATGCCTGGCGTCAGCCCAGCAGTTTTCACGGAAACGGATACATCGCTCTTATTGCCGGTGCTCGTTCCGGAAGCCGGAGTGATGCTCAGCCACGGATTGCTCGTTTGTGCCTGCCAGGAAAGAGTCATTCCGCCCGCGTTCCATATTTGAATCTCCTGCGCCGGCGGCTCGCTTGCCCCCTCCTCCGCTGCGAACGTCAGGCTCGACGGCTGGACGGCGATTTCGGGAGGAGAATCCGCGATAGTGAAGGTGACGGGGATGAGCTTTGGGGTGTTCGAGGCGCGCGGCGCCACAACGGTGATGGTCGCGCGATACGTTCCCGCACTCAATCCCGCAGTCCGGGCCTGGACTGCTACTGCATTCGGTTCACCTGTACTGCTTCCCGTATCCGGCGTCACGGAGAGCCACGAGGCGCTCACCCACGCCTGATAGGACATCTCGCCCCCGCCGATATTTTGCACATGGAGAGTCTGCGGCAGCGGGTCGCCCTGAGTGAGCAGAATTGTGAAGGTGAGCGATGCCGGTGATACAGAGATTATCGCGAGGGCTTCTTCAACCGTGAGCGTCACGGGAACAGCCACCGAACCGGCGACGACATCGGACGACTCGATGCGTATCACACCGGCATGAGTTCCCACCGTGAGACCGGAGATGTCAACGGCGATTGCCACAGCATCTTTTTCTCCGGAGCTCTGTCCACTAACCGGTGAGGCGGTCAACCAGGACGAGTCGCTGTGGAGTTGCCACGTCAGAATCCCCTCGCCGGAGTTCCAGACCTCAAGAGCCTTCGCGTCGGGATCGGCGCCCTTCTCATGGGCGGAGAACGCCAGAGATTCCGGCGAATAGGAAAGTCTCGCGGGGGGAATGTTGTTCACGGTGAAGTCTTCAGTCTCTCCCGCCTCGCCAAGACTTGTATCGGATGGCGTGATTCGGATTCTCACGCTCCGCGACTGATAGCCAATATCGCTGAGGGAATCCCAGACAAACAGATGCGGAATGCCTTCCGGGGAGGCGGCGAGGTCCGCCATTCCGTCGCCACCCGCGGCGACTGTTGCTTGCTGATAAGTAGTTTCGCCGTCCACCGAGTACTCCACTGAAATCGAACAAACGTCGCTCTCAGCATCACACAGGACATAGCCGATGGAGATGTCCCTCTGCTGGGGACTGGTTGGCGTGTCCACCACAACACTGGGGCGGGTGTTGTTTCGCACCGCAAAATCGGACGTCTCGCCAGGAGTGCCTTTCTTCGGGTCATAGGGCACGACTTTCACGCGAATTGTTGCCTCGTCCTTACCGGGGAGGTCCGTTGCCGTGCACCACGTGGCAGAATGCGTCTCCCCCTGCGGCGAAGACGCGAGGTTTTCAAGTGCGGAGTCTGCCGAGACTGTCGCGCGATTCCACGACCAGCCGCCATCCCGCGAGTAAAACAACTCGACCGAACAGACATCCGACTCGAAATCCATCAACTGGAAGGTCACCGTTATGTCCCCTCGCTGCTCTCCCTCGGGGGTGTCCACGTGGCACAGGGGCGCCGTGTTTTCTCGCGGCGGTTTGTATTGCCCGTCGTCTCTCCCGATAGCATCGTTCCAGTGCGCCCAGACGGTCACGGAACGCGGATACGGCGGTGCGCTCGCATCGAAGTTGCTCGTGACATAGTCCGCCTGATACCAGTTCGCCGCGATGCGGGAAATCTCGTCGTAAATCGCTCCCAGCGCCGACGAATCAGGAGCGTAATAGTATTGCCCGCCCGTTTCCTCAGCGAGGCTCACTAACCCCGCTTCAGCGACATCCCCCAGTCCGATCACGAACACGGGGATGCCGACTCGGTTTGCGTACTCGATAACCTGGGGGAGGCCGTGACTGCTGGCATTGTCAACGCCATCGGTGAGCGCCACAACCGCTCGCGTGCCGCCCTGCACGATGGATTCGTGGAGCGCTCGATGAATCGCGCTGTAGAAAGCAGTGTCGCCGAAGCCGTCGAAAACACCATTGACCGCGGAATGCAATGCCTCTTTGTCCGAAGTGAATCTTTGGACAAGAGAGACCGTCGTTCCGAACTTGATGATCGCCGCGGAGTCGCCCGCCTCGAGTTGATCAATGAAGACGTTCGCGGCTCGGTGAGAATCCCCAAGGGGCTGTCCCGCCATGCTTCCGCTGTTATCGAGCACCAACGCCACGGAAACCGCATCATCTCCACCTCTCTCTGTCACGTCGAGAGGGAGTTGTCGGACGTTGTCCTCCCAGACGACAAAGTCCGTTGCGGCAAGACCCGACACGGAGTTTCCTTCGCCATCGAGGACGGACACTTTGTTTCTGACTTGAGGGAACTCAATTGCGGCATTGGCGCCGCACTCGCTCATCACGACGGAGAGCTTCGGGTTGGGCTGCGTGGGGTTTGTGTCGAAGGTGTATTCGACGGAGTTGGGCGCCTCATCAAGGTCCGGGTCGCCGAAGCCGTCCTCAGACAGGCCACCGAAATACTGCATCTCCCAATCATCGGGTAGTCCGTCGCCGTCTGAGTCCACAGTGAAATGCGCCACAACAATTCGCGGCTGGTTCATCTCCACCAGAATCGCCGGCGCCCGACCGCTCGCATCCCCGGACCAACCCGAGAAGATGAAGCCGTCGCTCGGGATAGCCGTCATAGTGACTTTGCTTCCCTTTTCGAACCACTCGCCACCGGAGACGCTGACCTTCCCCAGCTCCTCCGGCGATGCGGACACCTCAAGGCGATATTCGGTCGTCCACCGCCAGGTCAGGGACGAATCCTCATCAATCACGAACGAGAGAGTTGCGTCAGCTCCTTGGGCAGGAACCGAACCGGTCCCTCGCCATCCGACGCAGGTGTGCCTTGTATCGGCTCCATCCAGCACGAGCACATCCACCGCCGCATTGATCGTTTGCCCGACGGCGTAAGTGGTCGCCCCTCGTGAAGGCGAGGGCGTCCCGTAATCGCACGTGACTGTCAAGGTCGCCTGTGGCTCATGCGCCTCGAAGTCGAGGCTGTTGGTGGAGTCGTTGAATGACCGCATCCCGGGCAGGAAGGTCCATCGGTCCTTCTTAGGGATTGCCTTGTAGCTTCGCCCGGACCAGAAGCCGGATTGGCGGAACGTCCCGTCACCGGCAGTCACCACAGGTTCGGGCGTATATGCAGAAAAATCGTCCGCCGCGAAGACAATCTGAGCATCCCCCACGCCCTGACCGGACTTGTTCGTCACTTTTCCGGAAACGGCGTAGGGTTCCTTTCCAACGAAAACCATGTCCGACACGGGCGCGCTGAAATCGAAGTACTGCGGGACGAATGTCCAGCCCGCCTTTTGAGCCGTCGCCCGGTAAGGGCTTCCGGGTGCAAAACCCGATTGCGTGAACTTCCCATCACTTCCTGTCGTCACTCCCGCAGGAACCTGAGCGGACCTCCTGACCGACGCAAAAACGATCGTGACTCCCGGCTCCGGATTCCCCTTGGAATCGAGGACTTCACCGGATATGGCGTAACGGGGGCTTTCGACGAAATCGAGGTCTGTCGCGGGACCTGAAAACTCCCGATAATCCGGCGAGAAGCTTGCGTTGTTCGCCGCGGGAACCGCCCAGTACGTGTTTCCCCGGACGAAGCCGCTCCGAGACCACGTGCCGTCTCCACTGCTGAGGGCCGCTGGCGGAGTCTTCTGCGTCCCGCGGCGCGGAGAGAAGACAATCTTCACATCGGCGATTGGATTTCCATCGGCATCCGTGATTCTCCCGGAGACCGCGTACGGGCCGGCTCCCACGACGACAATCTCTCCCGGGGGAGCGTTGAATCGCGTCCAGGAAGGTGTGAACGCCCAATCTTCCTTCTTGAAGCCGACGCCAAAGTCCACACCTGCCGCGAAATTTGCCTGAGACCATCGTCCACCGGCATCCGTGACCACCGCGGACGGCGCAGAACCGTTTCCACTCCTTACCCAGAAGGAAACCACTACTCCTTCGACGCCGTTGCCGGATTCATCAACAACTCTTCCTGACACGGGGTAGGGCGGCGTTCCGACGAAATCCTGGTCCACCGCCTCCTCGGAGAATTCGCGGAACGATGGGTCAAACACCCACGCGCGCTTCGAGGGCAATGCCCGGTACGTGCTGCCTTGAGCGAACCCCGTTTGATACCAGTAACCCTCTAGGTCCGTGACCGCCGGAGCGGGAAGCCAGCCGCCGTCCGTCTCAAAGGTGATGGTGACATCGGGAACACCATTGCCCAGTTGGTCCGTGACTCTACCCCTCGCGGAATACGGCGGCAGCGCCACGAAGTCGAGTCCCGTCGCCTCTCCGACGAATTGACGCTGAGCCGGGTCGAAAACCCAGCCTCCTTTGCTCGGTGAGGCGACACAGGTTGCACCGCCCGAAAAGCCTGTCTGAAACCACGTGCCGTCGTCCCCGGTCGTCACGGCGCCCGGCGCCTGCCCCCGGCCGCCTGCACTGGAGAACGATATTCTTACTCCTGATACCGGCTGCCCTGAGGTGTCCATGACTTTTCCCGAAGCCGAATACGGCGGCAACCCGACGAAATCTACGTTCCCAGCGGTCCCGGAGAACCGCCGGAACGCTGGCTCAAATCCCCAGCCGGTTTTCCAGGGGACCACACCGTACTCGCACAATCCCCAGAAGCCCGTTTGGACATACTCCCCGTTCTCATTCGTCGTCACGACAAGGGGAATTCCGACGCCGGGCTTTCCGGAAGAGAACCTCAGGGCAACACCCGCAACGCCCTGTCCGGAGAGGTCTGTGACGCGGCCCGAAATCGTGTACGGCGGTGTCGCGGCGAAATCCACGGTGTTCGAGGGTCCGCCAAAATCGCGTGCGTCCGGGGTGAATCCCCATCCGGGCTTGGAAGGCGTCGCGATGCATCGGCAGCCTCCTGAGAATCCGGTCTGCGACCAGCGGCCATTTACGTCGGTCTGAACCCTGCTGGGGGCGGAGTCGGAGACGGCGCCCGTCGCAAGCAACTTGATCTCGATGGGCGTAAGGGCTCGATTGAAGATCCGATACTCGTCCATGTAGCCGTCGAAACGGCGTCCTTTTGTGTCAGAGTTGCCGATGCAGGCGCTTCCGGCGGAGTCATCCTTCTGAGGACCCGAGCCCGGTTGTTGGTAGTTGTAGGAGGTTTCCTTGCCGTCTATGTAAAGGCGAATGAATTTCGTGGCATTGTTCCAGCTCATGGCCACATGATGCCACGCATTGAGAGAGACGCCAGGCGATGCCAGGCTCGAGAGGGATTCTGCATTGTTCGAGCCGCAAGTCACACGACCAAACAGATGAACGGATCCATTTCGCTCGTACGCGGTCTCAAAACGAACACATCCTCCCGCGGCGCCATACTTCCAGAAAATCTTCCCTCCGTCGCCCTCGCCGTCGCTCCGCGGGCAAATCCATGCCGATAGAGTGAATGTAGCGAGGTTGTCGAGAGTTGGGGCGCTACCGATGTTGACAATGGCGCCGTTCTGGCAGAAGTTCGCGGCGAGGGAGCCGTTTCTGCCGGCGGCCTCATATCGGACATCAACCGCTTTCCCTTCATTGTCAGCGACCGTGTCCTCGGCGGAGCCCTCGAAGTCGTAAGCGGCGACGCAGCCGTCCAGCACGGGGGACTCGCCGCACATCTCGCGGAACGTTATCTGCACGCCCTCAACGCCGTTGCCTGATGGGGAGGCGACCCTCCCTGAGACTTTATACGGGGGACTGCCTACAAAGTTGAGGTCGGACCTTTCCTGAGCGAATGTGAGGTAGGCGGGAGTGAACCCCCAGCCTTCTTTTGATACGGAAACCCGATACTCGCAGCCTCCCCAGAATCCGGACTGGCTCAAGCTTCCATCGTTCCCGGTAACCACCGATGGGGGGACGCTGTCCGCACATCCTGTGCGATGCCATTGAGCGATTTCCTCGTCGCCAAGAGTTCGCTCGTAAAGCCGAAGCGCATCTATGTAACCATCGAAGCGACGGGTTCCACCGGCGGCGTTTCCGACGCACCCGAGGCCGGCTGAATCATCCTTTTGTGCTCCCTTTCCCTCGACCTGGTAGTTGTAGGACACTTCCGCACCGTCAATATAGAGTCGCACCACCTTTGCGGCGTCATCCCAGGTCATCGCCACATGATGCCAGTCTCCTATGGTCATGGTGGTCTTCGACATGCTGTCTGCCGGGGAGGAGCCGCACATCACACGACCGAAAAGACGCACGGTCCCCGCGGATTCGTAGGCGACTTCAAAACGAATGTACCCCCCGTTCGGGCCTGTCTTGTCGTAAATCTTTCCGGCATTTCCGGCTCCGTCGCTGAACGGGAGGACCCAGGCGCCAACCGTGAAGCGGGCGAGGTTGGCAATGGCGGCGCCATTTCCGATCTTGACGACGCTTTCCTCCTTGTAGAAATACGCGGCCTTTCCGTAACCCGGTTTGCCCTCGACATAGCCAACGTCCACACCCACTCCCTGATTCTCGCCGACGGAGTCTCCGCACGTGGCCTCGAAGTCATAAGCCGCGACGCACCCCCAGAATTCCGGGTCGCTCATCTTATTCGGCGAGAAAGCGACCTCCGCACCCTCAACGCCTTGCCCTCGCTGGTCTGTCACGCGACCCGAAACGGAGAAAGGGGGAGTCGCCACGAAGTCCAGGTCGCTTCTCGGCTCACTGGATAACTGCCACGGCGGATGGAACGCGTGACCCGGTTTGCGGGGAGTGACGACATAGCCGCACCCGTAACCGAATCCCGATTGTTCCCAGTGACCAGCCTCATCTGTCAAAATGGGGGTCGGGGCGACGGCGCCGCCCCCGGAGACTATTGCGAAGACAATCTCAACTCCGCCAACAGGCTCTCCCGATGCGTCCGCGACTTTTCCAGAAAGCTCAAACGGGGCGATCAGTGTGAAGGTCAACGGGATAGCCGCCGTCTCGACGCTGAAGTCACGCGAGGGAGGCGAAAAGGTCAGGTCGTCCTTGCGCGGAGAGACTTGATAGCCGGCTCCATTCGTGAATCCCCCCTGGGAGAACACGCCCTCCGCGTCCGTGGTGACCGCTGCCGGGACATTTCCCGCACCGTTCACCAAGGAGAAAGCCAACGTCACGCCCGCGACGCCTTTGCCGCTGCCGTCGGAGACCTTCCCGAAGACAGAGAACGGCGGTCGTCCTATGAAGAGCACATCCAGCGTCTCCTCGCTGAATTCGACTCGCGGGGGTCCGAAGACCCAACCGGGCTCCCCGGGTTCAGCGGTGTACTTGTTTCCCGGATAGAAGCCCGACTGTGCAAAGCCCCCTTCGGCATCCGTAACGACCGCCTCCGGCGCCTGTCCCGTGCCCTCAGTCAGGTCAAACACGATCGTGACGTTTGCGACGCCCTCGCCGTTTGTTTTCTCGACGGCGCCGGAGAACCAGTAGGAGGCCCCATCCTCAGAGAGGGCTGAAGCTGTCAGACCGAGCGTCACGCCAAGCAAGATGCATGCTTTTGGTATCGCACGTCGTCGCATTGAGGCCGGTTTTGTGAACAAACTCATTGAATATCACACCTTTTGCGTACTGTTTTGGACCAACTTTCTACAGCGGGCGCCCATTCCTGGGGGAATGTGGGGAAATCTGCGCAAAAATGTGCAAGACAGCGACGGCGAAAGCACGTTTCCGCACGTGACGGAGCTACTCCCGGCTTTCCTACTCAGGAGCGCCCGGAGCGCCCCATCAATTGGGGCAGAGCACAAACATGCTGAAGATTGGAAATTTGCTCGAGTAAGGATTGGCCTTCCGTTAAGCGGCGAGAGACGCTCAAGCAGGGTGAGTTCGAGCCTCAATACCTTGAGACTCGCCTCTCTTAACCCGCGCCTCTTGCGGAATTCTGGTGCCAACATGTTCTCGTTACTCTCAGGACGAAATACGTGTTCCCGTCGCCTGAGTCTCCGGTTAACGCATACTCCGTGCCACTTGCTTGGCCCCGGCTACAACGAACGCATGGGCCTCTCATCGAGAAGAGGCGACCTCTCCACCGCTCTGGCAGCGTCCCTTTTTCGGAGACAGCGAATCGCTCCGCGCTTTGATGTTCGTCTGTCGAGACAGGACGGGCATTGTGAACGGGAGGCTGATCGGAACCTCGCAGAAAGCGAAAGTGTGCCCAACGTCGACAGGAACCGGAAGGCAGGGTGGGTTCCAAGAGACGTCTCGCAGAGGGTGGGTGTCGGCGGGGCAACCCTGCATGTCGCCGTTTGCGGTCCCCGTGGCGAAGGCGAGGTCCGCGACGCTCATCACACCGGAGCACACGAATACCAACAAGGCCACCAGTAAATCTCCACCTTTTACTGACGCCGCAGAATACCAGAGATTATCTTGACAGGCCATCGTCCGGCAGTATAATACTGCCTCTGATCGTTATGCTCGTTCGTGCGATTCAGGGACAGAGGCTGATGAGGTAGGCCCGGATGGTGTTGCGGTGCCCAACCGGCGACTGCCGGGCGTTACGTGAGTCAAACACAGTGTGAAAAAGGAGAACCGACCATGAAGAGCCTTCGAGCACTGATGTGGGTGTCGGCCAGCGTCGTAGCCCTGGGCCTGCTAGGCTGCGAGACGGTGTACGTGGGGCAGCCGCAGCCGGAGTACGTCATCGTCCCCGATGCCCCGCCGCCGATCGTCAGGGAACGGCGGCCATCCCGTCCCTCCCGAGGGCACATCTGGATTGACGGGAACTGGCACTGGGACGGACAGCGGTACGTCTGGCAAAACGGCCGCTGGGCGCAGCCGCCGCACGAACGCGCTGTCTGGGTCCGGCCCCGCTACGAGAGGGACGATCGCGGCTACCGGTACATGCCGGGAGGCTGGGGCGAAAGACAACGGGGTCCACAGAAGCAGGACCAGCAGCGTCCCGATAGGCAATAAGACCGGTGGGCCGGAAAGGCGCAAAGAGGCTGACGAGAAAGTACTCTTACGCAGGAAGAGGTGCCTTCTAACGCGCAAAATCCGTTTTCGCCATTTTGCCCAGATTAGGCGGCAGTGGGCCGCTAGATTTACGATTCGCCAAGTTATGGCAAAAGGAGAAGTAAAATGCTCGAGACCATTGCAGTCGTCTTGGTTATCCTCTGGCTTCTGGGTTTTGTCACCTCGAACACCATGGGCGGACTCATTCATGCCCTCCTGGTCATCGCGGTCGTGGTGATTCTGATTCGTGTCATTCAAGGTCGACGCCTGTAACGACCCTGGAATGGTTCTATGCAGCGGGGCACTGGGCAGAGCGGTCCGGCTGCTCGCGGTCCCGGTTTTGATAGTCACTCCCTGCCGCGCTGTGCGTGGTGGGGATCCAAGGGTTTCTTTAAGAGGAGACGAAATGAACGCAGTCAAGATTGCCGCAATCGTGCTGATTGCGGCCGGCGTCCTGGGGTTGGTGTATGGCAGTTTCAGCTACATCAAGAAGACCCATGAGACCAAGCTGGGACCGATCAAGGTGTCGGTAA
>JAUYEE010000148.1 GCA_030691545.1 bacterium | reverse complement strand
GGCGGTCCACAACTGCTTGCCGGTTAAGGTCGCCATTCTGAACAATCAGTATCTCGGGATGGTGCGGCAGTGGCAGGGGCTCTTCTATGAGAAGAACTATGCGTTCACTTGCCTCGCGCGGGATGTCGAGTGCGAGCGACAGTGCAATGACCCAAAGAAAAACTGCCCTGCCTACGTTCCCGACTTCGTTAAGCTTGCCGAGGCCTACGGTGCGGTGGGGATGCGAATCGAGCGGCCCGAGGATGTTCGCGCGGCGATTGACGAGGCAATCCGAACGCCGAAGACCGTATTCATGGACTTCCGGGTCGAGAAGGAAGAGAATGTGTGGCCCATGGTTCCTGCCGGGGCGCCCATCAGCGAGATGATCGAAGGGGTGGAACTGCTGTGAACCCCGCGGGAGAGTCTTTCGGCGGTTGCTCTGGTAAGCATGGCAGATAGCGTACGACGGAAAGGGAAGCGGAAATGAAACACATCATATCGGTCCTCGTTCAGAACAAGTCGGGGGTCCTGGCTCGCGTGGCGGGCTTGTTCAGCGGGCGGGGCTTCAACATTGACAGCCTCTGCGTCGCGGAGACGCAGGACCCGACGAAATCGCGCATGACCATCGTCGCTCACGGCGATGACAGAGTTCTCGAGCAGGTCAATAAGCAGCTCAACAAGCTCATTGACGTCATCAAGGTGACGGACTTTGAGGGGGGCGAGTACGTGGACCGGGAGTTGCTCTTGGTGAAAGTCAGCGTGAACTCGTCCACCCGCCCGGAGGTCATGCAGATTGTGGACATTTTCCGGGCGAGAATTGTCAGCGTGAATCACAACTCGCTCATCGTCGAGGTTACCGGCGACGAAGGCAAAGTGGCCGCGTTCATTGACCTTCTGCAGACCTTCGGCATCAAGGAAATCACGCGGACCGGCAAAATCGCCATGTCGAGAAAGTAACATTCGTGCAGAGAAGTCGGACTGTGAGGAAAGGGAGGGTTTGAAAATGGCGAAGGTGTACTACGACAGCGATGCGAATCTCGACCTCTTGAAGGAAAAAAAAGTCGCCATCGTCGGCTACGGCAGCCAGGGGCACGCCCAGGCGCAGAACCTTCGGGACAGCGGCGTCGAGGTGATTGTCGCGGAACTGAAGGGAACGGCGAACTATAAGCTCGCCGTGGAACACGGCTTCCAGCCGGTGGATGCCGCCACCGCTGCAAAAGAAGCCCAGATTGTCCAGATTCTTGCTCCGGACACCGTCCAGGCGGGGCTGTACAAGGCAGCCATTGCCGCGAACCTTCAGGAAAACGATGCGATTGTGTTTTCGCATGGCTTTAACATCCATTTCGGGCAGATTGTCCCGGCGGAGTATGTGGACGTGTTCATGGTGGCGCCGAAGGGTCCGGGGCATCTTGTCCGAAGAGTGTTCGTGGAAGGCGGCGGAGTCCCGGCGCTCATCGCCGTGCACCAGAACCGCAGCGGGAAAGCAAAGGACCTTGCCCTTGCCTACGCGAAAGGCATCGGAGCCACGCGCGCGGGTGTCATCGAGACGACCTTCGCAGAGGAGACCGAGACGGACCTCTTCGGCGAGCAGTGCGTCCTGTGCGGCGGGGTCACGGAACTCGTCCGAGCCGGGTTTGACACGTTGGTGGAAGCCGGATTTCAGCCGGAAATAGCCTATTTCGAGTGCTTCCACGAACTGAAACTCATCGTGGACCTCATGTACGAAAAGGGCATCGGAGGGATGCGCTCTTCGGTGAGCGATACTGCGAAGTATGGAGATGTTACTCGCGGCAGACGCATTATCACGGAAGAGACACGCCGGGAGATGAAGAGAATCCTCGCCGAGGTGCAAAGCGGCGAGTTCGCCCGCGAGTGGATTCTCGAGAACCAGGCGAATCGTCCGGTTTATCGCGCACTCCTGGCGCGCGACAAGGAACATCTCATCGAGAAAGTCGGCGAGAGGCTCCGTTCCATGATGGGCTGGATTAAGAAATAGATATTGAATAACGTAGGGGTTGACCCCCGTGTCAACCCCTGAGGCAACGCAATGTCGCAACGAAGCCGTTTCACATCGCCCATGTCCTCTGACGCCGGATCGCGGCTCGAGAGATGGCGCATGAAGACCCGGTGCCACCTCATCCTATCGGAGCCTGCCCTGAACCCTGGTTGGCGGTGAGGCTTTCCGCCTTGTCGCAGCCGGGGAGACGCAGAAGCGAGTTTCCGGGCAGGCATGCAACGGTAGTGCAACGATAGGAGAGGAAAACACACTATGGTCAACATGCGAAAGGTAGATAGATGAGCGAACGAATCATCATTTTCGATACAACGCTGCGGGACGGTGAGCAGTCTCCCGGCGCCAGTATGGACACGGCCGCCAAAGTTGAAGTGGCAAGGCAGCTCGAGCGGCTGGGTGTGGATGTCATCGAAGGGGGATTCCCGATTTCCTCGCCGGGGGATTTCGAGGCGGTCAAAGCGGTCGCACAAGCGGTCACCGAACCGGCGGTTGCCGGGCTGGCGCGCTGCGTAAAGGGCGACATTGACGCGGCGGCCAAGGCTGTTGAAAAAGCCAAAAAGCCGCGCATCCACGTCTTTCTGGCGACCTCCAAAATCCACATGAAGTACAAGCTGAAGAAGGCTGAGGAAGAAATCCTCAGGCTGGCGGTGGAATCCGTGAAGTACGCGAGGAAGTTCGTGGACGACGTGGAGTTTTCACCCGAAGACGCCTCCCGCACGGACCTCAATTTTCTGGCCCAGGTGTTCGACGCCGTTGTGGACGCGGGGGCGATGACAGTCAACATTCCGGACACAGTCGGCTATGCCATCCCGGAGGAGTTTGGGCGAGTAATCAAGCATTTGTACGAGAACACCCGCAACGGCAAAAACGCGGTCATCAGCGTCCACTGCCACAATGACCTGGGTCTGGCGGTCGCCAATTCGCTGACCGCTGTTGTCAATGGAGCGCGACAGGTCGAGTGCACCATCAACGGCATCGGCGAGAGAGCGGGCAACTGCTCTCTCGAGGAAGTTGTCATGGCGATTCGCACCCGCAAAGACGTGCTCGACTTCCAAACCCGCGTCAACACCCGCGAAATCATCAAGACCAGCCGGTTGGTGAGCAAACTGACGGGCATTATCGTCCAGCCGAACAAAGCTATTGTCGGACACAATGCCTTCGCGCACGAGGCGGGCATCCATCAGGACGGTATCCTCAAAGAGCGGACGACCTATGAGATTATGAAGCCCGCGGACATTGGCTTGACGGAGAGTCGGCTCGTCCTCGGCAAGCATTCGGGCAGGCACGCGTTCAACGAGCGATTGAAGGACCTGGGTTACAGCCTGAGCGCTTCTGACCTGGACAAGGCTTTCGCCGCGTTCAAGGCTCTCGCCGATAAGAAAAAGGAAATCTACGACGAGGACCTCCAGGCAATCGTCGAGGAGCAGTTGGTGACAATTCCTCCGACGTACCAGTTGGACTACGTTCACATCAGCAGCGGCACCAGCACCATTCCTACCGCGACGGTCCGCCTGAAGAAGGACAAGAACATTCTCCAGGACGCGTCCTGCGGCGACGGCCCCGTTGACGCCGCCTACAAGACGATAGACCGAATTACCAAGATGAAGTGCCGCCTTCTAAACTACTCCCTCCAGGCAGTCACCAGCGGGAAGGATGCGATGGGCGAGGTCGTCGTCCGCGTCCGCCACGGGAAGAACGAGGTCACCGGACGAGGCGCCAGCACCGACATCCTCGAGGCGAGCACGAAAGCCTACGTCAACGCCGTCAACCGGCTATTGTTCCTGAAGGGTTCAAGCACGGCGAAAAGCTGATCCCGTTCGCCTCATTGGCGCTGGGAGCATGAGGCGGCTTGCGTCCTGGTAGTAGGGGAGCTCCGGCACATCCTCGGCGCCAGCTCCCCCTCTGGAGCGCATCCCAACGGCGTCTTGGGAACCCTGCTTTCCATCGCACCTTGGCGCGACTCGGGTATGCTGGTGTTCTTCTGCTCCGACCTGTCTGCGTGCCGCGCCTGTCTACGTCGCGGGCGCGACAGGCAGGCGCACAGGTAGGCCGGCAGGCCACACGCCGGTTCGTGGAGGGATTTGTGCACGGGTATCAACAGAGGAGCATAACCCCGATGTTCAGGCGCGCGGACCCGGGGACGTCGCCTGCGAGCCTCTGGTAGAAGTGGAATCAGAGAGGAAGATCGTGGTCGTCTCCTCCGAGCTCACGCTTGCTAAGTTTCTCAAGCAATGCGAGCAATGTTTCCTCTTGGATCCTGTTCCTGTAGTCCTTTGCCAGCTTGGACAGAAACGCAAAAACATCGGGATCACGGATAATCCAGTTGATCTGGGTGTTTGTAAGAGCTGCCTCCGCCATCTCATTAGCCTGCGACTCGCTGAAATCTTCGAACTTTGCCAGCTTTCCCACAGCATCGTGCGTTGTTACAAAGGCTCCACTTGTAACGAACTTGCGAACTAGGAGTTCTTTCTCAAGTTCACTCGCCAGTTTGATGTCCGGGTAGTGCTCTTTAAAGAAAGGGGAGAGCCGACGGTAGAAAAGAACCTGCGACTTTTTCTTCTTGGTCCACTCTCTGAGCAAGAACTCCTTGGGCCTGTTCTCGTCCAGAGAGGAGAAATAATCCCGGTCATCCGCGATTAGATATAAATCCTCTCCAATAGGAACT
Source organism: bacterium (assembly GCA_030691545.1). GTDB lineage: Bacteria > Auribacterota > JABMQX01 > JABMQX01 > JABMQX01 > JAUYEE01. The sequence goes on along the minus strand of JAUYEE010000148.1, from coordinate 201 downwards.
GTCTCTAATAGTCCCTCCCAATTGATCGCATCTCCCAGCGAGCGATCCTTGCCTGGAGGATTGCCAACGCTCATTCGAAAGCGCGCTCTCTCTATCACATCCTCGCTTGTTTCAATAACCTGGGACTTATTGAAGAGCTCTTCAATAACTTCGTCGGCTTTTAGCGAGTTCTTCGTATCCGTCCGGTAGACACAGGGGGAC
>JAUYEE010000334.1 GCA_030691545.1 bacterium | reverse complement strand
CAGACAGCCGGCAAGATGCCGGCGGTACGACGAGGTATGGCCGCGCTTTCATGGCACGGCTCCACCGGAGGCGCAGTTTCCACGGTCACCACTTATCTGTAGCCACACCCGGCCCCAGACGTTCATGGACGCTTGGACAGGGACAAGGTACAATGGGGCGGTGGAACCCAAGCGGGCGACTCGTTCTGGCGCCCGCTTTGGGACGAAGTTGTTTCGCGCGAACATTAAAAGGCTTTGACGTGAGAAAACGGATGTGCCTCATCGTGCTCTTGGCTGCGATTTCCGGGATAGTTGGCTGCGGGCGTCAGGAGAACCCCCTCCCGCCGCCAACGGTTGTTTCCGAATCACGTCCGGTTGACGAGGCCCTTCTCGCCGACGGATTCGCGCCGGGGTGGCGGGCGGTTCCAGGCAGTTACATCTACGCAGCATCCGAGGATGAACTCTGGAAAATCTACGACGGGGCCGCTCCCGGCGTGGTCAACCAGGGCGGGCGAGAAGCTGTTACGCAAGCGTACGACAACCGCGAGGGCGGCGGCGACAGGTCGTTTCGGCTGTTCATCCTTCGCTTCGTTGATAAAGCACGCGCTCTCGCTTATCTCGAAAAGGAAATCGAGGGAGCGAAAGGCGGCGAAAAGCTGGACGGAGCGGACGCAGGCGAAATCTTCGATAAGGGACAGGCCCCGTGGTCGCGCTTCGTCGTGGGCTGCTGCCTCGTCTCCATCAACTGGGAAGGGTCGGATGACGACAGCGACAACACAACCCTTGAGGCTGTGCGCATCGTCTCTGCGAAACTCGCCGGAGAGTGACCTGGCGAAATCCTCGCTTGAGTAGGCATGCGTTTACGAAAATCGTGACTCGAGCGTGGGTTCCCGTGATAGAATCGGCGACGACAGATCGAAAGAGGAGAAGGAAAATGAGAGGGCTATTCTTCTTTCAGCGGGAACGTTCGAAGGCGAGAGGCTTCACGCTTGTCGAATTGATCGTGGTCATTGCCATCATTGCTGTCCTCGCCGCCATGTTGCTGCCTGCGATTCAGAAAGGCAAGGAAAGGTCGCGTCGTGCGGTCTGCCTCTCCAATCTCCGCCAGCTTGGGAGCGCGTTGTCCATCTACGCAAACGAGAACGCAGGCTGGCTGCCGATGCACCCGGGAGCGGTCGGACCGTGGCTGTGGGACCTTCCCATTACGACCCGCGACGCCATCATTCTCGCCGGCGCCCAGAGACACATCTTCTACTGCCCCTCCGGCTCACTGCAAGATTCAGACACACTATGGAATTTCTCGGGATATTGCGTCACGGGCTACTTCTGGCTGATTCCACGACTCGGCCGGTCATTCCCTGCGCTCCGTGGAAAGAACTACCAGACGAAGATTGACGGGGACAGTCCCACGAAGGCGGAGATTGTGCTTGATGCTATCATCTCCCAATCCCGCAACTTCACCGAAATCTGGGGAGGTTGGAGCGAACCTCACCGCACAAGCCACCTCGAAGACCGCAAGGCCGCTGGCGGCAATATCCTGTTTCTCGATGGGCACGCGAGCTGGCGACACTTCCGCGAGATGGAAATCCGCCTGGAGCCGCCAGAGCAGTGGTGGTAGCCTTCGCCTCGTCGGGCATGTTGCAGTGCATCATGCAGCTGTCGCGGGGACTTCCTTCACGGTCTGTACCGCCAGCATCCTGCTGGCTGTCTCGGGGGCATCTTGCCCCCGATGCCGAGGGCGAGACGCCCTCGGGACTGCCGCCGAGACGGCGGCGTTACCAGGGAAGTTTCCCGGGTTTTCATCCTCGATGCCCGAGCGGGTGAAAGAAACCGAAGACGGCTCGCAGTTGCAGGTTCATTATGGCGACGGCTGTTCTCCCGAAAGGCGGTAGAAGCGCATCAGGATGCCTGCGGCTGTGGGGGGTGTCCCGGTCTCTCCTCCGTCGTCGAGCCATTCCATGAGGTTGCCGGTGCCGGTGAAAGATGACAGTGCGGTCCAGACATCCATTAGATCCTCAGTGAAATAGACAGTGTAGGATGCTCCGGCGATGCTGAGCCACGCGACCCTCACTCCTTCAGCGATGCTGTAGGAAATGCTCTCGATGGCGACGCTGAACAAACGAACCGTCGCCCCCCAGAAGCCGGACCCGAGGTTATAGTTGGCGCTATCCGAAACATCCACGGGCGACGGCTGACCCAGCGTGCCGGTCAGCTCATAGCTCGCCGACGTTGAGGTTGTCCCTCCGCCGGACATCACGGAGCGACTGAGCTCGTAGCTCGCAGAGCTCTGCCCTGCGGCATATCCCGTGCAGCCCAAGAGCGCTGTCGCAACCGCAGGAACGATTAAATTGCGAAGAACGATTCTCACGGTTGGTCTCATTCTTGATCTCCTCCGCGCGACTGCATCAACGCCTCCAATGCCAGCAGGCGGGATTCCAGCTCGTCTATGCGCTGTTTCAGGCTTGTATTCTCAGCCTCCAATTCCTGAACGGGGTCCGATTGCTCCTGGGAGAGTTGAGCGGCTGTGCTGCCAATGGGGACCCAATGGCTGCTCCCGGCCGGTAGCATCATTCCCTCGATAGGATAGCCGGTTCCGTCAACCTTCGTGATGAACCAGAAGCCTCCTGTAGCCCGGACGACGAATTGGTTATCGCCCCAGGCGTGAAGGTCATAAGCATT
>JAUYEE010000314.1 GCA_030691545.1 bacterium | reverse complement strand
ACGACCTCCTGGAAAATCTTGAAGCCCACCTCTTCGCCGTTGTAATAGATTCCCGGCCAGTGGCACACCAGTACCGCTGGTTCGCCTCTATCAATGACCTGCGGCAACCGACCGCCTTTGAGGTCCTCGGTGATGAAGCTGTCCACCGACCCTGGCGATAGGCCATCCCATCCGCCGAACCAATCCCCTGTACAACCGATGATGGACACAACACATTTCGGGTCGGGTCCCCTCAGGCCGGAGGCGTATTCGACCCGCGGCGAGACACTTTGCTCGTCTGTGTATAAGTCACGGAAGTAGTGAGGAATTTCCGTCTTAAAAACATCACGGCACGATTCCAGCGTCGCCTGGGAAAGCTCAGGCCGAGCCCTGTTCCCGAAGCCCCCTGGAGTCGTGATTCCCTCGCACTCGAGTCCGATGTTCTTGAGAATCCGCAGAGCGCAACTCATGTAATCGGCTAATTCGTCAACGGACTTGCCCACCGACCAATCCCAGTTCTCCATAAATCGAGCACTGCGCTCGGGATAAGGACGTCCGGTCTTCGTGTCAATGACCCAAGTGTGCGTGACCATCTCGGGGTGAATGTCCCAGTCCGGCATCATGAGTTCACGCACCAACTTGATGCTCTCATCGAGCTCTCTTTTCGACCACCCCGGCAGATCGCGGTCCAGCCACCCCACGAGAGCCGGATAGGGCACCACGCTATATTTCCCTTTCACCCCATGCTCATGGCACCACTCTCCGAACTTGCGCACAAACGCGTCCGGAATCTCACGGGGCAGGCTCTTCCAGTCCTGCTTGTAGTTATTGGGAAATACTTCCTGAAATTGAGGAATGCCAAAGTGGGCGAGATTCACAAGGCAAGTCGAATCGTCTATGATGAGACTGACCGGGACGCGGTTTTGCGGGTTGAGCACCTCCACTCCGCTGGCCTGGCTTGGTCGCTCCCCCTTCTGCTGAGAATTTCCGGTTGGGGAAAAGAAACCCAATCCGAGGCCCGCAGTCGCCACTGCTGCCGTTTTCAAGAAATCGAGTCGCGTCATTGCGTTCCTGCTCAGCATATTCGGCCCTCCTCCCTTCCTGACTGGAAACCCCGCAGAACCGCGGGGCCGCTTGGCCTCCGCCTGCGGCGGCACGAACTATCTCGCTCCCGGTTTCACTAAGACCCCGTCAATCTACCGACAAGGGGACAAGTTAGCAACACCTTTCCATCCGGTTCTCGGTATTCCTCCATGAGCGGCGACTCCCCTCGCCGTCTGCCAACCTGGCACCGACGAACCCTCATTCCCTTGCACCGCGTCCCGCTTTTTGGGGTGCCTGACCGGGCATTTGCGATAACCCATTGAGATACTCCTCAACCCGGGTGTAGCCGCTCGGAGCGACCTGGCTTCCATCTCGGGAATCCGCGGGGTCGAGGCCCCGGTCTCGTTCCCATGCGTCGGGCATACCGTCCCCATCCGTGTCTTGCGGCGGCGTCCCGGAAGAAAGGGTGGGATAATCGCTGCCAATGCCCATCTTGCCCGTTCCGCTCAGAACATCTTGGACAATCCGCGCGTCCACCGCGTCCCGTCGGGGCAGACACGCCCCCACCCGGCCCAGCACGGCGTCCTTCAGTTCCCCGGTGGGATGGGTGGTCACCGGCGGCGTCGGGAAGGGTGTCAGGGCCCTTTTGCCAACAGGCTTGCCGAAGTAAGACGTATCGGCGTGGATGCCGATGGCCCATCCGTCGGCCGAACCCGTAGGGCAGCGGGGGCCCCAATTCCCGTCCACATACAACGTCGCCGGGGCCAGCAGCCAGATGATATTGTCCGTGGCGCCGCTGCTGGGTCCCTTGAGATAGAGGTTGTTGACGAAGTTCACCCGGGCCCCGTTCGCGACGACAGCGGAGTTGTTCCCCGACCAGTTGTAAACCACGTTGTTGCGAAAGTCCACCACGGCGGGCGCCTCGATTTGGGGCTCCACCGGCTGGACCAGGGGATTACGACCGGCATTGTGGGCGAAAAGACAATGATGAACGCTGACGGTCATTGGCTTATCGCTTTGCGAGCTGCCGATCAACATACCCATGCTGTGCGTCCCCTTCTCGTGTCCGGTCGTGGCACCCTCGGCGATGATACACCATTGGAAAGTGGCATCCGTCACCCAGCCCCAGACGTCGGCGTTTTCATCCAGTGCCCATTGAATCGAGCAGTGGTCAATGACCACGTGATGTACGTGCACCCCGGGGCCATACAGCAAGCATCCGTCAATCTGCGAGCCCTGGGTGGTCGCCAGGCCCCCCAGCCCCGGTCTCATCCGCAGGTAGCGAATGACAACATCGTGCCCGCCGTAGGCGACGCTGATGGTGAAGTTCTTCAGTTGAATGCCGTCGCCAGGGGCGGTCTGACCAGCGACGGTCACGTAGCTGTTATCCTCGCCGATATTGATGTTCTTGGTCAGTTCAATGGTCCCCGCGACGCGGAAAATCACGATTCGGGGACCCTTCTCCACTTCAAGAGCTTGCCGCAGGCTTCCGGGACCGGAGTCGTTCAGGTTGGAAACAGAGATGACCCGGCCCCCGCGCCCTCCCGGCGTCATGGCGCCGAACCCCTCCGCGCCGGGAAACGCAGGAATCGGCGCGTCGTCGGCGAAGGCTACCCGGGCGGGTACATCCCACAGGTTTACTCCACAAGCAACCGCCGCGACCAAGCAGAAAGCGCGACATTGGTTCATGGTCCTTCCTCCCACTCCTTTCAACATGCGTTACGAACAGCGCGTAACCACGCCGTGACGGGCGAGGTTACGGCCGCGTGGAGACCGACGAGGCAGGCGGCCCGAGTACCGCCCAAAAGTCCGGGATCGTGCCGCCTTCTCCGTGGCGGTGATACGCCCAGCCGGACTCCCAACGGGCGCGCGCCTCCTCTGTGGCGAGGGCGGGAAGGAAAGGGAATGCTCCCAGGTCCGGCGGCCGGTCCTTCTCCCGCGGCCGTCCCCAGAAATCCGTGTCCAGCGCCTGTTCAGGCGAACCTTTCCCAATGGCCGGACTGCCCGGACGCAACCAGAAGTGTCCCCTCGTTCTATCCACAAAGAGGGGATCGCCCGTAATGCCGTGCGGCCCCTGGCGCGAGGATTTGGGCACGCAGAGATTATAGTCCACCAGAACGTTTTCGGTGCCTTCGTCGAAAGACAAAACGTCGTCCCCCTCGCCGACCAGGATGTTGTTCACTACGACCTCGGCGTTGCCGTTCCAGATGGCGAGCGGTTGATCCTCAACCACGGTGTTGTTGACTATGACATTCCTGCCGCCGCCCTCCGGGCACGCGACGATGATCCCGCGCCGGCGCACCTGCCCATACACGAGGTTGTTGAGAATCCGCGAGTTCTTAATGGACGGATACAGATGCAGTCCGTAACTGGCGTTGTGGCGGACGATGTTGCTGCGAACGGTCAGTTCTTCGCCATCGGCGTACACGCCGTGGTCAAACTGGATGTGATCGCCGTTGAACTCGATGAGGTTATTCTCGATGACGCCCCCCTTCTGGTTGTGCATGGCGATTCCCATGGCCTGATTGTGATGCACCCAGCAGTTCCGCACCACATTATAATCGCCGTTCATCTTGATACCGTCGTAGCGTGCGCCCTGGACCTGGAAGCCATCCACAACGACCCAGTGACAATCATCGGCGTTGCTGATGACGTGATAGGGCGCTCCGATAATCATGGCCTGCCACTTGACCTCGGACCTGATGACGGTAGGTCGTTCCTTTGTGCCCGCGTACTCTTTGGCGATCTCAATGGGGCTGCGATAGAGGCCCGGACGAACGACGATGGCGTGCCCGCCACCGACCTTCGACAGGGCATATTCCACCGACGGCCAGGGCCTCGCGCTGCTTCCATCGTTCTCCGGCTTCCCATCTGTGGCGACGTAATAGGTGTCCGCTGGCACCGCCGCCGCCATGGTCATCATCAATAGACTCGCCCAAATGTGCCGATTCATGCCTCTTGCTCCTCAGTGTGAAAGAGCCACAGCCTTGCTTTCGCCTTCGCCTTTTCTACCATGCCACTCGTCATTTGTCACTTGTGCACTCTTCCCATGCCCCGTACACTCTTTGAGGTCTCGAAGACGCGATGGCAACTCCAATGATGAGACTGACCGGTTGAGATGGCTGTTCACGCGGCTTGAGGCTGAGGAGCGATGCGATGTCTCCGATACCACCATGACCTATTTCCTGTCGGCTGGAGATGAACAGCGCGAGCCGGAGAAGCTGGCCGGGCTCACGAAATTCAAGACGTTCAGGGCAGCCGCTCCCGCCCGTAGCTGAGAGGTTACTGGCTTGATGAAAAGCAGCTTGACGTTCGTCTTGTGTCCGTGTCACCCTTGCTGAACAGAAAATCTGTGCCGCGCACGGAAGGTCAGTGATTCAGGACGGAAAAGCTGTGAACGCGAAAGGTGTCCAGAGGCAGGGCTTCATAGAAGAACGGAGAAGGAGGTTCTCTTACTCGGCAGCTTGTGCGGGCGCGGGCGTGTTCCTGATCCTCTCGGCGATTCACCAGGAAGCATCGGCGGAGAATAAGGGAACGCTCAGGGAAATCGTCGAGGCTGATTGGGAGATGCAGGAGAAGCGGCTTGGGCGAACGCCGGACAGCCCCGAAGCAATCACCCACGCCGTGGTTCGCGCTCAGCGGCTTCTGGAGGACCTCCAGCGGGCACCCGATCCTCCGGAGCTCTCGAGAGAGACCGGGGATTTTGGGCGTCTGCGCGCCGCGGCGGAAAACGTCGAATCGCTGACTAAAGAAGATCGCGTCTCGCTGTACAGTGACCTGCGGCGTTTATCGCGCGAGACCGCGCTGAAGAACCCGCTCCTCGGCTCTGACCCGATGGTCTTCCTCAACCGTCGCCGCTTCATCTGCCAGATGCTGCACGAGTATCTTGGCTATTTCTATGATTACGAGGACATCGCCGGGGGCGGCGTTCACGTTCTCCTTGAACCCGGCAAATCGCTCGAGACGCGGGACCTCATCGCGGGCCGATTGCCTCGGGGGAATTACACAACGCTCGCCTTGAGCTACGACGCGAGGACCATCTATTTCGGCTTCGCCGAGCGGGCGCCAGGGAAACCGGATTTCTACTCTCCTCAGCGCCGCTGCTTCCACATCTTCGCGATGGACGCGGATGGCTCGAACCTGCGGCAGTTGACGGATGGCCCGGACGACGATTTTGACCCCTGTCCTCTTCCTGACGGAGGCATTGCTTTCATGTCCACTCGCCGAGGTGGGTTCGGTCGCTGCCACAATCCCTGGGAGCCTCTGCCGAGCTACACTCTCCACCGCATGGACGCCGACGGAGCCAATGTTCGGACGCTTTCCTTCCACGAGACAAACGAATGGCACCCCAGCGTCTTGAACGACGGGCGAATCGTCTATTCCCGGTGGGATTATGTGGATCGCTCGGCAGCGAATTTCCACGGTCTGTGGGTCAGCAATCCCGACGGCACAAACCCGGCGGCCCTCTTCGGCAATTACACGATGCGAATCAACGCTTGTTTTCAGCCGCGCGCCATCCCCGGCTCCGAACGCATCGTTTTCGTAGCGGGGGCCCACCACGCCGATGTCGGCGGCTCTCTGGTGATGCTCGATCCCTCACGAATCGGCTTCGAGAGGAAGAGCGGCGAGGACTGGTTTGACGCTATCGAAGTATTGACGCCGGAGGTCTGTTTTCCGGAGGCGCCGGGCTGGCCCAACAGCTACTTTCACAGCCCATGGCCGCTGTCGGAGAATTACTTTGTGGTCTCGTTTAGCTTCGATCCGCTTCCCGGGATGGGACCCGGCGAAAAACGCGATACCGAAACGGGCATCTACCTGATGGACCGTTTTGGCAACCTTGAGCTTCTTTACCGAGAGCCGGGCATCTCGTGCATGTATCCGATCCCGCTGGCGCCGCGTCCGGCGCCGCCGGTGATTCCCACGACCCTCGAGCCCTCGCTCGGTGACGAGGGAGAGTTCCTCCTGACGGATGTTACGCGAAGCCATTTTCCTCTACCGGAGTCGCGGCCGATTCGAGAGCTGCGGGTGTTCCAGGTGCTGCCCAAATCCGGCACCCACATAGCCAACCAGCCGCGAATCGGATACGCCAACGCCGAGAGCACGCGGATGTTGTTAGGCACAGTGCCCGTCGAGGAGGATGGCTCCGCGTACTTCCGGGCGCTCGCGAGGAAACCCCTGTATTTTCAAGCGGTGGATGCGAAAGGGCATGCCGTGCAGAGCATGCGAAGCGTGACCTATCTTCAGCCGGGCGAGCGGCGGGGATGCGTCGGCTGCCATGAGCCGCGCGGCCAAACGACCGGGATGAACCGTCCCGCGGCCCTCGACCGCCCGCCATCTCGCATCTTGCCGGGTCCCGATGGAACGAAGCCGTGGAGTTATCCCCGGCTCGTTCAGCCCGTGCTGGACCGTCACTGCGTGCGCTGCCACGACGGCACAGAAGGCGAGGGAAAAAGCACTCTAACTCTGACGGGCGAGCCAGCCGGACATTTCACGCGGTCCTATGAGAGCCTCAAACCGCACGTGCGATGGCACGAGTGGGGTGGGGCGAGCATCAGCGGCACTGTCACCCGACCCGGGCGCCTCGGCGCCGACGAAAGCGCCCTCGCGCGAATCCTCGACGACGCGACGCATTCCGAGGCTGTGAAACTGAGCGACGCAGACCGCCGCCGTATTTACATCTGGCTCGATGGCAACGCGTCGTTTTACGGCACCTACGGCGAGGAGGAACAGCTCGCCCAAAAGAAAGGCGAGCGTGTGCCGCCGCCCAAGCTTCAGTAAACGCAACAGGCACATGTCAGAAAAGGAAAGAAGATGTCGCGCCTGGCCAAGTACATGATCTCACTGCTAACAGGGTTGTTCGCTTTCGCAATTCTTGCGGGAACATCCCCCGTTGCACAGACCGATTATCTCTCCCCTCTCGCGTTGCTCCCGGACAAAGAGGGTAAGGTGCTCTATGTCGCCGAAGCGACGGCGAAACAAGTGGCGGTGTTCGACACAGAAAGCGGAAAGGTCGTCAGGACTATCTCGCTGGAGGATCAGCCCGGTGGACTCGCCCTTTCTCCCGACGGAGAATGTCTATACGTGACGGGTGCCTCTCCGAACGGTTGTGTTTGTGTCGTCAACTTGAAAGAAGAAAAGGTCATTGGCCGCATTAGCGTCGGTCACACGCCGACGGCGCCAGTGGTCAGCCCCGATGGGAAAACCCTGTACGTCTGTAACCAGTTCAACAATGACATCTCGGTAATTGACCTTGTAGCCCAGAAGGAAGTCAGCCGGATCGGCGTTTTGCGAGAACCCATCGCAGCCGCCCTGACGCCGGATGGCAAGCATCTCTTCGTAGCCAATCATCTGCCAGCGGGTCCCGCCGACGCCGATTATGTCGCAGCGGAAGTTAGCGTAATAGATACGGCTGAACGAAGGGTTGTTGCCAACATCCAGCTCCACAACGGCAGCACAGGTCTTCGAGACATCTGCATCTCGCCCGATGGCAAGCATGCCTACGTGACCCAGATTCTCTCGCGCTACCCTCTTCCCACGACGCAACTCGACCGCGGCTGGATGAACACCAACGCTCTCGCCGTCCTCGATGTGGCGAACCACAGGGTCGTGAATACAGTGCTTTTGGACAACGTGGACCTCGGCGCGGCGAATCCCTGGGGCGTAGCCTGCACCGCGGACGGGAAGCGCATCTGTGTGACGCATGCAGGCACTCACGAAGTCAGCGTGATAGACAGAGCGAAGCTCCATGAGAAAATCGCGGGGGCCGCCGCCGGCAAACAGGTTTCTCCGGTCTCCTCCTCAGCGGAAGACGTTCCCAACGACCTGGCTTTTCTGGTGGACATTCGGGAGCGCATCAAGCTCACGGGGAAAGGCCCGCGCGGCGTCGCTGTCATCGGAACGAAGGTATATGCGGCGGAGTGCTTCACTGATTCGATAGGCGTTGTGGACATCAGCCAATCGCGCCCCAAACCGCAATCCTTGCCTCTGGGAGAGAAACGCCCCCTGACGACAGTTCGCAAGGGCGAGCTGAATTTCCACGACGCGGACCTGTGCTTTCAGAAATGGCAGAGCTGCTCGAGTTGCCATCCGGGAGCGCGAGCGGATGCTTTGAACTGGGACCTCCTCAACGACGGAATCGGCAATCCGAAAAATACGAAAAGCCTTCTCCTCGCACACAAAACGCCCCCGGCGATGATTTCTGGCGTCCGCGGCGATGCCGAGGCTGCCGTTCGCGCCGGGATCAAACACATCCAGTTCATGGTCCGCCCCGAAGAGGATGCCGTCGCGATTGACGAGTACCTCAAGTCGCTTGAGCCTGTCCCAAGCACCCATCTTGTGAACGGCAAACTGAGCGAGGAAGCCGAACGCGGCCGCAAGGTCTTCGAGAAGGCAGGCTGCGCTGACTGTCATCCCGCTCCCCTGTACACCGACATGAAGAAGCATAACGTCGGCACAGGCAAGGACAGAGAAGAAAACTCGGAGTTCGACACGCCAACCTTCATCGAGGTCTGGCGCACCGCGCCCTATCTTTACGACGGCCGTGCGGTGACCGTGACAGAGGTCTTGACTGAATTCAACAGGGACGACAAACACGGCGTCACTTCCAGCTTGAGCGAAAGGGAACTCGCCGACCTCATTGAATTCGTCCTTTGTCAGTGAACATGAGGCGAGGAAATCCTGGCCCTTCGCCGGTTCCTAACGTCCGGAGCGCCAGTGCGATTAGAGCCACGCATGGCCCCAAGGCTTCGCTGCGAGTTGCCCGGCCTTTTCGTTCACCCGCGGGCAGACTGGTGTTGCACGGCCGAAACCAGAAGGTGACTGATTCCAATGCCGAACGCATCTAAAGAGGAGATCCTGCGTGCCGTTCGAACGGTCCAAGAGTCCCGGATAGAGGCTGTTTAAGAAGGGCGGGTTTGGGATGAACTGAGGGGGAAGCATGATTACCTGGCCGTAATCCGCCAGCTGAGAGAGAGATATTCTCTCGAGGAGATCATGTGTGCGGTGTTTGATATATACGGCATAAGCGAGCTCGATTATGCCAAGCTGAATCCGAGTAGGCAGAGCGTTTCGCTCGTGTTGGTGTCGGAGCTTTTTTCCATGACCGAGAGGCATCTTTCGCTGTTTCCTGAGTTTCTGAGGATTCTGGTCGCTTCCGTTTCCAAAGACCCAAACCCCTACGTCGAGGAGGCTGAAGCGCTTGCGGAGATTGACTGGCGGTTCAATGAGGCAGAGAAGCGCTTGGAAACCAGTGCCGCTTCGCCTGCTCGCAACGTGGAACAGCAAATCGAGATTCTGTCTCGCACATACACCGGGATCGTGGAAGGCCTGTATTCGATCGCCATGACGAACATGGCGTTCGCGGTCTCAGTATTGAAATCTAACACTCGGACGGTCAGGGAAATAGAGCGGATGCCATTGCGTTCGAGGGCTGACATCGTCAGTAGCTACAATCCGCACATAGGAGCCGAATGCGGGAAGCCTTACGTACCTGTTGTCCGAAATGCTGCGTCTCATGGCGGAATAGATACCTCGCATGCGCCACGTATCGTGTTTACGGATAAGATGAGCGGGAAAACATACGCATGTACTTGCGAGGAGCTGGGAGACCTGATACGGGACCTGTTTCGCCTGGCGTCTATGGTCGCCACAGCGGTAACGATAAAGGGTATCTACCCCGATTTCGTGGAGGTGCTAAAAAGGGTCCCGCCCTCTAAGTACATGCGATACATGGACATTGGCGACATCATGGCGAGAATGAGGCTGCACGGCTCGTAGACGATCTGCTGGTCGAGGGGAGCAGAATGCGCACGCCGAAGCAGGCGCCGATGGAAAAAACCTTCCCGGAGCGGCCCAGGATTGAGTCCGGGAGGAGTATTGGCCCAAGCGGGCCAGCGTCAAGGCGTGAAGGGTCTGGCCTAGCGTGGCGGGGTGTTCGATGTAAAGACAACGGAAGCCTGCGCATAGAGAGGAGTTGGAAGATGTCCATAGCCGACGAGTTGGAATTTGCAGAGGTCGAGGTTTCGCCGGTGCTCGCCGCTCAGATGCCCGGACAGAGTACTTCCGACCCGAGCGCGATCAGCAAGGCCATGGGCGGGGCCTTCGACTCGCTCGCGGGCTTCCTCGAACGTCACTCGCTCGTTCCGTCGGGACCGCCGCGAGCCATCTACAAGTCCTATGGTCCGGAAGGAACGAATTTCATCGTGGCCATGCCCATAGCTTCGCCCCCCGCTCGCCCGGCAGAAGAGGGTCCTGGATTTGTGGACACTCTTTCCGGAGGGAAGGCGCTGCGGTTCACTCATCACGGCCCCTACCAGGACTTGATAAAGACCTACGGCCGGATAACAGAGTTCATGCTGTCGAAAGGGCTAATGAACAGCGAGGCCGACTGGGCTCGGTACATGCCCATGTGGGAGGAATACCTGAACGATCCGCACACAACCCGCGAGGCCGCCCTCCTGACTTACATCCACCTGCCCCTCCCGTGAGTGGGCATGGTCGCCAGTCCAGGCCCTTCCTGTCCTCGCTGCTCTTCGTGGTGGACTGGCCTTCCGTTTCAGTATGAAGGCCGGCAAGAGCCTGAAGAAGCAGGCGGGGACGCCTCCACTACCATGCGCGATGCGGCGCCTTGAACCCAAACAAGCAGTTGGCCTGTGCAACAGCCTGACTCGCCCGCTTCAGACAGGCATGCCCATGCCGCTTCACTCTCTGCGCCCTCTGCCGTGAATCCCAAATGGGCAATTCCCCTCGCTGCGCCCTTCACTTTCGACGTTCATTGCCGTGCGGGCGGCTTGACGGTCGGGCCGGTGAGTCGCCTGACAAGCAGGTCCTCGAAGGCGCCCATGTCCTTCCACTCGGTTGCGACTCGCATCATCTTGCCGGCTGGGTCTATCACAGTGAACCCGTCATCGGTGACGCGGATGGGCAACTTCTCGATCTTGAGGAGCTCATCGGAGAACCCGAGGTAAATGGCGACAGTGTCGAAGAGCGTGCTGCTTCGGGACTCGGGCGCCTCTTTGTCCTCCGACCAGATGCGGTAGTTCGCGATGACCGCCGCGGCGAGAGGGTCTTTCGAGTCACGCACTTTCTTATACTTTTCGCCTGTCAGGTGAACAAGGCCGCACGTGTCCAGAGGTGTAATAGTAACGTCCCACGGCGCGCTGAGAGCTTTCTGGCACGCTTTGGCATCCGCGCGGACATTCCATTCGGCGGACACCTTCTCGCTGCCGCCATAGCCTTTCCTGACGCTGCCGTGCATCCCAACGAAGCGAGCCTTTTCAGCTATCTTCGGCTCCCGCTCGAGAGCCGCTGCGACGTTCGGCAGCGGGCCGTACGCGATTAACGTAATCGGCTGCGGCGACTTCATGATCGTGTCAATGATAGCCTGAACGCCATCCTCGTGGACCTTCCCCGGATATGACTTCAAATCGTATCCCTCGACCCAGGCAGACTGACCGCCCCCGCCGGTTTGTGGCCCGACGCCCATTCCAACGGGGATGTCCGTCCTTCCAGCCGCTTCCAGGAGCTTTGCGATGAGTTTCGCCCGGTACAGCGTTTTCCCCTGGTCGCCGACGACGAGTTTAATATCCAATTCCGGCGACTTCAGCGCCAGAGCCAGCGCCCACGTGTCGTCAATGTCATCCCCGATGTCCGTGTCAAGAATCACGGGGATTCTCTTCGGCGCCTCGGGTTCCCCCTCGGCAGCTCTGGCATCTGAACGGAAGACCCAGAAACCCAAGAGCGCGATAGCGAGTCCAATCACACTTGCCCACAAGTCCGTCCCAAAGGTTGTTGTTCTCACGACCATCTCCTTTCCTTGTTCTCAACTCGGGCCTGGCTTTTCTCAGAGAAACAACCGCAGTCACGACCGGAACGTGAGCGCCCATTGTCAATTAAAGCGGCGATATTTTCAAGAACGACAAACATAGACTCGTTAGAACTCTGTTCGGCGAGCCGTTCCCCGATGCGGGGCGCAATGGTTGCACGATGCATAAAGCGGCATCTCTCCGCTCATGCCCACCGCAGAAAACTTGTTTCGCGCGTGCGCGTGGGATAGTATTCTCAGGCACAACGTATGAAAGATGGCGGTGCATCGGCATGTTCAAACGAGGCGGCTCTGCATAACTGTCTCACGACAGCGGACGAAATCAATGATAGGCTTCCCCTATGTTCAACGAGCCGCAGTGCCGACCGGTCAAAACTGATACAGGAGAGAACAACATGTCGCGAAGTGCGAAGCATTCAAAAGCGAAAACGCGGACAGGAATGGGGCGGAGAGAGTTTCTGGGCGTGGCGCTCGGCGGTGCAGCGGCCGTGCCTTTCGTGAGTCGAGCAGCCTCGGAGGAAACCAAGACAGATGGCGACGTGTACCGGGAGAAGCTGGACACGCCCATCGTGGCTCGCTACGAGGTAATTGTCGCGGGCGGCGGACCGAGCGGCGTCATTGCCGCCGCTGCCGCGGCACGCAGCGGGGCGAACACATTGCTGATCGAGCGGTACGCGTTTCTCGGGGGCAATGGCACCGCCGGGTTGATGACCTGCTACAATGGCTTCCGAAATCAGCGTCCGCCGGAAGCGCTTCAGACCGTCAAAGGAATCCCCGCAGAGTACATTGCGGAGCTTGTGCGTCTCGGAGGCATCGCCGACGCCGACCCATATCCAAAGGCGAAACGTGACGTCAAATCCCGCGACCTTCCCTATTGCATCGGTTTTGATCCGGAAGCCGCGAAGATTGCCGCCTTTAACCTCATAAAGAAAGACGGTGTGAAACTGCGCCTGCATAGCTGGGTTGTTGCTCCGATGCTCGACGGCTCGCGCGTCACGGGCGTGATTGTCGAGTCGAAGTCAGGAAGACAAGCCATTGCCGCGGATGTTGTCGTGGACGCGACCGGGGACGGCGACGTTGCGGCGCGCGCCGGGGCGCCGTTCATGAGCCCGGCGGAAAAGGGCGACCGCATGGGAATGAGTCTCATGTACCGAATCGGCGGCCTCCCCGCCAGCGTCGAGGGCAATTTCGGCGGCATCCGCGTTGGGGACTAGGTCATGCGCTGGGGTCCGGGCTTCGGCGGCCACGGTCTCGACGTTGAGAATCTGACGCGAGCCGAAGTCGAAACTCGCTTGAGACTGTGGGATGAAATCCGCGCCATGCGCGAGAAGCCAGGCATCGCGTCGGTCTATCTCGCGCAGACGGCGACGGGCATCGGCGTGCGCGAAACGCGGCGGATTCTCGGGGAATATGTCGTCACAGAACAAGACGCCATCGAGGGGAAACGCTTCCCCGACGTGATCGCGATTAGCTCCAATCCAATGCCGAGTTATCACGGCAAGCGTTTCTTCTTCGAGCACGAAGGATTTGACATCCCGTATCGCTCGCTCGTGCCGAAGAAGATCGAGGGGCTTGTCGTGACCGGACGGTGCATCTCGTGCGAGCAAGCGCCCTTTCAGTCCGCACGCTCGATGGCTCCGGCGATGGCGATTGGTCACGCTTCGGGCTGTGCTGCCGCTCTGGCGGCGATGAACAAAATCCCTCCCCGTAAGCTCGACGTGAAGACTCTCCAAAAACTCCTCCTCAGCCAGAAGGCGGAGCTGCGAATCGAAGTCTGAGGTGACTGTCCCTATTCGCTTACCTGGCGTTCTGCCGCAGCCAGCCATGCGGGGTTGACTGTCACGCCCCAGCCCGGGCCCTGCGGTACTGCGACAGTGCCGTCACGCACCTCCAGCGCCGGCTGGTACATATCGCTTGTCCAACTCGTTGGCTCGATGGAGAATTCCACGTGAGGCCCCGCGTTGGGGATTGCCGCGAGCATGTGCAGCGTGAAGACTGTCACAAGCGACAGATTTGCCGAATGCGGCACGCAGGGCAAACCCGCCTCGGCGGCCATTGCGGCAACACGAAGAGCGCGTGTGATCCCGCCCACGTAACAGAGGTCCGGCTGCACGATATCCACAGCATGCATGAGGATCATCCGCCGCCATTGCGCCAGGTCGTTGTCCTGCTCCCCTCCCGCCACCGGGACATTCAAAGCTGCCGCGACCTCTGCGGTCCATTCCAGTTCCCAGTATGGACACGGCTCCTCGAAATGGCACACGGCGTTGTCTTCCAGCAGCTTGCCGACCTCAATGGCTTTTCGCGGCGTGTAACAACTATTCCCGTCAACAAGGAGTGAAACGTCATTGCCTATGGCCTTTCGGACAGTGGGAACGAGTTCTTCGGTGCGTCCTGGCCATTCATCGTGGTCGTGGCCGCATACCTTGCCGATGCGAATTTTGAAGGCGCGGAATCCCTTTGCGTCACGTAAGCGAACGAGCCGCTCGGCCTCCTCAGCAGGTTTGATGTCTCGCCTCATGCTCGAACCGTACGCGGGAATCGCACGCCGCTTCCCGCCGAGAAGCTCGCAAACGCTTTTGCCCTCACGTTTCCCCCGAAGGTCCCATATCGCTGTGTCCACGCCGGCCAGAGCGCGGCATACGTACGACCACGGGAACTTGTAGTTCGCCTCGATGCACTGATCCACGAGGACATCAAGGTCGTCGGGATTTCTCCCGAGGAAACTCGGGGCAATCTGGCGATGCAGCACCGTCGCGGAGATGTCGGCATTGAACGGGGCAATTTGCCCGTACCCCTCGGCTCCGTCCTCGGTGCAAACGCGAACGATGCCCACCGGCCCGCGCGTGAAGGTTTCAATGCTCTTGATTCGAGGGCCCGCCGTTCGATCCGTCGGCTTCTCTCCGTCGGCATTGGTCTGGCGGGTCGCTGCTTCGGAGGCAGTTCCACTGCCCTGCTTCATCGTCACTGGCACTGCGGCTCCCAGCATTGAGAGCGTCTTGAGAAAACCACGACGATCCACTTTCATTGGTCGTTCTCCTATTCCGGTCGTCTTCTTCATAGAGAAACATCTCAAATTGCCGCCCTTGTCGTATCACCATACTTCTCACGCAGGCGATTCAGCTCCGTTTTCAGGTCGTTCGTTATGGCCGCATACTCGGGGTTGCCGTACACATTGTTCAGCTCCTGCGGATCCTTTTGCAGGTCATACAACTCCCAAGCATCAATATCGTGGTAAAAGTGAATCAGCTTGTATCGCTGCGTCCGCACCCCGTAGTGCCGCTTGACCATGTGAACTGCCGGATACTCATAGTAGTGGTAGTACATGGACGTCCGCCAGTCCTCCGGCGTCTTCCCCCGAAGCGGTAGGCGGAGCGATTGCCCCTGCATTTCTTTCGGCTTTTCCACGCCAGCGAAATCCAGGAATGTCGGCGCAAAGTCGAGGTTCAGCACCATATCTTTATTTACTGACCCAGCCTTAATCTCCTTCGGATACCGCACGAGCAAGGGCATCCGGAGCGATTCCTCATACATGAACCGCTTGTCGAACCAACCATGGTCGCCGAGGTAAAATCCCTGGTCGGAGGTGTAGATGACCACCGTGTTCTCTTTTAGCCCGGCGCCGTCCAAATAATCGAGCACTCGCCCCACGTTCTCATCCACCGCCGCCACGCAACGGAGGTAGTCCTTCATGTATCGCTGGTATTTCCACTTTTTCAACGCCTCACCAGTCAGTCCCTCCGGCGGGTCCATCTTCAGGTCGCTGCGAGTGAGATGTCGCTCGATCGTCATTTCGGTCTGAGCCGCGGCACTCCGAGTCTTGTAGTCGTCATTGAACGTTTCGGGATAAGGGATCTCGATGTCCTCGTACAGTTTGGCGTGGCGCTCCGCGGGCTGCCAGTTTCGGTGAGGAGCCTTGTGGTGGTACATCAAACAGAACGGTTTGCTGCCGTCGCGCTCCTTCAGCCACCTCAGGCAATGGTCGGTGATGATGTCCGTGACGTATCCCGGGTACTTTTTCCGCTGCCCCATTTCAATCATCACCGGGTCGTGGTAAACGCCCTGACCGGGCAAGATGTTCCAGTAGTCGAAACCGGTCGGATCGCTCTTGAGATGCCACTTGCCGACGATGGCTGTCTGGTAACCGGCCTTTTGGAGAAGCTTCGGGAAGGTCAACTGACTCCCATCAAACTGCACCGCATTATCAATGACTCCGTTGAGATGGCCATACTTCCCTGTCAGAATCACCGCTCGACATGGTGCGCATATCGAGTTCGTGCAAAAACAATTGTCGAACCGCATTCCCTCTCGGGCGATGCGGTCGAGATTTGGCGTCTTGTTGATTTTGCTCCCATAGCAGCTCAGCGCGTGCGAGGCATGGTCATCTGTCATGATGAAAAGGATATTCGGCCTGCCTTTCGATGCCTCCTCTCCGAAGACCCCTGGACGCATCGCCAGCGACGCCGCACCAAGTCCAACGCTTTTCAGAAACTCTCGCCTTTTCATGATGTCCTCCGTCGAATGAACTGCGCATCCATTACTGTTCTGTCTCCAGACAAGACTACCTTATCGCCCCCCATTCTATCTATGTCCAGAATCACTTGCCACAATGAATCTCGCACTATCCGCATTGATGATGCGGTCTTTTTCTTCCTCCGTGCACCGCGTCAAATCGAGAAGTGGTGTCGAACCGTGGTCTATGATATACAGTGAAAGTGCGTCTGGCTTTGGCAACCTCTTTCTGAAGGCTGTCAACATTGGCAGAACCTGCGAACTGCGAACCAATCTTCCCAATTGAAAGGGGCGAAGAACATGACTCCCATCAGAATCCTGCTCGGGTTGACAGCGGCCATCTTTGCCGGAGTGTTAGTCACAAATGAACCCCTCTTGGCCCAGGCTGCCGTCCTTTCCTTTTCCGACATTACCGAATCCGCGGGGACTGCCGGGCCCACTCAGCCGGGGCGTACCGGTGGCCACGGAGCTATGTTTGCCGACGTGGACAACGATGCCCTCCCCGACCTCTACATCACGATGATTTTCGACGATCCCATGCCTGAACTATTCTTCCACAATCTGGGCGGGGGACGCTTCGCGGAAGAGGGAGTGGCGCGCGGCATCGCCGACTACGACGGCGGCTCCCATGGGGCGTCCTTCGCCGACCTGGACAACGATGACGACTTTGACCTGGTCAACGGCGCCACATGGGACCGTCCGCTCTATCCCGCCATCAATAATATCTTCCGTAATGATGGGCGCGGGTATTTCGCCGATGTGACTTCTACGGCTGGCATCCCCAAGGAGCGCCGATGGCCTACCCGTGCTGTACTCGCATTCGATATGGACCGCGATGGCGACCTGGACATCTTCTGCGTAACAAACGCCTACGGCTCCGATGACCCGCCCGATGAGCGCAACGAAATTTATCTCAACAACGGCAACATGACATTCACGCCGATCAATGTCGGCGACTTGTTCACCGCTCCTTGCGGACAAGGAGCCACAGACACCGACTACGATGGGGATGGCGACGTGGATGTCATCGCCGCCAACCGAACGGGCGAGGTCAACATTCTCCGCAATGACGGCTCGGGCAGCTTCACGCTGATCCCGCCAGCGTCTATAGGAATCAAACACGCCGCGTGCGACGGCATCACCGCGGCCGACGTGGACGGAGATGGCGATCTTGACATGCTCCTCGCCAGCGACGACGTCGGGCACCTGTACCTCAACCGCGGCGATGGGAGGTTCGAGTTCAAACGGACGTTTGCTGACACCGACGGCTACATGGGCGGGTTTGCCGACCTCGACCTCGACGGCGACCTCGACCTGATTTTCGCGGGGGACGATGTGTGCGATCTGAACGACGGGCGAGGCAATTTTGAACCGGGCCCGCCGATACCTGTCAGCGGAATCAACGACCCGCGAGGCATCGCCTTTGCCGACATTGACAACGATGGGGATGCGGACTTCGCCGTCGGGTGCAAACGTTCACGAAACTGGCTCGTCCGCAACAATCTCAACTCCGGCAACTGGCTGAAGGTACGATTGATTTCCCGGCAGGGGCAGGCCGGCGCCTTCGGCGCCAAAACGCGAATTTATCCCGCAGGGCAACTCGACGGCAAGTTGCTTGGCTTCCGAGAGTCTCGCAGCAACAATGGCTACCTCGGCCAGGACGACCCGACCCTGCACTTCGGGCTTGGCGAGTGCACTTCGGTTGATGTCGCTGTCACCTTCCTCTCTGGCATACGAGCCACCCGCAACAACGTTCGTGCAAACCAGACAATCACGATCAATGCGAGCCGGGGCGAGCTCCAACCCGGAGACGCACACTCGCCGCCCCCCGCGCAAACCGCTTCTCCACAGTAGGCCCTGAAGCAAGGGACGTGGCTCATCCTCTCGCCGCGGTTTCCGGGAGAGCGCGCAGAAAAATCCTGGGGCAGCGCATCGTCGTCGCCGCCCCAGGATTCCTTCAATTTCTTCTAACCCGCTAACGGGGCATTGTTGCCCAGTGCCCTGGCACGAAGGTTCATTCCGGAAGCTTCGGCGCGCCCTCTGGCATCCCCTCTTTCAAACCTTCCTGCATCTTTTTCATCATCTCCTTCATCTTGGGGTCGTCCATCTTCTCCAACCCCTCTTTCATTTTCTTCACGTCTTCCGGGACGTCCACGTACCACCTCCCGTCAATCCTGCTGAGATACTCGGTCTTTTCCTCGGTTTTCCCTTCCGAGGTAACGGCAACTTTGACCTCCGCACGATCGCCGGTGATCTTCGCGTCTTTTATCTCATATTTCTCAAGCTCGCCCGCGCCGGCCATCCCTTTCCGAGCGTTTTCCTTCCCCTCCTTCTCAATCACTTTCTCAGACATCTCCCGGAGATCAGGGGCCATGCACTTGAGCATGGCATCCAAGTCCTGGTTCTTGGTCGCTTTATAGAAGTTTTTGACGGTCTTTTCCGGCGTGCTGCCGGCGCCCCCACCACAGCCTGACATAAGTGCCAGGCACAAGAGACATCCTGCGACAAGAGCTATGCTCCACCACGAACGCTTCATCCTCTCATTTCTCCTTTCGAGTGAGTTTCGGTTTTGGTACACCAACTCCCATGACTGCACGGGACTACAATTCCTTCCGGCAGCGGGCACAAGGATACCATCAGCCCCCGCGTAATGCAAGCACCGTCTTTTGTAAGCTGCGGGGAGGGTTCTGTCGGCCAAGCCGTTGACCTCCCTGGACGGCAATGATAGCATTTGCCCCGGCGACGTTGATGGCAACAAGGCTCGGAAGTTCGTCTGCGGGATCAAGCAGCCATCGGGCTTTTCGGGCAAAGGCGCAACGGTACTATCCTTCCACCAAGGAGAAGAGCGATGAATAAACCGAAAGACTTGTCAAGTGTGCGGTGGGCTGTGCTAATGCTTTTGGCCGTGGCGACCGTTGGGGGCCTTGGGCTTTTCGCCGGGGCAGCGGAGACGGACAAGCCGTTGTCCGCGGCGGATGCCTTCGAGCAGAACAAGCGTCTGGGCCGAGGGGTGAACATCATCGGCTATGACCCAATATGGAGGGACCGCAGCCGGGCGCGCTTCCAGGCTGAGCATTTTCGGTTGATCCGCGATGCCGGGTTCAGCCATGTGAGAATCAATCTCCATCCCTTCCGCTACGCCAGGCCCGACGCGAGCCACAAGATCAGCGACGCCTGGTTCAACGCGCTCGACTGGGCCATCGAGCAGGCTCTGGCGAACAAGCTCCTGGTGGTTCTCGACTTCCACGAGTTCAATGTCATGGGACGCGACCCCCTTGGCAACAAGGAGCGTTTTCTGGCGATGTGGACGCAGATTGCCGAGCGGTACAAAGACCGGCCAAACGAGGCGCTCTTTGAGATTCTCAACGAGCCGAACGGCAAGCTGACCGCAGAGTTGTGGAACCAATTTCTCCGGGAAGCCCTTGCGATCATCCGGAAGACGAATCCCACCCGAACAGTCGTCATCGGCCCGTCGCAGTACAACACGATTGGTCAACTCGACAACTTGATACTTCCCGATGAGGACAGGAATATCATCGTGACCATCCACTACTATAGCCCCATGGAATTCACTCATCAGGGCGCGCCGTGGACAGGCCAAAGGGACAAGGTGGGTGTCTCTTGGAATGGAACGCCGGAGGAGAGGGAGGCGATCACGCGCGCTTTCGACCAGGCCCAGGCGTGGTCCCAAAAAGAACGTCGGCCACTCTACCTCGGGGAGTTCGGGGTCTATGACAAGGCGGAGATGTCCTCCCGTGTCCGCTATCTCAGCTACGTCACGCGAGAGGCAGAGAAGCGGGGATGGAGTTGGGCTTATTGGCAGTTCGACAGTGATTTCATTCTTTACGACATTCCCGGAAAGAAATGGATCGAGCCGGTCCGGGACGCCCTCGTCCCGCCGCAGAACCCATAGGATTTTGCCGGGGACCCGTGTTTCTCACTGCAACAGGAGAAGCCTTTTGATGCCTACCGAGGTGAAGCTGTAAAGAGAAACATGACACATTTTCAAGGAGATGAGATGAAACGCACCCTGACAGTGTGCATCGCGGCCTGCCTGTCGGCGATGGCTCTACTTGCGGGGACCCAGCCCACCAACGAATGGACGCGCGTCGGGCCTCTCGGTGAAACGCCAAAAAGAACGACCGACGCTCTCCCCTTGTCCGATCAGGAGAACAGGGGTGACTGGGTCAAATATGAGCCGATGAGCGATGAGTTTGAAGGAGGTTCACTCGACACCAGCAAATGGGTGCGCAACATGCGCTGGTGGAAGGGACGCCAACCTGCCCTATTCAAGGCCGAGAACGTCAGCGTCAGCGATGGCCAGTTGCTGCTCGCCATGCGCAAGGAACCGGTGCCAGAGGAATTCCAGGCGCTGGGCTACCGCGACTACACCTCTGCCGCGGTGCATAGTCTGGACCGCACCTGTTACGGGTATTTTGAAGTCAAGGCCAAGCCGATGAACTCCGCCGGCTCCAGTTCCTTTTGGTTTCAGCAAGATGCCGAGCCGGGCTGGGCAACCGAAATAGACGTATTCGAGATCGGCGGAAAGGCCCCGGGCTTCGAAAGCAAGTACAACATGAACCTGCACGTAATGCGCACGCCTACCGAAAAAAGGCACTGGAATGCTGGAGGCTGTTGGGTCGCGCCATGGCGGCTGGCGGATGATTACCACATCTACGGGCTTGAATGGAACAAGGAAGAAATCCTCTACTATGTGGATGGGGTTGTAGTGCGGAAAGCCAGGAACACGCACTGGCGCCAGCCGCTTTACCTGATTTTCGACAGCGAAACGATGCCCAACTGGTTCGGCATGCCGGACGACAAGGACCTTCCCTCCACTTTTCACATCGAATACGTGCGGGCGTGGAAGAAGCGGAGCCAACCGACTTCGGCAGATGACCGGGTGCTGCTCCTGGACGATGCCTCAAAACAAGTGTCTGCCCCAGGGAGCAGTCCGGTGACCAGTGCAGAACGCCTCCAGTGGTGGCGCGAGGCGCGGTTCGGTCTGTTCGTGCATTGGGGACCGGTCAGCCTCAAGGGAACCGAGATTAGCTGGTCGCGCGGGGGGCCAAGACTCGGAGCGCCCGCCCAAGTCCCGGGAGAGGTGCCGGTTGAGGTCTATGACAATCTGTACAAGGAGTTCAACCCGATGAAGTTCAACGCCCGCCAGTGGGTGGAGATTGCCCAGGCCGCCGGCATGCGATACATCGTGCTCACGGCCAAGCATTGCGATGGTTTCTGTCTCTGGCCGACGAAGGTGATTGACTACCATATCGGCCGCACCCCGTTCCAACGTGACATCTGCGGCGAGCTTGCCGACGCCGTCCACGCGGCGGGCCTGCGTCTGGGCTGGTACTATTCGCCCATGGATTGGTACGATCCGGACTGCCGTACCGAGCGCAATGCCGCCTATGTGGCGCGAATGCAGGCGCAGCTTCGGGAGCTGCTCACGAATTACGGGCGTGTGGATTTGCTCTGGTTTGACACGGACGGCGGCCCGACCCCGTGGGACCCACCCGGCACCTATCAGATCGTCAAGACGCTTCAGCCCCGCATTATTATCAATAACCGCCTCGACTGGCGCGGCGGCAACCACGTCGGGCCACAAGCGGATTACTTCACGCCGGAGCAGGTCGTCGGCAGCCACAATGACCAGGTGCCATGGGAGACTTGCATGACCCTGGGCACGCAGTGGTCGTGGAAACCAGGCGACACGATCAAATCGGTCAAGGAGACCATTCGTATCCTGGCGCGCTGTGCCGGAGGGGACGGCAATCTACTCCTGAACGTCGGGCCAATGCCCACCGGGGAAATCGAACCACGCCAGGTCGAAGTCTTGAAAGGCGTTGGTGCTTGGCTGGCGAAGTGCGGGGAGAGCATTTACGGTACCCGCGGTGGGCCGTTCAAGCCGGACCGATACGGAGCCTGCACATGCAAGGCAAATACACTATTCCTCCACATCTTCGACTGGTGCGACGACCCGCTGAAATTCCCGGCAATTCCGGCGAAGGTGGTCCGCAGCCGGGTGCTGACCGGTGGCTTGGCCACGGTTCGCCAGACCGATGCCGGCCTCGAGGTTTCTGTTCCTGAGAGTGATCGGCACCCGGCCGACACCGTTGTGGCCATTGACCTGGATGGACCCGCGAGCGGGCTCCCAGTGCTAACAGTGCCGCGCGCGAGGTCGCTGACCACAGGCGCCAAGGCGACTGCGTCCAACGTCTTTCAGCAGCAGGCACAGTACGGAGCGGACAAGGCCGTGGATGGCAACGACGAGAGCCGCTGGGCTACCGACAGCGGCACCCGGCAAGCTTGGTTGGAAGTGGACCTGGGGCGGACTGTGAAGCTCACCCGCGTTATGCTGGCCGAGGCCTTTCCCGAGCGGGTGCGGGAGTTCGAACTGCAGTATCTCGATGGCGCGGACTGGAAGACCTTTTGCACTGGCGGCTCCATAGGCGAATTCTGGACCCGCCGGTTTGAGCCGGTGAATGCGCGCCAGGTGCGATTGAGCATTCTCGACGCAACCGAAGGCCCCACCATTTGGGAATTTCAGCTTTTCGAATGAGCACGTTCGACACTGCCAGCAGAACCACCGGCCAACTTGGCTGAACCTGTTTGGGAAGCCGCTTCAGCGCGCCCGCAGCTTGACGTAATCCAAGACCGCTTCCTCCGACCGATTGTTGCCAACCTTAAAGTGGTCGAGTACAAACTGAACAACGCTTTCTTTGTACCTTCCCCTCCCCTCGATCTGATCCCTGAAGAATCGGAAGGCTTCTCCGACGTCCTCAAGGGCAAGCTCCTTAGAAGTGCAGCTCACCTGTAACCTATCGCCTTCAGTTGTTGTTCAAAGTCCGCGGGCATTTCAGCGAGCGGGGTGTGGCGATCCTGAGCGGCGTACTGAATCAAGTTCAAAAGCAGGCGGTCAGCGACGGGGTGCTTGCCCAAGTTTTCGCGAATGCGCAGCGTGCTGAGGACGAACCGGCCATCCCCGAAGGCGTGTACGGAAAGCATCAGGCCGGAAGAATAATCCAGTGAGGCGTTATTCGCGCCGCACACGGCTTCCTCTGGCGCGTCCTGGCCCGACCAGACCGCCGCTGGAATGATCTCGCGGTAGAACGCATAGTCCATCATGCCCGTGGGCAGACCTTCGAAAATCGGGTGGGGCTTGGCCCATTCGTCTTTGTGATAAAGCCAGTCGTTGGTGACGGTGAGCGAACCTTTCTTGACGAGTGGAACCCAGTGCGTCGGGTCGCCATCAAGAGCGAAAACTCCAGGTGAAAGGAAAATCGCCGTCGAGCCCCGGGCGAGATGCTGGGCGAGACTCTTGAACGCCTCGACCCCGCCGGGCGAAGGCGGACGCGCGCCAGCGACTATAATCTCCCGGGCTATTTGACTATCGGCTATGAACGGCCGAGCAGTGATGTTATGGTCGCTCAGCCAGCTCGAAAGCGTGGTGTCTTCCCCCCAGAGCACTACGCCGCTGTCAACCACAGGATACTGAGAAGTGTCGCCGACATAGAACGCAACGTCTCCGCCCGCCGCAGCAGCGCCGCGCTCAAACGCGGCAACGAAACGGTAGCTCCCGGGCGGTCCGTCAATCGCCACATCTTCGGACAGCACAGGCAGGGCGAAGGGTGTCTCCGGCTTCTGGACGGGTTTTGTGACGACGATCTTGGTTTGGCGTTCCCAGACCGCCCTATTGTTCGGGCCCAGCACTTGAAACTTCACCGGGTAGTCCCCCGGCGCGAGCACGTCTTCGTTGGCAAGAACCGCGTCGAGCCGCGCTTTCTCGCCACGATAGAAGTGGACGGGTTCGACGAAAAGGCACCATCGCAGAGGCGCGAAGCCATCGAACACAGCGTCCACAGTGCCCGGTTTCAGCTCGCGGAAAGTGGTGAACAGCCCTTCACCGCTCATCCCCTGATCCACTGTTCCCGTAACACTGTAACCCACCACGTTCGGATTGGAACGGATGGCGTTCAGGCCAAGCAACCGCTGGCCCGCCATCTTGCGGAGGCTCTCCGTGAAGAAGTCTTCCGGGCGACCGAACACCTCCGCCATCCGCCAACGTTCCCAGTCTGTGAGAAACCTATCCAGCTTATCGCGGTAAAACCTGGCGTCCTCGACGTACTCCTTGCCCAATCGTTCGTAGTGACGCGTGGCTCGCACCAAATCCACCGCGCTTCCCACCCCGTATTCGGAAACGAAGACCGGATTCTTCCCTCCGCTCAGCGTCCGAAGCTTTCGGATGATCTCTGCCGTATGCGGCACGGGCTGATAGGGATGCTGGTCGCTCAACACGTCCTCCCAAACCAGCGAACGCGGATTGCTCAGACTGCCGATGCCTTTTTCGCTGGCGACCGTTTCGGCGTGAGCGTAAGGCTGAAAGCTCGATGCGTCGGGCTTTGGGCCCGGCGACAGGTAGCCATAGCTCCAGGCGCCGTTCGGGTTTCCTGTGGTGGAGAAATCCACCGCTGCGTCGCGAGCTTCTCGCCCCGGGCTCAGAATCGCTGCTTCAAGACCGGTGGTGTCGCCGCCATAGTTGCCGTTTCCAATGCCCACGACAAAGTCAATCGTGTCGCCATTCCCTGCCGACAGATTCCCTTTGTAGGAAACGGTGTTAGCGCCGTCGTGGAGATTAAGCGACCCCTCGAAAACGGCGCGGCCATTGTGGAGGACGTGAACGTCCGTGGTCGGTCTATTGTCCGGCCCGAAGAATCCCGCCTTGATTTCGTAATTGCCGGTTTCCGGCGCCGTCCAACGCACGACGCCGTATTCGCCCTTCGGTCCTGGATGGAAGGCTAAGCGTCCGGGCTCCCATGTGGCCCACGGTGCTGATAGGGACACCGTCAACGGATTGTGGGTCACGTTCGGGTCGGGCCCGGAACCCGTGCGCCAGGCCTCCAAACCGGCCAGCGTGCTCGCGGACGACTGGTGCCAACTTCCGCTGTTAAGCATCACCAATCGCGTCGGGTCAAGCGAGCGCACTAACGGCAGACAGGCCACTGCGTGCCGAAAGACAGGGCCCTCGTTCGCCTCGTTCAGCAAGCCCCAGATTGCCACGCTGGGATGGTTTCGGTCGCGGCGAATCATGCCCAGAATTGACTCGTCGTACCGCTCAGCCATCTTCGGGGAGTCAACGAGGCACCAGCTCGCGTAGGATTCCTCATAAACCAGAAGCCCGATCTCGTCGCAAAGGTCGAGTTGGTAACGCTTCGCCACCCCTGCAATGAACCTGATCGCGTTGAAGCCCATCACCTTGACGTTGAGCAAATCCCGCCGGAGCAAGTCCGGATCGTGAGGCAGCTCAAGACCGACGGGGCAGCAATTGCCGGTATGGGAGCAGCGTAGGTAGATGCGGCGACCGTTAAGGCGAAAGTAGCCATCCTGAAACCGGAAATCGCGGAAGCCGAAACGGAGAGAACGTTCATCGAATGGACCCGAACCATTTCTCCAGACTCGGGCAGTCACGCGGTACAAAAAGGGATCGTTGAGCTCCCAGAGCCGCGGGTTGCGGACGGTAAGCTTTGTTTCGACGGCTGCCTTGCCGGGCATCAGCTCGGTTTCCAGTCTTGATATTGCGCCGGTCTCACCAGTAGCCGCTGGCGCGACGGTGAACTCCAGGCGGGCACGCACTGCGCTTGTCGTGGCATTGTGCACCTCGGCGTAGATTTGAATGTCGCCTGCTTTCCAGTCGGGACGCGCGAATAGGTCTTCGATGTAAATAGCGGGCACTATCATGAGCTCTACCGAATCCATAATGCCGCCCTGGTTCCACGCGCTTCCCGCACTATAGGGCAGAGCCTTGTTCCGATGAGGCGTCTGATTCAGGACAATGTCGTCAATGGGTTGATGGGTAGGGTTCAGCACTCGCACGGCGAGCCGATTCGTCTCGTTGGGTTTGATGGACGCGGTCACGTCCAGGACAAACGGGCTTTCCCCGCCTTCATGACTCCCCGCCGCCGCGCCGTTAAGCCAGACGTCTGCCTTGTAGTCCACTGCCCAGAAGCGCAAAAGGTAACGGCCCTCGACGTCCGGATTCGGCGGCGCAGTGAAGTCGCGCCAGTACCAAGCGACGCCGTGATAGCCAGGGAAGGCATCCTGGATAATCCACGGCACCTTGGTCGGGACGGCATCACCCTGGGGGGCACGGAACCACTGCTCCTCGCGCCCCAGGTTTTCAGGGTCCGTTGCCAGGAGCCACTGGCCGTCGAGGGATTGAACAATCGAAGGGAGAGCCTCCCCGTCGAGGCTTGCGGCGTATGTGCAGAGAGACCCGACGACCACCATCGGCAAAAACATGATCCCAATCCGAAATGTTTTCATCGGTTCCCATATCTCCATCATTATTCTTTGACGGTGACCTTTCGGTAGGTTACGACAGCCGCGCCAGGTTGCCCAGGGATGCTCACCCGCAGCCCCTTCTCCATCAGTTCTCGGCCGCTCAGGCGCTCTGACGATTGAGAGTCGAGGTCGGTAACGGTATATGAGGCGCCGGGGTCAAGACCGCGAAGGGGCAGCCGGGCGGACTCGTAGATGCTTTCGGCGCGACGGAAGACCTGGACCATTCCCTGGCCAAGGTCCGGGCGGTCGAATTGCCAGCCGATCCACACGTCATTCTCCAGACTATAGTTGGTGAGGGGATAATAGTCGCCCATAAGGTTGGGGGCCAACTGTTTCCACTGCGCGACAAGCCCCCGGATGGCGTCATAGTCGAGGTCTTTTCGGCGCACGTCCCAGCACGCCGTGAGATGCGGACACATGACGCTGCGGAAATGGTAGAGATCGTCAGATATGATGCCCGTTCCGTAGAATGGCATCCAAAAGGCGATCCCGTATGTGTGGCACTGATTGCCGACCGGTTCAAATATATAGTCGCTGCGAAGCAGGGGAACGGCGCGGCGGAGGGTCTCCAGATCGTTGCGGCGACCGCCGCTTGCGCAGGAGTCAATCAGCATGTTAGGGTGGCGGCGGCGAAGCTCATCCCAGTAAGAAAGGTAACCCGACACGTAGTTGATCTCGGTAATCCCCTGACGATCCTCGGCGTCGTTGGCTCGCCAATAGGGAAGGGGGTCAATATTGAAGTCGTTCCGGTAGAGGTCTATGCCCTCCTCCGTGATCAATCGGTCAACGTGCTCGATAAGCCACTCGCAAGCTTGAAGGTTCCCGAGATTCAGCAGCTTCGTCGCTCCCTCCGCTCCGAGCAGCCACTCCGGGTGATTCTTATACAACCATGTGCCTGGCGTAACTCTCTCCGGCTCGAACCACACGATGCTCTTCACACCCTTCTTGTGGGCGTGGTCGGTGATAGCCCGTAGCCCACGGGGAAAACGCTTTCTGTCCACTTCCCATGTCCCCGTGTTCGGCCAGCCCGTCTCGTTCACGTACCAGCCCGCGTCCATCCACCAATAGTCGAGCTTGAGCCCCTCCTCCAGATAGCGGTCAATGAAAAGCCTCTGATTCTCTTCATTCGCGTGAATCATCTCGCCGAATTGGTGGGAGCTGCACGCGGCAAATTGAGGACATGGTGGCAACGTGCCGCCCGGGCGAGGCAGGTTGTGGGCTATCATCCACCGCCTCCACACGTTCTGCCCATGCACCCAGTCGCCGCTCCAGAACATCAGGGCGATCAAAGGCGTGCGCACCTCTTCGCCCGGATGCAGTTTGAAATGCGTCAACTCCTGCCCGACGCGGACTCTCAGGGCTTCGCCATCGTCGCGCGTGAATCGCGCAGCCCACTGTCCTGGCCAGCCGATGCCGATGATTACTCCCTCGCTTGGCCATTCGATGTTGAAATAGCACAGATCGCTGTTGGTGGGCCGCCCACCAGCAGCCGTGATGATTTTTTCGGTCTTTCGGTCAATTCTTGTCCGATGCGGTTCGTAGTCCCTCGGAGTGCAAGGGCTGCCAGTGAAGTGATGCAGGACGAACTCCGTCGGCTCCCTCTCCGGCCAGCGGTATCGCCGCAGCACCGTATTCAGTGCTTGTATGTCTTCGAGGACCGGCGTGTCGCTGGAGCCTGTGTTCTTGAAGTACAGCGTCCACTCCACTATCGGGAAATCATGGTACTGGACAGCCACACAGCGAAAGACAAGGCCGGTTTCGGGGTCGGAAGAGGTGAGGGTGTGTTCGGTGCGGTTGTCGTCGAGTTTTCGGCTTGCTCGTTGGAGGGGCCATGATTCGAGCACCTGGGCTGACGGCAGGCCGGCGTAAGTGAAAGAGAACGGCAACTCCCGGGTATAGGCTGGCCGGTGCGGGTCCTCGACGGGCATGTCTCCGAGCCATAAGACGCTGCCGTCAGTCAGAGTGACTCGCGCCTCCGCCCAGTCCGCCTGGTCACAGGCGATTCCGTCGCCGGCATCGTTTACCTCGATGACAAACTCGCGCGTTCCCCCGAGATCAACGCTGACTGGAACACTCGCCATTCCCTCTCGCAACACCGCCGAGCGAAAAACGTCTTTCCCCGCGACCGATACCCAAAACGTCACGCTCCCACGGCCGCCCACGGTCTGTTCGTTGCTGTCCAGCCCCACGGTCGCTTCGAATCTCCTTGCCTCGCTTGGCAGACGGACCAGAATCTTGCTATAGGCGTGGCAAAACAACCCCTGCCAAAATACCCGATCCGCTATTCTGAGAGGACGGCCCAGGCGGGCGTTTTTTTGCACGGGGTCATTGTTGGCCAGCACTGTGAGTACTGCCCGTGACGCGTCTGTCTCAGCCGTATCAAGGAACTTTGCAGCCACCCACTGTTCCATCTCCCAAAGCTCACCCGCCCATCGTTCCTGGGAAAAGCCGGACGCCGCCGACGTTGGAAAGGCAAAAACATTTGTGGCGATGATGAGAGATAGCCATGATGTGCGCACCCGAATCCTCCTTCCTGAATGCAATGCCTCACGTGTTGTTGCCCGGGTACCGGAACGGGGCCGTCGAGCACCGCCATGTTCAGCGTTCATCCATCTCGGCAGACGGAGTTGACAGCCCGCCCCTCCGCGACCCGCAACGAAACACTCAAGGCATTCTAACGCCGTCCGATGAACACTTCCTGCGTTTCTCTGCCACGACATTTCCTCCTTTCTGGCTCTATACTAACAGCCATTGGGGAAATGTCCAATTCCGTCTGAAGCACGACGACGGGGGTCGCTCTCCTACAATAATAATACCACTGCCTCGATGACTTTTCGATTAGCTCACCTGCCCTATGATCTGATACGATGCGAAGGCCAACCGCAACAAAGCAATAACCCGTGGCGTTCAAACAAACTGTAAGAGAGGCTGCAAGATGCAAGGTCGAAAATCGCTTGTAGGTTTGCTCATCGTGGCTGCGATCGGTGCGATAATCGTTGGATCGTTGTTTGCCCAGACTGATGTGCCCATGCCGAGCACCTTACAGGGGGACCTGAGACTGCCAAGCACGGCGAAACCGATGCAACCCGTGCACGCGACTGCCGCCGTGAGCGAAGAGCCGCCTGACCTGCGCGTGGGGGCGGCGGCGGTCAACCTACGCTGTGACGAAAAGATGGTGCTGGCCGGCATGCTTGGACCGCGGTACACCAATGAACAAGAAGGCGAGTTGCGGGCAGTGGCCGTGGTGATCGAGAAGCCGGGGCAGGCAAAACTCGCCATCGTGGGCTGCGACGTCCTCTGGGTCCCGCGCAGTTTGGCGGACGCAGCGGTCGCCGAGATCGAGAAGACGACCGGCATCCCGCCAGCCCACGTGTTGATCAATGCCAGCCACACGCATCATGCTCCCAGCACGGCCCCGGCTCACGCTTTCGGGGTATCGCCCGAATTCTGCGAGGAACTGCGAGGAGCAATCGTGCGTGCAGTGCGCCAGGCTAACGAACGGTTAAAGGGAGGCGAAGCGGGGTTCTTCTTCCATCTCGCCGAGGAGAACACCATCGGGGGCAACAGTCGGCTGCTCTTAGAGGACGGCAACATTACGTGGCTCAACCCGCTCCCTGAGGCGGGGGGCAAAGGGAAGCCCACGGGACCGTTTGATCCTCAGTTGCCAGTGCTGGATTTTAGCGATGCTTCGGGTAAGACTCGGGCACTCATTTACAACCACTCGACGCACACCATCGGCACACGGGCGGGACGAGAAGTCCGCTCGGCGGGTTTCTACGGGCTGGCCGCGCAAGAGCTGGAAGGGGAACTGGGCGGGGTCGTGTGCTTCCTGGAAGGGGCCTCCGGTTCGACGCACAACATCACGCAGGTGCCGGTGGCCGAGTGCATTGAACGGCTGAAGGCAGCCGTGCGCGACGCTCGCGGCAAGGCGGAGCGACGTCCTGTGACGCGCCTGGCAGGAATCCGCCGCACCTTCAGGTTCCGTGTGCGGCACTTCGACGACGATGAGGAGGACGCCGAGGTCGCCCGCTACACCAAAAAATATGCCCCTCAACACTCGGACCCCATTCGCGAACTCTTTGCGCAGCAGCGCCGCCAGTTGCGCGACCATCAAGGGGAGGAGCGAGAGACCTGGGTTCAAGCATTGGTGATTGGAGACGTGGCCATTGTCGGCGTGCCGGCGGAGTATTTCACGAGCCTGGGTGTGGACATCAAGAAGCGTTCGCCGTTCAGGCACACTTACATCGCGTCGTTGGCCAATGACTGGATCGGCTACCTGCCTGATCGTGAAGGGCATAGATTGGGCGGATACCAGACCTGGACTGGACTACACAGTTACGCCGAACCGGGCACGGGCGAGCGTGTGGCGGACGAGGCCGTGTACATCCTGAATGAATTGGCAGCGATGACGGGTGCGGGTCCGTCGCTGACCGACATCTCTAATAGCCCAGATTAGCGGGTTGGGCGGAGGTATCTGCCATTTTCATCGTTTGCGGGATTGTGCGAAGGTTACCTGGATACAAATTGGGTACAGAGAACGACGAGCCGTCTCGATGAAGAAGGGGGCGATAGGCGCAAGATACCTGCTATGAGGAAAAGGAAAAGTGCGCCCAGCAGGAGTCGAACCTGCAACCTACGGATTCGTAGTCCGTCACTCTGTCCAGTTGAGCTATGGGCGCACCAATTGATTTCGCAGGCGGATGATTCCGCCGAGCGAGTTCAGCAGCAGAGGATAATCCTTCATACTCGCTCGCCCGCTAAGATGAATCAAGAATAGCGAAGTTCCCGTGACGAGTCAAGACCCTCGCGGGCTCACGGCATTCTCGCGCGGTTCTGTCCGCCCCTTTGGAGAAGCGTGCAGGGGCAAGGTCGTTCAGTCGAATGTCCGGCAGCGTCGGTCTCACGGCTACCAGCGTCATCAAGGCGCGGTCGTGTGACGACTGCAACGAGGCACCGGCGGGAAGGGCCGCTCGGCGGCTCACACCGGGTACCTCTCCTTCAATTTCTGAGCGACGAGCGTGCCGAGGGAAAAGCACTGTGCGAGCGCTTCGTCATCCGGCACGTATTTCACGTTGATCCCTTCTCCGACGAGCTCGACTTTCATTTCGGTGAGGAACTCGCGCAACTGCTTGACGGATTCACCGCTCCAGCCATAGGACCCGAAGACGGCGCCGAGGAGGTTTTTTGGCTTGAGTCCTTTGAGGTAAGTCAAGACATCGGCGAGTGTGGGGAAGATGTTGTTGTTGAGGGTCGGGGAGCCGACGAGCAGGGCTCCGGCGTCGAGAATCTCTGTGGCGACGTCGCTGCGGTGGGAGGATTCCAGAGGCATGACCTTCACCGGGACGCCCTCGGAAACCAGTCCATCGCTGATAACCCTCGCCATCAGAGCAGTGCTCTGCCACATGGTGTCATAGACAATCACGGCTCTACGGCTGCGCTTCTGTTCCGCCCATCTCGCGTAAGACTCCACGATCACCTCCGGGTTTTTTCGCCAGATGGGGCCGTGGTCGGGAGCAATCATCTTGAATGAGAGGCCGAGTTTCCCAAGCTTGTCGAGAAGCCGTGTCACGAAGGAGGAAAACGGCAGAAGGATGTTCGCATAGTATTTCGCCGCCTCATACTCGAAGATGCTTTCATTAACCTCGTCGTCAAACCGCTCTGTCGAGGCGAGGTGCATCCCGAAGGCGTCTTGGGAGAAGACGAGTTGTTCCTCGCCGAGGTAGGTCATCATGCTATCGGGCCAGTGGAGCATGCGGCTCTCGATGAAAGAGAGGGTCATGTTTCCGAGGCTAAGCGTTTCGCCATCCTTGACGGCGATGACTTCGCCAATGCCGTGAAAATGCTCGCGGAGCGCTTTCACTCCGTTTTCAGAAGCGAGGACCTTTCCCGGCTTCACCAATTCCATTACCTGGGGAAGGCAACCGGTATGGTCCATCTCGGAATGGTTGGAGATGATGTAGTCAATTCTCGTCGGCTCGATGACGGAAGAAATCCTGGCGAGCATCTCGTCTTTGAACGGGGCTTTGACGGTATCCACAAGGGTCACTTTGTCCGCGAGGACCAGGTAGGCGTTGTAGGTTGTCCCGCGGCTGGTGGCGTAGCCGTGGAAATTGCGGATGGTCCAGTCAATGGCCCCGACCCAGTAAACGGTGTCGGTGACCCTTGTCGCTTTGAACGGTTGGCTCATGCTTAGCTCTCCTTCTTCCTTGGCCACACACGAACACGGACATCTCCCACCTCGGTGCCGAACTCTCACAGAGAGCAGTGCACCCTCATACGCTTTCAGCGGGTTGTTGTCAATACGATTTTGCCAAACTGCTCGGCATTCTCCATTCGGGCGATGGCGTTCCTCGCCTGCTCGAGGGGGTGCACGGAATCTATTACTGGCTTCAACTTCGTTTGAGCGACGGCGAGAAGCATCTGGCGGAAGTCGTCGTGGGAGCCCAGGGTCGAACCGAGGATTGTGAGTTGATTCCAGTAAACTTTCTGGAGTTGGGTTTCGGCGACGGCGCCTGTGGTAACGCCACACAAGACGATTCTCCCTCCGCGGCGGACAGCCGAGAGATTCGCGGGCCACGTCGCGGCCCCAACTGTGTCAAAAGCAATATCTGCCCCGCGGCCGCCTGTGATTTCCCTGACGCGAGAGACGAGGTCAGGCTCGGTTCGATAGTTCAACGTGTGGTCGGCGCCAAGGGCCCTGGCTCGCGCGAGTTTTTCGTCGGAAGAGGAAGTGATGATGGTGCTGGCGCCGAGAAGCCGGGCGAACTGCAGCCCCGCCAGAGCCACTCCGCCTCCGATGCCATGGATCAAGACGGTCTCACCCGGTTGGAGTCTCGCGCGGGTGACCAACATTCGCCAGGCGGTAACATGAGCGAGAGGAAGTGCAGCAGCCTCCTCGAACGTGATGTGTTGGGGCTTCGGGAAGAGGTTCGAGGCGGGTACGGCCACCTTCTCGGCGAAGGTACCCGGGCGCGACAGCCCAACAATGCCGAAAGACGGACACTCGCTCTGCTCGCCTCGGTTACAGTATTCGCAGTAGCCACAGCTCAGTCCCGGGTTCAACATGACTTCGTCCCCGACCGACACATTCTTGACGCCGTCGCCGAGCTGCGCGACGACACCAGCGGCATCCGAGCCTAACACGTGCGGGAAGGTGAGGGGGAGGCCGCGACCGCCATTGCGCACCCAGATGTCGAGATGATTGAGGGCGGCGGCTCGAACGTTGATGACCGCCTCTCCGGGCGCAGCTTGCGGGTCGGCAATCTCCTCGACCAGCACACAGTCAAGTCCACCATGCTTACGAATGACGGCTGCTTTCATCTTTTGCTCCTCAAGCAAGCAATAACGGCGGTTTTGGCGCTCGGCGATGCCGACTCACACAGTGCCCTGTCTCTCAAAACGTTCTCGCCCTTTCACGAGCCTTCTTGATTGCCTCCTGGACCCTTTGTTCGGCAACATCGGGACCGCCCTCGAGGGTCGGCTCAATCACGGCAACTGTGATCTCCGTGAAACCGATGAAGCCAAGGGCCCCCTCCAGATACGGGCGCTGGAAATCAAACGAGGCAGCGACGGTGCCGGGGGTGTACTGGCCGCCACGGGCGAGGAAAAGCATGGCCGGTCGCCCGGTCACCAGACCCGAATAGCCTTTCTCCGGCGAGTAGGAAAATGTGTACGTGGGCTGAATGATGATGTCGAGGTATTGCTTCAGCCGATAAGGGATGCTGAAGTTCCACATGGGCACGGACATGACCAACTTGTCGGCTTTCTTGAAACGTTCGATTTCCGCCACGACGGCTTTCCAGGCCCGTGCCTCCTCGTCGGTGTGAGGCTCTCCGTGAAGGATTCGGTATTTCCCCCGTGCGGCCATGCCGAGGAAATCCGGAATCCGATCCTGCGACAGGTCAAGCGTATCAATCGTATCATCGGGATGAGACTCGCTGTAACTCTCGAGAAAGGCTCGCGCCGCCCGCAGGGAATACGAGAATTCCGGCGTGGCCGTCGCCTGAATATGGAATACTGTTGCCATGATGCACGCCTCCTTTCAGCGGCAGTTTGTTAAGCCACGTGATATTTCGGTACGCGGAGGAATCACCGGCGCGTCTCGGTCATTTTTCATCGCTGCCGAGGTGCTTCTCGAAAACCTCTTTCACCCAGTAGAGTTGAGTGCCCGCCCCCTCAACAGCCGCGCGGCAGGCTTGTCCGACATGTCCGACGGGTCTGACTTGTCGGACGGGCCGCGGAGCCAGCGCGGTCATCAGCAGCTCTTTCGTTTTCTTGTCGAGCACCCCCCTATCGTTGGCGGCACGATGGAAATCCCGAAACGCCCGGCCGAACTCCGGCGAATGTCGCACGTACCACGGAGTTTCCTGGGTCATCTGAATTTCCTTTGCCTCCAGCCTTCCAAAACCCCAGCCCTCTTCTCACGCTTGCCGGATGGGGAGGATGCTGACGGCGCCGATTGATTATCCCACGGTGATCGGTTTGTCGGCTTCCCACACCCCGTGCAGGTTGCAGCGCTCGAACACGCGAAGGGGCCCGAGGTCCTTACCCAGGCTGACGCAGACCTTCATCACCGGGCAGGTGGCGCAGGCCGTGAAATCCATTCGTGCGAGATAGACGTGCCCCGCATACAACTCGATAAACTCGATGAAATGTGCGTTCTCGTTGGGGTGGGCCAGGAGTTTCCCAACCTCGACAACAACCTCGAAGCACTCGCCCGGTTTCACCTTGTCCGGAGCGGTGATGACCGGGATGTGCTTCTTCTCGAGTTCGGTGAGGTTATTGGGGTCTTTCGGCCGGTTGATCCCTGCAAAAAGGTCTGGGGCCGCTGTTTTCTCTGCCATGGAAGTACCCTCCTTTCTTTTCCAACCTTCTCTGGACAGGATAACGGGATAAGCGATTTGCGATTGCACATCGGGGACAATTCTTACCACGAAGAGCACGAAGCCCACGAAGGGGGATACATGCCGCTGTGCTTCGTGCCCTTCGTGTCCTTCGTGGTTGTCTCTCCTAATCCCAAATCCGAAATCCGGAAAACGGGCAGGCTGTAATCCTGTCCATCCTGTAATCCTGTCACAACCTCAAGCCTAACCGAGCGCCACGTCGAGAATCATCATCACCGTGAAACCGGACATAAACCCGATCGTGGCGAGGTCTCCATTTCCGTTGAGCTGCGACTCGGGCACCACTTCCTCGACCACAACAAAAATCATAGCTCCTGCCGCAAAGGCGAGAGCGTAGGGAAGAAGGGGCTGGGCAATTAGCACCGCCGCTGCGCCGACAACACCGGCGACGGGCTCCACGATTCCCGATAGCTGACCATACCAGAAGCTTTTCAAGCGGGACATGCCCTCGCGCCGAAGCGGAACAGAAACGGCGGTCCCTTCGGGGAAATTCTGAAGGCCGATTCCGATGGCGAGAGCCACCGCCGCTCCGAAAGTAGCTCCGGGCAATTTCGCCGGAAGGGCGCCAAATGCAACTCCTACCGCAAGCCCTTCCGGGATGTTGTGCAGCGTGATTGCAAGAATAAGCAGAATACTGCGATGCCACGAGGTCTTGATCCCTTCTGCCCGCTCCATCGGGAAACCGATGTGAAGATGCGGGAGGATTCTGTCAATGAGCCGAAGAAACGCGCCGCCGCTGAGGAAACCCACCATGGGGGGGAACCAAACCGGAACGCTTTTGCCCTCTGACATCTCGATGGCCGGGGCGAGGAGAGACCAGTAACTCGCGGCGACCATCACTCCCCCCGCAAAGCCGAGCATGATGTCGAGGAGTCTCTGGTTCGTCCGCTTGAAGAAAAAGACTGCCGCGGCGCCGAGGGCCGTCACGCCCCACGTGAAACAAGTCGCCAGAAGAGCCTGAACGACCGGGTGCTGATTGCGGAGAAACTGGATCATGCAGACCTCGGTCCTGTCGAGTCGAAAGAACGCTGGAGAGATTCCTCCTCCAGCCGCGCCAAATCATCCTCCGCCTCCGCGTTCATCTATGTTCATCTGCGGTTTCGTCTGAATGCAGGAGACAGTAGACAGAATACAGGCATCTGCGTTCATCCGCGGTTCCATCATTATCAGGCAAAGCTCTCCATGATGGCGGCGAGGGCGTGTCTGTCCACCTCTCGCCCGACGAGGGGTCCCTCCTTCAAAATGGCGAACTTATCGCCGAACGCAGTGCGGTCATTGCGGTAGATGACGCCTATTGGAATGCGGTCTCCCCATTCGTAAGCGAGTTTCATTGCGGCGTCCCAGTTCGAGGCGTCATGGTCTTCGGGGATCACATAGCACCGCTTCCTGTACCACTCCCACGTGTTGACCTTATTGAAGGATGGACACGGCTGAAGGATGTCCACGAGGGACAAGCCGCGATGGGCGATGGCCTTCCGAATCATTTCGGCCATGTGCTCGATCATCCCGGCGAAGCTCCGCGAGACAAAACCGGCGTGCATGGCAACGGCCGTGGCCACGGGATTGAACGGTTCCGCAAAGACGCCCCGCGGTTGCGCCTTGGTCACGAAGCCTATCTCTGAAGTAGGACTCGCCTGTCCCTTGGTCAAGCCGTAAACTTGGTTGTTGTGAACCAGCAATGTGACGTCAATATTCCTGCGGATGGCGGCCAGGAAATGATTTCCCCCTTCGCCGTAGTTGCAGCCGTCGCCGCTTTCCACGATGACGGTGAGGTTGGGGTTTGCGAGCTTGGCGCCGGTGGCGACCGGCAGTGACCGCCCGTGAAGACCATTGAACAAGTTGGCGTTGAGGTAATGCGGCGCCTTGGCGGCCTGGCCGATGCCGGAGATGAACAGAACCTGATGCGGTTCAAGTCCTGCGGCGACGAGGGCTTGCTTGACCGCTTTCAGGATCGCGAAATTCCCGCATCCCGGACACCATGCGGTCCCATAGTCGCCGTAATCTTCAATCCTTACCATTGCCTCTCCTCTGTTTGGCTCTTCAGGCCCTGCCGAGCTCACGAAGAATGTATTCCGGCGTGAACGGAAGACCGTCGTACCGAAGCACCTTTTTCTTGACGACAAAGCCGGTTTCTCGGCGGATCAACCTCGCAAATTGTCCCGAGGCGTTGCCTTCCACGCAAACGACTTCCCCCGCGCTCTCCAGAGCCGGGAGAAATTGCTCCGCAACAAGCGGCCAGACCTGCGAGAAGTGGAGCGTTGCCACTCGATGCCCCTCCGACCGCAGCACACCCGCCGCTTCCTGCACCGCCCCCTTACTCGAACCCCATGTGACAAGTAACAACTCAGGGTTCTCATCTCCTATCCATCCGGGCGCGATGACCTCCTGGCGAATCCCGTCGAGCTTTTTCAGCCGCTTCTGTACCATGCGATTGCGGACCGCATGATCTTCGGTGATGTGTCCATCCTCGGTATGCTCATCGCTGTCCGTGGCGACGAGATGCTTGCTCATTCCGGGAAGCAGGCGAGGTGAAATGCCGCTATCGGTGAAGGAGTGCCGGCGATACGGCTCGACGACAGCGCCGACTTCTGGCGCGACGGTGACCGGCGGAAACTCATCCAGGTCGAAAGGCTCGATCGCGCGGTAGGAGTCCGCGAGGAATTGGTCCGTCAGAAGGAACATCGGCCCCTGGTAGCGCTGGGCGAGGTCAAGGGCTTTGCGTGTCAGGTGGAAGCATTCCTCGACGGCGCCGGGAGCAAAGATCGCCCGGGGGAACTCGCCATGTCCGGCATGGAGGACAAACTCGAGGTCTCCTTGTTCGGTTCGCGTGGGCAGCCCCGTTGCCGGGGCGGGGCGCTGCCCCACCACGATAACGACGGGTGTTTCGGTCATGCCGGCAAGGCTGACTCCCTCGACCATGAGCGCGAAACCGCCGCCGGATGTCGCCACCATGCTCGGCGCCCCCGCGAAGGAGGCGCCCAGCGCCATGTTGATGACGGCGATCTCGTCCTCGCCCTGCTCGACAATCAGCCCCATCTGCTCTGCGACCGCTGCAAGTCCCTGTCCGATGGAGGTAGAGGGCGTCATGGGATAGAACGAGAAGAATCGGAGACCTGCCGACAGGGCGCCGAGGACAATCGCCTCGTTCCCGTTCATCATGAGACGCCTGGGGGCGTTCTCGACGGAGGGTAACTTCTCTGCTCGTGAGGGCTGCCCCTCGCACCACTCGAACGCTTGCCGCAGCGCCCGGCGGTTCTCCTCGGCCAGCTTCTCATCCTTCTTGCCGAAGTGCGTCTCCGTGGTGAGGGCGACCAGTTCTTCGTTCAGTCCCAGCAGCGAACTGGCGACGCCCAGCGCAACGATGTTGGCCCCTCTCCGCGAGGAGAGCTCCTTATAAGGGACCTTGAGGCACAGGTCGTCAGCCAACCCAAACGCTTCATCCGCGACGACCAACCCGCGAGACGATAACTGCTCTCTGTGGAGGTCCACTGTCTCCGCATTGAGGGCCACCAGAAGGTCCACGACTTCCTGGGGGGCCGCAATCTCGTCCGTACTCACGCGGATGAAAAAGGTGTTGTGCCCGCCGCGAATGCGTGACTGATAATCCTGCGTAACAACAACCCTGTAACCGGAGCCCACAAGGCTCTTTGTGAGCAAGTATCCCACAGTGACAAGCCCCTGCCCAGCTTCTCCTCCAATCAGGATGTTATACGCTCCACCCATCGGTTTCTCCTCCGGCGCGAGCTAAACACTGCGCTGGCTATGCGGCCCCCGGGAGCCGCGCCTTTCATCCGTCTGCCTCATAGGTTCTTAGCCTGGTTAAATCGCCGCCCGATCTCGTCCCAGTGAACGACATTCCAAATCGCCTTCACGTAATCAGCACGGCGGTTCTGGTATCTCAGATAGTACGCGTGCTCCCAGACGTCAATGACGAGCAGGGGAATGGCTCCGCACACCATCTGGTTCTCGTGCTTTTCAATCTGAACCACGAGAAGTCGCTGCCCTGTTGGCTCGTACGCCAGCATTCCCCAGCCGCTTCCAGCGGCGGAATTGGCGGCGGCGGTCACGTGCGCCACGAGCGACTCGACGCTGCCCAATTGCTCATTGATGGCGCCAAGGAGGTCGCCCTTGGGCGGTGCTGGCTTGGGAGTGAGATTGGCGAAATAAAGTGTGTGGAGAAGGTGTCCGGAGCCGTGAAAAGCCAGGGCGCGAGACAAATCCTGCGCCGCAGAAAAATCTCCGTTCTTGCGGGCGGCTTCTATTTTTCCCAGTGCTGCGTTCAACCCTTGCACGTAGCCCGCGTGGTGTTTGTCATGGTGAATCGTCAAAGTCTGGGCGTCGAGATGCGGTTCGAGGGCATCCACTGGATACGGCAGGCCTGGCAGTTCATACGGCTTCACCCCGTTGGGACTGCCCTCGGCTGTTGAAGGGTTGAACGCCACGCCCAGCATGGTTGTGCCGAGCGCGGAGCCGCCGATTACCTTCATCCACTCGCGGCGAGATACTGGTTCCATGGCGCAGACTCCTTTCTCCTTTGTGGCATGGGCATCCCTGGCCGCTCGGCGCGGACAAGCGTCCGCCTCGGTCCCGCTCAGCAGGATACCGCAGCGACGAAACTCCCTTCGCCCGCACGGGCAGGCTTGCCCATGGGGTCACGGGTCCCGCCAAAGGCGGGATGCCACTAACCAAGCTAATTGAGGGATGCGAGCTTCTGGCTGAGGTCTCGAATGTGCCCCATCTCCTCCTTGATGATATGTTCAATCTTCCCTTTTCCAAGCCTCTCAGCGACCATTTCCCGTACCCCGAGGTAGAAGACGATGGAGTCTTTCTCAAGCCCGATGGCTGTGCGGAGAACGTCCGCCACGGACTCGTCTCCGGTCACCAACTCGGAGGGGTCAGCGCGCATGTCGAAAACGTAGCCATCCGCCATCGCCTGGAGGTAAAGAGCCGCCTCACCCTCGGGGTCGAATGTCACGTGCGTGCGCTCCTCGGCAGAAAGCTCCGCCCTCATGGCGGCAAAAATCTTTTCGTGTTCGTCCTCCATCGCGGCAAGGTCGAGTAGGAATTGCCGAACGCCCGATTCCTCGGCTCGGCTGGCAACCTTCCGGTAGAATTTGGCTCCGTTTCGCTCGATCTGCTCGGCCATCTCGAAAATCTCATCCGCGTTAAAGTGAATGCTCATAGGCGTCATCCTCCGCGTTCCTCTGCGGTTCCATCCTTATTCTGAAGACCCTCGTTTACCCAACTGGCTGTCCACCATGAGAAGGCCGGGGCCAGAATCTCCAACCCGCTCCAACGTCTGCACGATCTTGGAGGCGTTCGCCTCCTCTTCGACCTGCTCTGAGACAAACCACTGGAGGAGAATCCCGGCTGGCTCATCGCCTTCTTCCCGGGCGAGCTTGACGAGGTCATTGATTTTGCCCGTGATGAACAGTTCGTGTTTATACGCGTCCTGAAACGCCTCCAAAGGCGACGACCAGTCCGTCTTCAACGGTTTCAGCGGCTGGAGTTCTACTCTGCCATCCCGCTGCTGGACGTGGTCAAAGAACTTCATGGCGTGAGCGACCTCTTCCTTTGTCTGAACGCGCATCCATTGGGCCATGCCGTCCATATTGATGGAGTGGAAATAAGCCACCATGGACAGGTAAATGTACGCGGATTCCAGCTCGTTTTTTATTTGCTCGTTGATGGCTTTCCTTACCTTTTCGTTGATCATAAGAGTTCTCCTTTCCACAGGCCGTGCAGATTGCAGTATTCCCTCGCGGTGACTTTTTCCGCCTTCAGGGTAAACGTCGCTTCAGGGGCCTCGCCGGGCTTCAAGAATTGGCGATACGCTTTTCCGTCAGCGATCAATTCGATCCATTCGATGTAGTGCTTCACCTCCATCGGGTGGGGGACGCTGCCAACCCTCACCTTGAAGCCGCCTTCCGTTTTCTCGATTACCGGAACATG
This sequence comes from bacterium, assembly GCA_030691545.1. Taxonomy (GTDB): domain Bacteria; phylum Auribacterota; class JABMQX01; order JABMQX01; family JABMQX01; genus JAUYEE01. Next base: position 9,939 of record JAUYEE010000314.1, on the reverse strand, counting down.
CTTCTCTTTCGCGGCGTCAACCGTGTTCTCCCGGTAAAGCTTCATGGGTTGGTTACAGCAGACGAGTTGCCCATCGCCCACGTGAAGCACCTCGACAATGTTCCCGCAGACCTCGCATTTGTAGATTTGCAGTCTTTCAGTCATTGCCTCACCCTCCTTCCAGAGCTTAGTGTGGCAGAACCACCAGTTCCAGCAGTCGCATCCTGTCGCCCTGCGTTATTTCCTCATCTCTTCCTCTTTTGCATCGATCTTGAACTTCAGCCAATCAAGCATCTCTTGAAAATTCTTGCTCAGATACCACCGCCCATTCGCGAACACACCGTAGTCCGCGCCCATCATTGCCGAGGCAAAGCGCGTGGAGTTCGCAAAGAAGAGCCATTGTTCGACCCATTTCTTCTCGAGAGCTTCATTGAAAAGGCTGTCGTTGTCCGCGAGTCCTTTGGCGGCGCCCTTCTCCCAGGCGGTGAGCATGACCTTTGTCGCGGCCCGCGTCATCTCGTTGGTGGTCTTGACGGTGTTCTCCAGGCGAGCAAATTGCCCTTCCACCCAACCGGTGCTGTGGCAGGCAAGGCAGACCCCCTCCATGGTTTTTCTTCGCTTGGCCTGCTCGGCCTCGTCAATCACAAATTCCGCGACCGGCTCACCGGTCAGCTCCGTCGGCAAAGGGAGGCCGGCTCGGTTCCTGATGATGGTTGTGTCGGGCGCCTTCGGATGGGGGTGGGCGTAGATCAAGCCGAAGAGCCTCCATTCCAGACGATCATTCATCTGGTGAGTTCTCTCCGCGACGACATCGCCGCCAGGCGTCACCGTAAGGCTGACATGGCAGGTCGCGCAGGTCGGGGCGGTGAGGTCATCCCCGATAACCCAGGGAACAGAGTCGAAAGTCCACTCGTCACCGTGAGTCGCGAAGAGATTCCCGTGCTTACTAACCATGTAAACCGCAAAGGCAGGCACATCGGGACCTTTATGGCACTCGGAGCAGGTGTGGGGCTTGCGCGCCATCTCAATGGAGAAGCGATGCCGTGTGTGGCAGGCCGCGCAGGAGCCCATCGTGCCGTCCGGATTCAGCCGGCCCACTCCCTGGTTCGGCCACCCCGAAAGGACGGGGAACTCCATCTTGCCGAGAGCGGTGTCCCTGGTGACGGTGTCCTTGACCTCGACGGAACTCCCGTGGCAGTAAAAACAGGAGTCATTGCCCGTCTCGTCGTCCACCGGGGGGAGAGTGGTGGTCAAGTCTTCGAGGGCTACGACGGCGTTTGTGGCATGGGCTAACGAATTAAAGACGGGGTTGTTGCGGAGATTGACGTGCGCATGGGACATGAGGTTCTGCCCGTATTGCGTCCCCTCGGTCGGGTGACACGTTGCGCAATCCGCTGGCGTCACGACAACATGGACTCTCTCGCCGCCGTGATCGAAGGTGTCCTTGTGCTTCTCGGGGGAAAGATTGTGGCATTCCGCACAGCCAACCACGACGTTCGCCAAATGCTCCGGAACTTCCGCGGCGGAGACTCGTCGTTCAAGGGGTTTGTTTTTCATCGCCTCGGCGGGGGTAACCCGAGCATGACGACTTCGTCTCCAATCGGCGACGATCCCAGGGCTGACAGAGTTGTGGCAGACCAAGCAGAGCTCTGTCTCGCTGCTAATCGGAGAGGCTGGCTCCTTCGGAGCTTCCGCGCCGAGGCAGACCCCTGAGAATGTAGCAACCGCAATCGCCGAAAAGGCATGTTTCATAGCTGGTTTGCGCAACGTCCTGCAACGAGAACATGAGGATTGGCCTTGGCGCTCTTTGCCCCTTTGCAAGAGGCCTCCTGTGGCTTCTTCTCGCCGAGACGCCACGGACGCCAAGACTCTGGAGGCGCCATCGCCGTCTGAAAGCTCAAATCAAGCCGCGAACGGCCTTGAGGACCGCGTCGTAATCCGGCTCGCTTGACACCTCTTTCACCAATTGCACGTAGCGAATTGTTCCTTGCCGGTCCACAACGAAGACCGCCCGGGCCAGCAAGCGAAGCTCCTTGATCAGCACGCCGTACGCCATGCCGAACGAGGCGTCGCGGTGGTCTGAAAGGGTCTTCACTCGGGTCACACCTGCCGCTCCACACCAGCGTTTCTGAGCGAAGGGGAGGTCCATGCTGACCGTCAGGACCACCACGTCCTCTCCTAATTTTCCTGCCTCCTCGTTGAATCGGCGGGTCTCTAAGTCGCACACGGGTGTGTCGAGAGAAGGCACGGATGAGAGAATGCAGACTTTGCCCCGGAATGAAGAGAACCTCACAGGCGATAAGCTCGTGTCCAGGGCGACAAAATCGGGTGCCTTATCGCCCGCCTTCACCTCGTTTCCCAGCAGCGTGAGTGGGTTGCCTTTCATGGTTACGAGACCTGCTCGTTCTTTCATAGAATCCTCCTTGTCGCTCGCCGGCGCCTGAAGCGCCGACGCCGCCAATGCGCCGATAAGCGCTCCCAAAATTGCTCCGCCGATCGGACTACTCGTTAACGGACAGGCGCCGCTCACACATCGCCGAAGATGTCCTGCCACGCCGCCAATCCCACCGCCGAGAATGGCTCCGATGATTATTCTGTAAGCCATCTGTTTCACCTGCTGCTGAGATGCAAAAGGCATCCCGTTCCCGAAGTATTCCGTTCCCTTGCAGTCTAATTCCCCTTCAGAATAACCTCGTCGTACTCGAGCTCAAATCGCAACTTGTGCTTGGCCTCTTCCTGGGCGAGGTTCAGAAGTGTCGCACGAAGCCTGACGTTGTCGGTCGCCGCCGCGAGGTGCGTATAGAGCTTGAAAGACGCCTTTTCCTTTTGCATGGCGAGCACCAGGGCGCCCTGATAGTCCATATCGTCCCGGACCTCGCCATCCACCAGGTAGTCTGCGATTCTCAAGTCCTGGATTTTCTGTTCCACGGGAGCCAGGAGCTTCTCTCGCTTCACAGCAAGGAGCTTCGCCTTGTGCCCTAATTCTTCCCTCGCGAACTCCTGGAAGACCTGGCGCATGTGCAGCTTCTGCATGCGCTGCGCGAGATTCGTGTAAAGGCAAGCCGACTCCTCTTCTTTTGCCACAGCGAAATCCATGAGGTCATCCACAGAGTCGAATTTTTCCATTTTCCGTTTTCCAGTTTGGCTGTAGTTCGCCTCGGCGGGAAGCGCCCACCACGGACTCCAGCCGTCAATAGATGCGCCTTGGATGCCCCCACCCAGAGGAGCAACGACATTCAGCCTTCTTTCGGTAAACTAATCAACTGGCCGATTTGTTCCCCAGTTTGTCTCTTTTTCTTCCCGCCTGGGAGTTCGGAGGAAGTGTGGCACGGGCTTCCAGCCCGTGAATCATGGGCAAGATGCCCATGCCACCTCATGGCAGCCCCCGCACGGGGATTGCCGTCAGCCTAACCCGCGACTTCGCCCGCAGAAAAAGGCGTTATCCACGGCCACAATCCGTTATGCAGCCTGCCCCGGGCGCGACCGCTCCTTCATGAGGGCAACCCGCCCGGGTTGACTCCCCCCCCTACTTCAGCACGCACACAGCCGCTGGCTCCGCCAGTCGAAGCGCCAGACTTTCCGAGACAACGAGCTCGTAATCGCGGCCGCTCGGCCCCACGAAGGCTGTCATGAGGTCCTGGCCGAGGACGATGCTGGCGAACTGCCGCCCGGAAGCGACCAGAACACCACCCGCGTTTATGGCCGGGGCCTTCGCGACCCCGTCGGAGACTATGGTCCGGACGTGCTCCATCTCCGTCGCGTCCCCCTGGGGATAGCGCCGGAACAGGAGGTTGTAAAGCGACGGCGTAAGGGCCAGAGCGTATGGGCCGTGAAATCCGGCCTTGTCCAGGACGGTCACCGCCTGAATCAGGTCGTTCGCCGCGGCGCCAACCTCGTCCCAGGGCTTGAGCTTCAGGCTCTGCGTTCCCTTCGCCGTCAGCAGCCCCTCCACCCCCAGCGCCTTGGCTCCGGAGAACAGAAGAGCGTCCTCCTGCCTGGCGCAGGAGAGTGCCGCCGCCACTGCCGCCCGGAGGTCGAGCGGCAAGCCGGTCTCCTCAAAAGCAGCCACGTCCCGGGCAGACAGTGTGAACGCGCTTTGGATGGCCGCGACCGGGGTGGCCGAGCTGGCTACAAGAGTGACGCCTTCCCCGGCGGTCTCCGCAATCTCTCGGTCGGGGCCCGGCAAGGACTTGAATCCAAGGCCATAGGGGCCTTCGGTGCGCAGGAGGCGCCGAGCGGACAATTGGCCTTTTGCCGCCTCGACGACTGCCTGGTCTATTTTCTCCCAGACCTTCTCACTGAATGGGGCATCGTCACGATGCAAGAACTTATCAGACATTAGCGTTTCCTCCAACTCCACGATGTTGCGTTGCTCGGTGGGACCTTGCCCGCGCGCTTGTCGAGGTTGTCACTCGAAGCAAATCGAATGGGATAAAGTTCATTCTTTCAGGTTGCCCACAGTCGGCACCTCTCCTCCTTCCGAGGCAGGAGGCGCTTCCTTCCCGAGGGCCTCCGCGATTTCGTTTACTTCCGCGGCGCCGTCACCCAGCCATTTGTCTTCATCGGGCACGAGGATGCTGAGCACTCGCTGAAATTCGCCGGCATGTACTCGCTCTTCGTTTGCAATATCCTGCAAGACTGCTTTCGCCAGTTCGTTGCCGGCTACATCCGCGATCGCCTCGTAAAGATGGACTGCCTCTTCCTCCGCCGCCAGAGCCATTCGCAGCGCGCGGCACAACTCTCTGAGGGTCAGTTTCCGACCCGGGACAACTCCTGCAAACGGATTGATGAACTGAGCCACTTTCGCACCTCCTTTCCGAAAGCCGGTTCTCGGTCAAGCTATCTATCTTCTCGGGAAAATGCCACAGACGGCGATTTGGTTCCCGAACGCGTCGAAAAAGTTGCCGGGAAAGAGTCTGGAATCTCGCTCGTTTGTCAAGAGAGCATGGACGCGGAGTTCTCACCCAGGCAAAAATCAAGACCCTTCGCACGCCGGGTAGACGGGGCGCCGCTTTCGCTATTTCTTTGCCACATTAGGTGGTCCACCCCCAATAGATGTTAAAATAATCAATCAACCCCCGGGCAAAGTCAACGATTACTTTGCAGGGAACCCGCAACGAACCGGGCGCCTCTCTGCCGCCTTCGAGACAGTGTGACATCTACCGTAGCGGCCTCTCGTTCACCGCGTTTTCAGTTGTACGGGAGATCGCTGCCCAATAGCAGCAGGCGTTTCAGGCGAACGTTCGGAACTGCTCTCGCGCTGCCGCGCAGACGGGGCATTTGTCCGGCACCTCACCCTCCGTCGTGTAGCCGCATACGCCGCATATCTGCACGTCTCCAAGCTCGATGTCATTGCCGCCGTCTACAGCCTGCTTGGCTTCCTGATACATCGCCGCATGGATTCTTTCCGCCGAGAGAGCGTAATGGAAACTGCGCGCGGCTCCCTTTTCGCCCTGATAGTCCGCGGTCTGCTTGTACACGGGGTACATCTCGCTGATCTCAAACGTCTCGCCCTCGATGGCGCCCTCCAGGTTCTCGGAGGCCGTCCCCAGACCATATCCCGCCATAGAAGCCACCAAAAAGGCGCCGGGAACATCCGCCATCGCCTTAAAATGGTTGGAGGCGTGCACCTCCTCGGCATAAGCGATGGCGCGGAACAGGCGCGCCACGTTAGGGAATCCGTCCTCTTGAGCTTTGGCGCCCCAGACCCCGTATCGCATGTGGGCCATGGACTCGCCTCCAAACGCACTCCTCAGATTGCTCGCCGTCATGTCGTGCATTTCAATCATCTCCTTGTCTTCTTTCATGTCCATAAGGAGCCTGCTTCTTCAGGCATGCTGATCCCGGAATCAGGAACGTCGTTCTATTGTTCTTCACCAAGCCTAAGTACAGACTCTCACAAATCCAGTCACGTGTCCCACACCACGGTCCGGACCGCCACGACTCAGCCTGAACAACGCCCTGTTTTGCCGGGCTTCAGCCGGCATCCCCCTTTAGCCACCGTCTTCAGGCGGTGGTATGGGAGAAACGAACCTTGTCGGCCGGAGCCGGCTTTAGCCGGGCTTCTCGATGACAGGATTCATCCGAAAAACACGTCACCGAATTCACGAAAACGGAGCACTAACCACAAGCCGCAGCCCGCCGTCCGGTGGCGTGCGACCGTTTCTGGCACCTGGGACAGATTCCGATGAACTCCAGTCTGTGCCCGATAATTCGATAACCCGTTGCATCCGTGAGAGATTTTTCAAGTTCTGTGTGCGGCTCAGCCCTCACGTCCTCGACGCGCTCGCACTGGACACAACGAACGTGATAATGCGGAGTTAGGTCTCCATCGAAGCGACGCTGCCTTCCGGCCAGGTCGAGTTTCGATATCGAACCGCAATCGCTGAGAATCTCCAGGTTGCGGTACACTGTCCCGAGGCTAATCCGGGGCAAACGTCGTCGCACCTTGCGGTAGATTTCATCCGCCGTGGGATGCGATTTGACTTTGCCCAGTTCCTCCAGGATGACCTGCCGTTGCCGGGTCATGCGCGGCATCTGTCGGCTGAGGCTGTTCGTTTGCTTTTTCATAATAAGAATTATTCCTGATAGTGCCCTTTGTGTTTTCCCTTGTCAAGCTTCTTCTTTGCATCCGCCACCCTCAGGCCCCGCGAGCGGGAATGGTCCGCACGACTCACAAACCGAGTCAGCCGGGCAGCCAGCTTCTTGGCAGCGTGTCGGGCCGCCCACAATGGTCCAAAAATCCGTTCCTTCCCGGACCTTCGTGTTCTTCGTGCTCTTCGTGGTGAAAGGGCTCTCTCTTCTCACAACGAACGACACGTGGGGATCACCTGAGCCGGTCTCACTGGGTCGCGGGAATGGATGTAACCACGAAGAACGCGAAGGGCACAGAGGGGGACCCCGCTGGGCGGGGCGGCGTAACCTGTACGAGCTTTACCCCTCAGATACAGCCACACGGGTGCGGCTACGTTGGAATGGGACATGCCGCCGGGATTTGCCTGTGACGGGGGTGCTGAGTCCAGGGCCACTCGGGGGCGACTCTCTGTAACGCCGGCATCTTGCCCCCGGTTCGACTTCGGCAGGGTGAAACAGGGTGCTTGCCATGTGAGGGCGGGACGCCCTCACGACTGCCCCGCCCTGGCGGGGCGGCGTTACTTCTGGCCTGCCAGCGGGCCAACAGCCCAAGGCCCACCACTCAGGCGCACCCGCACCCGGCGCACACATGTTCGTGCTTGCCGCTGGAACGAGTGGTATAATTAACAAAAAGGGAGGTGATCCAGCTTGGGAGGTTGGCCTGGCTCCTTGAGAGCTATGCGATGGGGCTGCGCCCTTCGCGATGAAAAATCTTTGGGATCAGAGGAGATGTCTCAGGCGGTTGATTCTATCTGCGCGAGGTCTTTCAAGAGGAGGTGAATGGGGTGAAAAATGTACTCATCTTTGTCGCGATTTGTCTCATCGGCGTTGGCGTGTATTTCGGCTTCATTCATAAGCCCTCCGTGCAGAGGGCTGGCGACGAGGTCGAAATCATCCCCGGCATCAAAGTGAAATTCACCAGGAACGAGGATGCGGGAGAATACTATGGCAGGATGATGCGGAGTTTTCTTGCTCGTAGGACCGGCAGTGAGAACCGCAAGAATCTGACGGAGCATGATCGAAAGTGGTTCATGCTCGGGACAAGCTAAGTGCAGATATTCATAAATACAGTGACGAACCGTCACACCGTCTCGCTAATGAATCAGGCCGGCTGCGCTGACGGCCTGTGCCGGGCTTCAGCCGGCACATTCTCGTTAGCCACCTGCTTCAGCGGGTGGTCGCGTTTCTGCGGGTTTTGACACCGGAGCCGGCTTTAGCCGGGCTTCTCGACCAGCGGATTCATCCGAAAATACGTCACCGTATTTATGAAACGGACCACTAAGGTTCCGCCTCCGACGCGGTGAACCAACGGCGGAACAGCACGGAGTTTTGGAGAAGGCTCAAAGCGAGAACGCGGGGAAACGCAGATGAGGACTCGCAAAACATCCAAAGAATGGTTGCAGCGCGAAGAACGCGTCTGGGACATCAATGCCCTGGTGGCACTGTCGCCGCTGGTCATTGCAGGCATACTTTTACTGATTTCTCTTGCCTCGGAGCTGTCCTACGGTGACCTGTGCAGAGATCACCCCGATTTCGCCCGTACCTTAAGGCTGATGGATGTGATGGACAAGGTCACGGCCATATTGGACGTGGCTCGGGCTGATCTGACCGACTATGCGATTCAGGAAGGTGGCCACCACTGGGCGAATCCAACACACGCCGCTGTGAACGTCAAAAGAGCGGCCAAGGCGCTCGAAAGGGTGCTCGATAAGGAGCCGGGGTTGACAGAGGCGCATCGCGTGCTCGGGGAACTCCACCGGGGGTTGGGAGAAGCTGAGATTGTTCGGGGCGGACGGTGGTATCGTAACCGCTTCGGTCCCCTATTTGATCACGCTCAGGCCCCGATCGAGCAGTACGTCGGGCCTCGTGCCGAGCTTGTTCCAAAGGCTATCCTTGCCAGAAGAAAACTCCTTCAGAGGTGGTCGAGGATTCCGTTTTGGTGGGGCATTGGTGTCGGCTTCGTCGGCGCGAGTTTTGGGGTGTTGTGGATTTCCGACCTCAGAGAACGGATGCAGCAGCAGAGGCTCCGCGAAGTCCTCCGCAAGCGGCGCGAGGAGGCGGGTAACCTGCCGCCGGAGAACCTCGTCTGAAGGCATTCGTCCACCCAAGTTTACTGCCACCATTCTCCATCATTCCACCCACGCATTCGCAAGAGGGAATCCATCGAGCTTGAAAAGTCATCGAGGATGGAGTAAATGATAGAGATGGTACGACCCTTTTGACAGGCAGGTAAAGTGTCTGCAAAAAACGCCGGACTTCGGGAACAAGGCGAAATTCTCGGTGTCTAAACTAACGGAAAGCAACAAGGAAAACGCCAACGCCGCTCCGGAAGAGGAGCGCGATGCCGAGTTGATCGCGGCACACCTGGCGGGAAGCGAGGAAGCGTTCAACCGCCTGGTTCTGCGGCATCACCGGATGACGTTCAACTTGGCGTACCGGTTCGTGAGCGATTACGAGGACGCCAACGACCTTGCCCAGGAGGCGTTCATTCGCGTTCACAAGTCGCTGAAGCGGTTCAAAGGGACCTGTTCTTTCAAAACGTGGCTTTACAAGATCGTGCTGAATCTGGCTCGAAATCGGTATCGCTGGAAAAAGAGACGAGGCGAGTTCACGAAGGTCTCGCTCGACAATCCTGGGCGGGACCCGGACAGCGGTCCGATGGAAGTGCCCGACGAGGCGCTTTCGGTCGGGACGCAGATACGGCGGAAGGAAATCCAGACGAGAATCGAAGATTCGCTGAACCAACTCCCCACGGAATTCCGCGAGGTGCTGGTCCTGCGGCACATGGAGGGCATGACATATACGGAAATATCGAAGTTGCTCGGATGTGCCGAAGGGACAATCAAATCGAGATTGCATCGAGCGAGGACGGAAATCAGGAAGCTCCTCGCGGATATGGTCGAGAGCTGAATCGTAGGGCGACCCGGCGAGGGCTGTATCGCCGGCATCTTGCCGGCTGTCTCGGGGGCATCCTGCCCCCGATTCCGAGGGCGAGACGCCCTCGGGACTGCCGCCGAGACGGCGGCGTTACAACGCAGAAAAGCTCCGACTGGGAGGTAGTGAAAAATGGAGTGCAGGGAAGTTCAACAACTCTTAGATACGTTCGCGGCAGATGAACTGGAAGCTGCCGAGCGGCAGACCATCGAGAAGCATCTCAGCGAATGCCCGCTGTGCCAAAAAGAAGCACAGGCGCTTCGCCGGACTATTTCTCTGCTCGGCCAGTTCAAGGAAATGGACCCGCCCGCTGTTTTCATTCAGGAATTGAGACAGCGCATGGAGAAACGCCAGCGACGGGGCATCCTTGATCGGTTGTTCCCGCGGCCGGTG
>JAUYEE010000285.1 GCA_030691545.1 bacterium | reverse complement strand
CTCTACCCCCGTTTCCCTCTCAAGCCCAGAATCTCCTCTCCTGAATTGCTCCAACCCTCATCCCTGCCTGCGTACTGCCCTTACACCCACCAATTCTCTCCCCGTCCGACCCTTCCAAATCAAAACCTTCGGAATCGCTGCTGCCCGGCTTCGCGCCTTGTCAACTGTTCAGCCTTGTGGTAGGTTGACTTGTGCGGAAGTTGCCGCAGCAAAGCCATCTTCCTGTTTCAAAGTGCTCCATTTCATAAATTCGGTGACGTATTCCGGGATGAATCCGGTCATCGAGAAGCCCGGCTGAAGCCGGCTGGGTCCGTGAGCCTCGCGGCCCCCTGTACGACCGCCTGAAGGCGGTGGCTAAAGGGTAGTGCCGGCTAAAGTCCGGCACGGACGGTCGGCGCACCCGGCAGGATTCACCCGCCGCACTCTCTGAAGGTTCGTCGCCGTATTTGTGAATAAAAGTCATACATAAATTCAGTGTCATGTGAAAGGGAGGCGATGGAAAAGAAAAAGTATGCTCTCGGACTCGATTTCGGGACCAATTCGGTCCGCGCCCTCATTGTGGACCTCAGCAATGGGGACGAAGTCGGCACGTACGTCCACGAGTACACTCGCGGAAAAGATGGCATCATCGTGAAGCCGGGGGACCCGAATTTCGCCCGTCAGGACCCGATGGAGTACATCGAGGGACTTGAAGCCTCCGTCAAGGGGGCGCTCAATGCCTGCCCGAATCCGAAGGAAGTCGCCGAGAACGTAATCGGGATAGGCGTTGACACCACTGGCAGCACGCCGATTCCGGTCGCTCAGTCAGTCCAACCGCTCTCCTTCAGCAAGAACTTCAAGAGCAACCCGAACGCGATGGCGTGGCTCTGGAAAGACCACACGAGTTTTGCCGAGGCGGCGGAGTTCACTCTCCGCGCGAAAAAGGAGTCCGTTGACTACACGAAGTATTGCGGCGGGACGTATTCGTCCGAATGGTTCTTCTCCAAGATACTTCATCTGGCTCGGGTTGACCCGGAGGTTTTTGCCGCCGCGGCAAGCTTCGTCGAACACTGCGATCTGATGCCCGCTCTGCTCGTCGGCGAGACCGATCCCAAGAAAGTCATCCGCAGCCGCTGCGCTTCCGGGCACAAAGCGATGTTTAACGCCGAGTGGGGCGGCCTTCCGCCGCAGGAGTTTTTCTCGCGCGTGGACAAAAGACTCGATGGCATCGTCGCTAAGCTTTACAAAGAAACGCACACCGCGGATAAAAAAGTCGGCGGTCTTTGCCGGGAATGGGCGAAAAAGCTCGGCTTGAACGAGGGGATCGCCGTCGCGGCGGGAGCTTTCGATGCACACACGGGCGCCGTCGGAGCCGGCATCCGCGAGGGAACGCTCGTCAAAATCATGGGTACTTCCACATGCGACATGATGATCGTGCGTCCCGAAAGACTGAATGTGGCAATCAAAGGCATTTGCGGCCAGGTGAACGGCTCGATTGTCCCCGGATGCATCGGATTGGAAGCCGGCCAGTCCGCAGTCGGAGACATTTACGCCTGGTACAGGGACGATGTCCGGTGGCCGCTCGAGAACATTCTGCCTCGGACATCGTTTGGCCGAGGTCTCGACGGCGAGAAGATCGCCTCTTTGATGAGAGAGGCAAAAGATACCGTGTACGATGTTCTGAGCGAAAAGGGAGCGAAACTCCGCCCCGGCCAGTCCGGCCTCCTCGCCCTCGATTGGCACAACGGCAACCGCACCGTCCTCGTTGACCCGAACCTCAGCGGCTTGATCCTCGGTTTGAACCTTCACACCTGCCCGGAGGATGTTTTCCGAGCGTTGGTCGAGGCGACAGCGTTCGGCGCCCGTGTTATCATGGAACGATTCATAGAATACGGAGTCGAGGTAAATGAGGTCGTCACGTGCGGGGGCCTCGCGGAGAAAAACCCTTATGTGATGCAAATTCATGCCGATGTCATGGGCAGACCCATCAAGGTTTCCCGTTCGGCTCAGACCTGCGCGCTCGGAACCGCAATGTTCGGCGCCGTCGCGGCGGGGGCTTTCGCGAAGGTCGAGGACGCCCAGGAGCTCATGTGCGGCTTGAAAGACACTTCTTACGAGCCAATTCCCGAAAACAAAGCCACTTACGACAGGCTCTTCAGGCTCTATCGCCGCCTTCACGACTCTTTCGGCACAACCGAGTTCGCCGAAAACCATTTCTCTGTCATGAAGGAATTGCTGGAAATAAGGAGGCAGGTAAGTCAGGCGTGACCGCAAAAATGGCACGCTTCTCGCTTACTAACGCTGCGTTGCTCGGGGGGTCCGTGTCCAGTTCGAGCGGAGGAGAGCAACGTGAGCACAATCACGGAAGCACTCAAAAAGAGACAAAAGGAGGTTGGACCGGAAGAGGTTCAGGAAATCGTTCCTGTATCCCTCGATGACCCGAGCATCACAATACCCAAGGACAGAGCCGCTGGGCGATGGATCAGCCTGGCGGGGGTGGTGCTTGTTGCGGGGGGTGTGATCATCGGCGCCGCGATGCTCTATACGGAGTTTTTGTCAGGCAAGCCACAGGAAGACGCCGCCGCGCAGGTCGCCTCCCTCCCGGAAACGGAAGAAGAGACCATTCTTCCCGGGGAAGGACAGCAACCGGAACTGACTGCGCCGGAAGGTGTTGCGGAATCGCCCCCGGTGGCGAATTTCACCAGGGTCAAGCCCGGTGAAACGACCGCGACGCAGCCAGCCCCTATGCCGCCACTGGAAGGGCCGACGCGAGCAGTGCTGCCACCTTCGGGAACGGCCGGTGAGACTTCGCCGGATGCGATCGTCGGCTCTGTTCCGCCAACTGAGCCGCCCGTGGCTCCGCCGCCTGACCCCTTCGCGGGTATCACGCTCCAGGGCATCATGTGGTTTGACCCGGCTTCGCCGGAGGCTCTGATCAACGGCAAGGCTCTGAAGGTCGGCGATTCGATCAACGGCATCAAGGTCGTCGAAATCGGCAAAGAGAGCATTCGGCTTCGCCTCGGGAGCATCGAGCGGGTAATCGCCTGCGAATAGCCTCTTCCGCCAGCAGTTCCGGAATGAGGATTTGCCCTTCGATCCGCTGTCAGCATTCTCGTCGCGCGGGACGTGACACCCTGCCGCATGGACGAGTCATCCCCTGTACAACTCTCCGACCCCTCAATGTGTCAAAGCACTGCATCGCCGTTGTGCTGTTAGTCTTGGGAACGACCGGCTGCTTCCTTGTTCGCCCGCCGTCACCCGAATCCATTCCCCCGGAACAAGTTGTAACGTACTACCTGAGGAACATCACCCAACCCTCCATGCAAAGGGAGCTCTACGACCTGCTGACGGCAACGGCAAAAAAGGCCATCCCTTATCCCGCTTTCGTGTCCCTTCGCAACAACGAAATCCCTGCTTTACTCGGCAGTGGAAGCGGCGCCGAGACTCGCGTCCTCGTGTCCGTTTTCGACCAGCACGAGATTTCCAGCGACCACGCCGTCGTTTACGCCCTGATGACCGTTCGCCATCCATACTCTCTCGGCGAGCGTGAAAAATACGCTTTGGTCCGGCTGCACTCCTATCGTGAGGGAGGTCAATGGACAATCGAGCCATTTATGCACGAACCGACCGGCACGGTCCTTCTCGTTCCGACCCGATTGCGCGGCCCGCTCTGGCGGATTTCGGACGATATGGAGAAAATCGCTCGGCTCGTGCGAGAGGAGATTTCCAAATATGAGGAGCGCCAGCAGCCACCCGTGGAGAAGGTCGTCGAAGCCGAGTCGCCGGAGGAGCCGCCTCTCGTCATTCCGGATGTTCTTGCCGAGATGCCACGCGAAGAGCCGCCCCCGGAATTGGAAGCAGGTAATAGAGTGGCCGCGCTCATCTCCATTGGGAGGCTCTGCTACGAGGCGGGGCGGATTGATGCAGCCGAAGACACGTTTCGGCGGGTTCTCGCCCTCGATCCCGACAGTTCCATTGCCAAAGACTACCTCTCCCGTTGCCAGAACTACCGCATTCTCCTGAAAGAAAAAGGCGACGCCGCCAAGCTCATCGAGGAACTCCTGGAGCTGGAGTCCAAAGACCGCCCGCCCAAGTGAGTCGTACTGAAGGGCTGAGCTAAATTCCCCGTCGAAAAATAGTCCGTTCCCCAATGTCCTCCGGAAAAGCATGGCGGAGGAGTAGCCGAACTCCCCAGCTTGGGAGCGCGGCGCAACCCTCAGGGCGACGCGACGGTTACTCTTGTTCTTCTACCTCTTCCCAGGTGCCCCTGCGCAGCTTTTCCCTGACCTTGTGCCGCTGGTCGCGGTTATGGTCCTCGTGAATCTTCGTGGCGGGGTCAATTTCCCACACCTTTCTGGGTTTCGGGCTTTCGGGTTTTTTCTTCTTCTGCATCTCCTGAGCCTCTGAGTACCACCACTTCCCCGTTCGTTATTTGCCGCGCATCATGCCGTGCGGCGGGGGGATCACTTCCTTTTCTTTAATACATTCATCCGATACTGCACTTTCTCTAACCCGCGGATTCGAGCCGCTTCTTCGTCGCTGAGAAAACGCACCTTGCCGAGGACTGTCCCCGCGACGAGCGCTCGGGCCGCCTCTTCAATGATAAACGCTCTGTAAAAGGCTTCTTTCAGGTTCTCGCCAACGGCGACCACCCCGTGATTTGATAGAAGAGCCGCGTTTGCCTTCCCGATGACACTACAGACCGCCTCCGCGAGTTCTTCTCCGCACGGCGTCACAAACGGAAGCGTCGGAACCTCGCTGTCAATGACCGCTACAAAGTCCGGAAATATGGGGCGAAGGGTCACCCCGGCGCTGGCAACGCCCGTCGCGTAAGGCGAATGCGTATGAACGACGGCGCGAACGTCCTCCCTCGTGCGGTAGCAAGCAAGGTGCATCGGCAGCTCCGAACTCGGCCTTCGCCCCTTTTCGAGAAGCTCGCCTGTGGCGATGGAAACGGGAATGTAATCTTCCGGTTTCGCCTCCTCGAAGGCGACGCCGCTCGCTTTGATGAGCATGACATCCCGCGAGCGGGCGCTGATGTTGCCGCCGGCTCCAACCACCAAATCTTTATCAGCAATCCTTCTGCCGAAGCGCACCAAATCCCTCCGAATCGTCTCATATTTCATGGGATAGACCTCTCGGCCTCGTGCGAGGAATGTTTGGATGGGGACAGACGTAGCCGCTCATTGTTTCGGGGGCAATTCCCTGTTACAGAACCGGCAGATGACCGCCTTAGCGCGTATCTTCTCGGCGCAGAAGGGGCATTCCTTCATATCTTCCTCTTCGGCAGGCTGTTGCGCTTCCATTTCGGCTCGCCGCTGCATCATTCTTTCGCGGGAGCGCTCCTGCTGCTCGAAGATGGCGTTGCGAAACAGTCTCGGCCTCATCACTTTCACGACTTCGTTCAACCCCGCCTCACCCGCGGTCTGAATCTGGATTTTGCCGTAGCCGAGAATCCGACCGGGGACGGACTGAGCTATCATAACGTTTGTTATCTTGTCGAGCGGGCATTCCATCGAGCGAATCGTGAAAATCCCCGCCTCGTCCACTACTCGCTGATCGGTAACCACCCAGATGTCCCTTTCGCGAGACCACGTCTTGACGATCGAAACCAGGACAACCGCGATGATAATGTACCAGACATACGGCCCGACGGACCTGAGGCTCGTCGTAGGAAGCCACAGCCGCAGCACCAGAAGCGCTATCGTCGTCGCGTAAAGCCAGATGATGGTTACAGGATGTCTCTTCGTCACCATGACGATAGTCTCGCTTTCTCTTAACTTCGTTCTCATGCTTCTGTCTCCGCACTGATTCGTGAACGAACGATTCTCCGGATGGCCTGGGCCTTCTCAAGCAATTCCGGAAGCTCTTCAAGAGGCAGCATACTTGAGGCGTCGCTGAGGGCACGCCCCGGTTCCGGGTGAACCTCTAAGAACAGCCCGTCGCATCCGGCGGCTACCGCAGCGAGCGCCAGGCAAGAAACAAATTCTCGGTCCCCTCCGGACGCGTGTCCGAGTCCCCCCGGTCGCTGCACGCTGTGCGTCGCGTCGAATATCACCGGATAGCCGTATGATTGCATAATCGGAATTGCCCGCATATCGCTGACCAGGCAGTTGTAACCAAAAGACGTGCCACGTTCTGTGATGACAATGCTTCGATTCCCAGCGGCTTCGATTTTCTCGATGACGTTTTTCATCTCCCAGGGTGAAAGGAATTGTCCCTTCTTGACGTTCACCACCTGTGCCTTCTCGGCAACCGCCTGCACCAAGTCCGTCTGCCGGCACAAGAACGCGGGAATCTGAACGACATCTACCGCCCGTGCGACTGCCTCGACATCGAAGCGGCAGTGAACGTCCGTCAGCACCGGAATGGATAGTTTGTCCCGGATTGCAGACAAAATCTCCAAGCCCTTCTCGAGTCCCGGGCCGCGGTACGATGCGGCAGAGGTTCGGTTGGCTTTGTCGTAGGATGCCTTGAAGATGAATGGTATGCCGAGTCGCTGCGACAGGCTTTTCAGGTGGGAGGCGATGCCGAAACACTCCTCCGCGTCTTCGATGACGCAGGGTCCGGCGATCAGCGCCAGCGAGCTGTCTTCCCCAATTGTGACCGCTCCGACCGAAATGTGTCTCATCGGTCTTCTACCTGAGCAAAGCAGGTTCCCCCTCCTCGGTCGGAAGCCACAAGGACAGCCCAAAAGCGGGCGAGCGCAATAATTGTTTCATGACACAGGCCGTAAGCACCCTCATTGTTCACGGAAAATGAGGTCAGCTCTCAAGCGTGGGCAAGGGCTCTTCCCCGCCAACGCGACCGAAGTATAACAGAGCCAAGCAGGCCAGGCAAACGTTTTTTTTCGAGAAGCTGAGTCGAGGCCGAGAAGCGCAAATCTAACCCCAGGTGGTGTGGCTGTATTTGAGTGGTTTGCCCCGGGACGCGCGACCTCATCTTTCGCCTTGTCCACGATCCCGCGAGGTGGCATGGGTATCTTGCCCATGATGAATCACGGGTCCCGCCAAAGGCGGGATGCCACTACCTCCCCCCCATACGGTCCCGCTGACGCCTACTGATTCTCCATGACCTTGTAGTAGCGTATTCGCACGCCCGGGGGCAATGCCGGCCCCATTGAGTCAATCCACGTCGTCACCGTGTCCCCCGCCGAAGGGACATTGCCCGTGAGAATGTCCCACGAGACCATATCGCCGGAGTGGTAAACCCAGTAGCTTTTCCCCGCCAGGCTACTCCACTTGAGAGTGATTTCGCCGCTCTGACTATTCTCTGTCGGCGGCCAGATGTGAAACTCGTACGCCCCCATGTCCACGGTGAGGCTGTTTCCGCCGTACATGATTCTATGCATGCCGGCGATATCCGTGGCGGGGAGCGCAGGATCGTTGTAACCCGCATCTATGCAGGGCGATGCTGTGGCCAACCGATAATCGTTGCCTCCATGGGTCCCGGGATTATTGTCAGGCCCGTCGGGGTCAAGAAACAGCGGGTCTTCGGGAATGTTTCGGTATTTTTTCGAGTCGCCCGCCCAACCCTGGATACAGGAATATGTCGGGATACTCGACTCGTCAAACTGGGGGCCAGTCCGAGCTGTGTTCGCCCATAGAATGCAGTTCCGGACCGTCCCGGTGCATTCATACAGGCCGCCACCGTAAAATGTCGCCCTGTTGCCTGTTATCGTGTTATTTTGGACGGTTCCATGGCAGAAGGCGAGTCCGCCCCCTTGCGCGGAAGGTCCCGTGGCAGAGTTTCGTAAGATAAGGTTGTCTTGGACGGTCCCCCCGCAACCGGCCAGTCCACCGCCCCAGCGCAGGGCTGAGTTGTTCTGAATCAGGTTGCTCTTGATTGTGCCGTAGCAGCCGCACAGCCCGCCACCGGATTCGGCCGTGTTTCCGGAGATTACATTGTTCTCAACGGTGCCATTGCATTCAAGCAGTCCGCCACCCCAGCCTGAGGTGGAGTTCTGAACAATCACGTTGTTGCGGATTGTGCCATGGCATTGCAAGATTCCCCCGCCCTCAAATGCGTCGTTTCCAGCTACGACATTATTCTCGATGATGGCGCGGCTGCCGTCTTCCTTAAGCCAATTACCTCCCCGGATACCGCCACCGTACCTTCCCTGGCCGTTGCGAATCGTGAAACCGGACAAGACGCAGGATTCGTCTTCCGTCCCCTGGAACTGCACAACGGAATCAGACCACTTGGCATGAATGACCGTTGCAGCAACAGTCTCAGGGTTGAGACGATCGGTGCTCCGTAGAACAATGTTCTTGCCTCTGAACTTAATGTTCTCGACATACACGCCCTCCGCGACGACCACGGTGTCACGGTCCGACGCCGCGTCTATACCTTCTTGGATTGTTTTGAGCGCCGTTCCCCAGGACCCTCCGTCCCCTGACGAAAGTACGGACGCATCAACATGCCAGGTCGTCGCCTGTGCGCCCGCGATAGCGAATACCGCACAGAAGGCGAAGGGCAAAACGGGTACCTTGGTCATTGCCTTTCTACCTCATCTCAAGCTTGTAGAACTTCACGCTCGCCGAAGACGGCAGGTCGGTCCAAGAAGTTGCGACGCCTTGGGATTCCAAAGTAGTCTCTTCAGTCCAGGTGTCGGTCAACAGGTTGGGACACGACCACACGGCATAAGTCCGACCTTCCTGGCTTGTCCAGATAAGTTGTACGCCACCATCTCTCTTTCGGATGTAGTCTCTGAACTGGTTGCTTGATGCCACGTATTCGTAAGCCCCAATGTCCACCTTCCAGGCGGAATTCCCTGGCAAGATGCGCGAGTTCCCGTCGAGGTCAGCAGCATCCCACATCCAGTCCTCATTCCTGCCGGCCTCCAGACAAGGCGATTCATCCGTCAGCCTGTAATCATTATCCGCGCCCGTTTCGGGGTCGTTATCTGCGCCGTCGGCGTCAGCGAATCGGGGGTCATCGGCAATGTTGCGCTCCCCGGCTCCGTGCCAGTCCTGGATGCAGGAGTAGGAGGGAGACGGACAGCGTGACACCTGCGGGTCATCTTGGGCTGAGTTGTCCCAGATGATGCAGTTGGCGATGGTGCCACTGCAGAATGCCATACCTCCACCGAATGGGTTGATACCCCCCTGCGCTACGTTGCGAGCAATTGTGTTGTTCTGAATCATGCCGTCGCATCCATACAGCCCCCCGCCGCTAACGCGCGCGGCGTTTCCAATCAGAGCATTGCCGCGTATCACACTCCTTCGGATCGTCCCGCCACAGGAATGCAGGCCGCCGCCGGATAGCGCTGAATTGCCGACGACGATATTGTTGAGGATGTCCGCATCGCAGCGCCCCATGCCACCACCTGCCCCCCTTTCTGCTAAGTTGCCGGAGATAACATTGCCTGCGATCAAAACATCGCACGAGTACAATCCCCCGCTCCCCTCTGGGGCCGAATTCCCCGAAATCACGTTGCTTCGGACGGTGCCGTCGCAGTCGTGGAGGCCCCCTCCTCCATTAGAGGATGTGTTTTGCCTGACTTGGTTATGCACAATGTCTCCGTTACACACAGCTGCTCCTCCGCCGCCTGAAGTTGCCGAGTTCATGGAAACCAGGTTATCTCTTATGGTCCCAGCGCAATAGGCCAGCCCCCCGCCGTAATGCGCTGAAAGATTCTCAGTGATCGTGTTGTGCTCTATATCACCCTGGCAATGCGCAATGCCCCCGCCATAACACGTGGGAGAACCCGCGGAGGGGCCGGCGGTATTCGCACTTACAACATTGTAGCGGATGACAGCCGAGGTCGTTCCGCCCGTCGGCGCTGCGCCGCATATGCCTCCCCCTTCCTGAGCCTTGCCATTGCGTATCGTGAAGCCGCAAACGATGCAGCTCGAGTCCTGCGTCCCGGCAAACTTCACCACAGAGTCCGCTTGGTTGCCGTCAATAACGGTCTTCTCAACAACTGCCGGGTCCAGCGGGTTTGTGCTGGTGAGCACAAGGTTCTTCCATATTTGCACGTTCTCGACGTATGTGCCCTCGGCGACAACAACAGTGTCCCCTGCGGTTGCCTTATTGATCCCCTCCTGGATTGTCTTTAACGCCGTCTGCCACGTCTGGCCATCGCCGGAAGAGGAGACGGAACCGTCCACGTACAGGGTTGCGGCGGAAGCCGGCACCGAGACACAGGTCACCGTCGAAAGGATTGCCGAAAGAACGAATGACTTCATTTTCGTGCCCCCCTTGAAGCAGGGATCACCTGCCAACGTTGTCCAAAACACAGGTTGATTTGCCAAACATTCTACCATAGCCGAAGGAAAAGCGAGAGTTTTTTTGAAGCGGGAAAGGCTCACCGAAGAGAGAGCGAAGGAAGGAAAACCACGAAGAGCACGAAGGGCACAAAGAGGGAAAGGAACCGCAGATGAACGCAGATGAACGCCGAGGGCGAGGTGGAGAGAAGAAAAAAACCACGAAGGGCACGAAGGGGGATTTTCGACTGCCGATTGCGGCTTCTTTGCGCCTCGGCGCCTTTGCGTTAATTCCTCTTCGCTACGATTTCGGATTGGGGAGGAAGCAAAACCACAAAGACACAAAGGCACGGAGAAGGAAGGAGGAACCGCAGATGGACGCGGAGGAACGCAGAGTGGGGATTCGGACAGGATTATCCTGTGTATCCTGTGTATCTTGTCAAAATCTTCGTTTGTTCTTCGCAGGGCACAGAGGGCGAACCCGCCTGGGCCGGGCGCCGTTACCTGCACCAGTTTTGCCCCTCAGTACATGCTTTCGTAAATACGGTTACCAGAGGTGCATCACGGTACAGACCGCGACGATCCACTCTGAATACTCTCGCCTCTTGCCGGGCTTCAGCCGGCATTGTCCTTTAGCCACCGTCTTCAGGCGGTGGTATCAGAGTCCTGCGGCTTGTCCTCCGGAGCCGGCTTTAGCCGGGCTTCTCGACCAGCGGATTCATCCGAAAATACCTCACCGCATCTATGAAACGGACCACTTAGATACGGCCACACCCAGCCCTGCAGCGCCGCCGCATTCATTGACAAAACACCAAGAATCCTGTATAATCCTGTCAAAAAGATGCATTTCAACTCATCCTCAATGATAGGAACGCAACATGCTCCCAGCGCACATTTCGCTCGCAGTCTCCGCCCATTCTCGACGAGCACCCTTTCTTTTCGCAACCGGGAAGGGCGAGAAACCGCGATTTCTCCCTGCCAGCTGGGCCTTTTCCCATCTTCCTGTCCAAGAGCCTATCTCCTTCTCCATAAGCAAATTACATCACAAGTCCTCACCCCAGAAAGGCCCGAAAAGGCCCACTTTTTCGCCGTGCCGTATTTTTATGCAAACCCGCCTCCTCCGTTTGCCTTTTACAGGGATACACCGGCGCCTGACCCCAAGCCCTCTGTTGAAAAAGCGCGGCGGGCAATGCTACAATCAATACTTGATAGAATCCTTGCCCGTGACTTCTGCGGGTTTTGTGCGGAAATCTGCCTGGGAACGGAATCGGTTTGACTCCATCTCTCTCGGAGAGGACTGAATGCCAGACATCAGCACGAAGTTCGTTGGTTTGACGCTGCGCTCGCCCATCATCGCAGGATCGGCGGGCATCACGAAGGACGCTGAGCGCATCGCGCGAGCCGAGGAAAACGGGGCCGGCGCCGCGGTCATGAAATCTCTTTTTGAGGTGGAGGTGAGTCGAACGTCTCCGACTCCCCGGTTCAAGGTGCTTCATCGCGGCCTGCCACGCCACGGCTCTTTCACGCTCTATTCGTACGAACAGGCGAGCGAGTGGGGACCTGAGGAACATGCGGAGGAGGTTCGCCGCATCAAGCAGAGAGTCAGCATTCCTCTCATTGTCAGCATTGCTTGCGTTACCGAGCCAGCGTGGGAGAGTTACTCCCGGCTGATGCAACAAGCTGGCGCCGATGCGCTGGAATTGAACGTTTCCTGCCCCCACGGCTCCATCACGTTTTACGGCGGTGAGATTGAGAGGAAGTTGCTCGATGCCGTGTCCCTCGTGCGGGAGAGCGTTCGCATCCCCATCATTGTGAAGCTCAGCCCCCAGCTCACCTCTCCGATTGGCATTGTCGGGGAGCTTGAGCGAATCGGCGTCAATGGGGTGACAATGTTCAACCGGATGACAGGCATCGAGATAGACCTCGAGTCCGAACAGCCCATCATGCACAAATCCTACGCCGGGCACGGCGGCCCGTGGGCGATTCAATACCCCCTCCGCTGGATCAGCGAGATTTCGCCGCAGGTGAAGATGGACATCAGCGCCTCGGGCGGCGTCGCCTCTGCCGAAGATGTGGTGAAGTACCTTCTCGCCGGGGCGACCACGGTTCAAACGTGCACGGCCATCGTGATGAATGGGTACGAGATTCTTGGGGAGTTGAACGCCGGTCTGGTCGCTTTCATGGAAGAGAAAGGATACGAAAGACTTGAGGATTTCCGCGGGAAGGTCTGTTCGCGAATCCTCGATGGCAAAAGCGTGGACCGGCGACAGAAAGTGAAAGCCCGCATCGTTCGGAAAATTGCCCCCTGCGAATCCGGCTGCCCGATCAATACCGGCGTTCAGGGCTATATCAACATGATTGCGGCGCGCCGGTTTGCAGAAGCGGCTGAGATCATTCGCGCAAAGAATCCCCTTTCGGAAACCTCCGCACGTATCTGCGGCATCCTCTGCCGCGAAAAATGCACGCGGACGACCATTGACCAACCTCTCGCCATCGCTGAACTGAAACGCTTCGCCCTCGATTGGGAGAAAGAGCATCTCACGGAAGAGCCGCAGGCAACCGCCGACAGCCTGCCAACCGCCAGGGAGGAGAGAATCGCCATCATTGGCGCCGGACCCGCGGGACTCGCCGCAGCCCACGACCTCGCGAAGGAAGGGTACGCAGTGACCGTATTCGATTCCCTTCCGGTTGCGGGAGGGATGCTCGCCGCGGGAATTCCCCCTTTCCGGCTGCCGCGAGAAATTCTCAACACGGAGTTGGAAATTATCCGTGAAGCGGGGGTGGAATTCCAGCTCGGGACAGCGATAAGCAAAGACAGCTTCAACGAGCTTCTTCGTGGCGAATACGCCGCAGTTTTCATCGCGACGGGCGCCTATAAAGAGCAATCCCTCGGTATCCCCGGCGAGGACCTCGAGGACGTCATCCACGCCCTCCCGCTGCTGAAACGGGTAAACGTCGACGGCGAGAAACCGAACCTCGGGAAACGCGTGGCGGTCATTGGCGGCGGAGATAGCGCGCTGGATGCAGCGCGAACGGCGGTCCGCCTCGGCGCCGACGAGACGTACATCTTGTACCGCCGTACGGCAAGGGAAATGCCCGCCGATCCCACTCGTGTCCGCCAGGCGGAACGGGAGGGCGTCAAAATCATGTACCTCATCAATCCCAAGCGGATATTCTCCGAAAACGGCCGCGCCCGCGCAATCGAGTGCGAAACGATGACCCTCGGCGAGGAAGACACCGATTTCCGCCGCAAACCCCTGCCAACTATCGCCGGGAGCTTCATCATCGGCGTGGACACGGTCATTCTCGCCTCAGGCGAATCCCCGGACCTCTCGTTCTTGCCGGAGAATGCCGGTATCGAGACCCAGGACGGGCGCATCGTTGTGGACGGTTCGTTCAGGACGACCCGTGAGAACGTCTTCGCGGGGGGCGACGCAGTTCGCGGCCCGGGGAAAGTCATCGAAGCCATCCGCGACGGCAAAGAGGCGGCGAAGGCAATCATGGCATACCTTCAGGGAGAACCGCCACCGGCCGAGAAAGGGCGCCAGCAGGAAGTTGTTGATCCCATCGAGGTCCTCAATCGCGGTTTCGAGCGGAGGTCGCGCGTTTCACCGTCGAGGCTGTCTTCTAAGATCGTGACTCCGTCTTTCAAGGAAGTCGAACCCGGCTACACCGAAGAAGAAGCCGTTGAGGAAGCGAGCCGCTGCTTAGCTTGCGGGTGTGCCGTAGGCTGTGGAATCTGCCAGAAGGTGTGCATCTACGACGCCATTGACCGCGTCCTCGACGAGTTCGTCGTGAACGACAAGTGCGTCGGCTGCGGCCTCTGCGTGGAGGTCTGTCCGAACAACTGCATCGTCATGGAAGAAATACAGCCAGCGACGCGGCCCGAAGGAAGCCGCAACATGTGATTTCCTTCTGTTCGTCTGCGATTTGCCAGAATAGAAACCATGGAGGGGGCTGCCATGTTACTTGGAGCGCACATGTCTATCGCGGGGGGTGTTTTTAACGCACCCGTCCGCGGAAGAAGTATCGGCTGCGATACAATTCAGATTTTCGTGAAGAACGCCAATCAGTGGGTCGGCAAACCTATCAGCGACGAAGAGGCGGACAAGTTCCAGGAGACGAAGAAAGAAACGGGAATTGACCCGGTCTTCTCGCACAACTCTTACCTGATTAACTTAGCTTCGCCGGACGATGCGCTGTACGAGAAGTCGGTCAATGCCATGCTCGACGAGCTCCACCGCTCTGAGAAGCTAAAACTGCCGTTCTTAGTAATACATCCCGGCTCTCACGTCGGCAGCGGGGAAGAGGCAGGATTGAAGCGAATTGCGGAGGCTCTCAACACCCTCTTCGCTAAGACGAAAGGCTATAGGGGCAAAATCGCTCTCGAGACAACCGCCGGGCAAAAGAGCAATCTCGGCTACAAGTTCGAGCACCTCGCTTATCTCATCAAGGCGGTTAAGGATAAAAAGCGGCTTGGCGTCTGCTATGATACGTGCCACACCTTCGCCGCCGGATACGACCTCCGCACGAAGAAAGCGTATGACGCGACATTCAAGGAGTTTGATAAGCTCGTTGGGCTGGATCGCATCTGCGCCTTCCACCTGAACGATTCGGTCAAAGAGCTCGGCTCGAACATAGACCGGCACGCCCACATCGGGCAGGGACACATCGGCGAGGACGGTTTCCGCCTTCTCCTGAACGATGAGAGGTTCGAGAATATCCCCATGGTCCTTGAGACGCCCAAGGGCCCGGACATGGCGGAGGACGTGATGAACCTCAGAGTCCTCCGCGGGTTAATCCGAAAGAAGGGAAGAAAAAGCTAATCCCCGAAGTTCTCAGTTCAGGTGTCGAGATTCCACTCACGCTGCTGTCGAAAGTCGTGTGTGCCGCCGCCGTCTCGGGGGCGTCCCGCCCCCATTTGAAAGCCGCTGGCACCGCGCGGCAAAGGAGATTCTTCGTTGACCTGTCCCCGAAAAGCCACCCTCGCTGATTACCCGGAGCTGATGTCCTTCCTGAACGGCATTTTCAAAATCCGTATGGACCTGGACTATTCCCATATCTACAAGCCGACCGGGAAAGATATGGCGAATAACATCGTCGCCATCGAGGACGGGAAAATCGTCAGTTGCGTGGGCATTTTCCCGATGACGTTTGTGTGCGGGGACGTTCGCTTACGCGTTGGGGGCATCGGCGGAGTCTCGACGAACCCCGAATACCGCAATCGCGGGCTGATGACGAAGCTCATGAACAAGGCGATGGAGTTGATGAAACGCCGCAATTACGACATCTCCATCCTCTGGGGCGACCGGCTGCGTTATGCGCGATTTGGCTACGAGAACGCCGGGCGGCACTACACGTTTAACCTTGACCGCAGGCACGTCCTCCCCGGAATCCCCCCCGGCGCCGAGATTCGGCCCCTATCCATGGCGGGCGACGACCTTAGGAGGATCGCTCGGCTCTATCGGCAATGGCACCTCAGGGTCGAGCGCTCGCCCGCGAAGCTGAGTTCGGTCTTCGCTCGTCACACATACGAGACGTGGGTCTGGCGGAAAGGGAAAGCATTCGCCTACATGACAATCAAAGGAGTTGGCGCGGATCGCGACCTCATCGAAAGCGGCGGCGAGCCGGAGGGACTTGACAGCTTGCTGAGTTTTCTTTTCGACAAATACGAATTGGAGAATCTGGCGGGCACAATTCCTTACTGCCGCAGCCCTTACGTTCCGTTCGTCATCAACCACAGCAGCGGTTGGGGCATCGGATTCAGCCGCCGGGTGCGGGGCGAGATGGTGAAGATACTCGATTTAGCATCGTTGTTGAGGAGGTTCGCCGGACAGATCGGCCAAAAGGCGCGCGGTCTGGGCCTGAAAGGGTCTTTGACGCTCGAGATGACGGACAGCGCCCAGTTCGCCACGCTTCATTTCGGCAAACGGACAACCATTAGCGAAAAACGAACCGCGCCAATTTTGTCTCTCTCGGACACCGACATGGTCCGGCTGATTTTCGGAACGATTCCCCCTTCGCATTCCCAGCAACTCGACAAGTCTTTCCATTCCCTCGACGCGATTTTCCCCCTCGACTTCTACGTCCCTCGCCTGGACTGGGTGTAAGCTTGCTCCTCGCATAGAGATCGCCGACACCGGAGGGCAACACGCTTGACAGCGATTCGTAACCATATCTGGGAACACATGTACTCAGGAACAACGAGCCTGATGCTCGCCGGGGGAACAGCCTCAGCAATGTGAAGTCGCGTTCCTACTTCATTTCAATCCGGTAGAACTTCTGTCCTCCGACCGTCGAGACATCAGTCCAAGAAGTGCTCTCTCCCTGAGACGCGACGGACGCCTCCTCATCCCATGCGCCCGTCGAGAGGTCGTCGCAAGACCAGACCGTGTAGTTGTCCCCCGGCCGGCTGTTCCATGCGATTTGCCCTTCGGCAGTTCCGCCCTGTAAGAATCCCACGATCTTGAACGGCCACGAGCCGTACTCATACGCCCCCATGTCAACCGTCAGGGACTTCTTCCCATAGAAAACCCGGGGATTGCCATCGAGGTCAACGGCCGTCCACATCCAATCTCCGTTGTTGCCCGTGTCAATGCACGGTGAATCGGAAGCAAGGCGATAGTCGTTATCCTCGCACGTTGCGGGATCGTCATCGGGTCCATCCGGATCAACGAATCTTGGGTCCGTTGCGACGTTCCCCTCCCCTCCACCAATCCAATCCTGGATGCATGAATAACTCGGCGTGGCACACCCCGAAAGCTGTGACGGGGCTACGTTTCCCCAGATCACACAGTTTCGGATTGTCCCGAGGCACACGTAAAGGCCGCTGCCGGACAAGGCTGAGTTTCGGGCTATGGTATTCCCCTCGATCCGGCCGTCGCAGAAAATCAGCCCACCGCCAATGTATTGGGCTGAGTTTCCCGTGATGACGTTGTTCTGAATCGTGGCGAGGGTCGAACGGTCGCTGGTCATGCCACTGATGCTGTTCGCTCCGCAGATTCCGCCGCCCCAGCGGGAGCCGCCGTTCCGGATGGTGAAGCCGGAGAGAATGCACTCCTCGCTTTCCGTCCCCATGAACCACACGCATGGGCCAGAGCCCCCGCCATCAATAACAGTGGATGCGACCGTCTCGGAGTCGTTAGGATCCGCGCTGCGCAGGATGACATTGGCGCCGCAGAAGTGCAGGTTCTCACGATACGTTCGGGGAGCTACAACGATCTCATCGCCATTTATGGCCAGACAGAGGGCCTGCTGAATTGTCCATTTGGCCCCGGGGACCTCGATGATGCCGGCCGGGGTTCTCTCAAGGGGATTTGTCCCGCGCAGAACCTCCAGACCATCCCGCAGTCCGTCTCCGTCGGTGTCGTCAAGGTTGCCGTCCGTTCGCGCCGCCGATTCCGCGAGGTCGTCGAGGAGGTCCCCGTCGGCGTCAGAAGCGGCCCCGTGCTCGGAGCATCCGATGTCCACGCGCGCACCTTGCAAACGACAGTTTCCGTCGAGGTCCCGCAGCGGCCAGACGAACCAGTGATAGCTCACCCCTGCGTCTATGCAGGGCGAGTCTGCTTGAAGGTGATAGTCGCCGGCATCGCCTTGAACCAGAAGCGGGTCGGCGTTGATGTTCCCGATCCCGCCCCCGGACCAGTCCTGAATACAGGAGTAGGCGGGCACATTGCAGTCGTAGAGCTGCGGGCCAGTCGGAGCGGAATTCCCCCAGATGATGCAGTTCCGGATGGTTTCGAGGCACTGGGATAGCCCGCCACCGACCGGGGCCGAGTTTCCAATTATCGTGTTGTTCTGAATGGTTCGGCCGCACAAGTACAGACCACCGCCTTCCTCGTCGGCGGAGTTTCCCGTAATCACGTTGTTCTGGATAGTTCCTCTGCACCAGCACAGCCCGCCGCCAAGGTCGGCTGAGTTTGCGGCTATCGTGTTGTTCTGGATGATGGCATAACACCCGTACAAACCGCCGCCATGGACGGCCCAGTTTGCTGTTATGGTGTTCCCCTGGATGGTTCCGTTGCAGGAGGATAGCCCACTACCATGGTTTCCTGTTATGGTGTTGTCTTGGATGGTTCCGTCGCACGACGACAGCCCCCCGAAGTTTCCTGTTATGGTGTTGCCCCGAATGGTTCCGTCGCAGTAGGATAGCCCCGCACCCGAGTTTCCGGTGATGATGTTGTTCTCGATTGCGGCGTGAGTTCCAATGTCCCCGGATCCACCAGAAATGCCCCCTCCGAATTGAGCTTCACCGTTCCTAATTGTGAATCCCGACAGAAGGCAGGTCTTGTCCTCCGTGCCGAGGAAGCTGACAACGGAGTCGGCCTGGTTGGCATCAATGATTGTGTTGGCGACGACGGCGGGGTCAAGGGGATCGGTGCTCGTCAGAATGATGTTCTTGCCTGCAAAATAGATATCCTCGACATAAACCCCCTGGGCGACAATGATGCGGTTGCCGTTCTTGGCGCGGTCAATGCCCTTTTGGATTGTTTTGAAAGCGGTTTCCCAGGAGGCGCCGTCGCCGGACGCGGAAACGGAGCCGTCCACGTACCACGTCGTTCCCCAAACCGGGGCCAATGCCAGAACCATCAACGAAACCGACAGGAGAAAACAAATCTTCCCCATGTTCATTTCTCCTTTTACGGATGAGTGCGTCCGCTTCGTTTCTCCGCCCTAAAAACCAGATGCACGAGCGGCTATTCAGGCGCCGAGGGTATCGCAGAGTGTCCTCAGGAATCCAGAGCAAAAAACCATTCTCTCCCGCGTCCACCCGACGCAACGGGACAAGCAAACCGATGCCCTGCGCGGCGGCCGCAGCAGCCTTTCGTCGCGTTCCTACTTCATTTCAATCCGGTAAAATTTCTGCTGTCCGAGTGGCGAGGCATCGGTCCAGGAAGTGTTCTCTCCCTGAGACGCGACGGACGCCTCCTCGACCCATCCACCCGCCGAGAGGCCAGCGCAGGACCAGACCGTGTAGGTGTCCCCGGGCCGGCTGCTCCATGTGATTTGGCCTTCGTCGTTGCTTCCCAGTGAGATTCCCACGATCTTGAACGGCCACGAGCCATACTCGTATACCCCCATGTCCACGGTCTGGGACGACCTGCCATAGAAGATCCGCGGGTTTCCGTCGAGGTCAACCGAGCTCCACATCCAGTCCTCGTTCTTCCCCGCGTCTATGCACGGCGAATCGGCACGGAGCCGGTAGTCGTTGTCCTCGTGAGTCTCAGGTAAATCATCCGGCCCATCGGCATCAACGAACTGGGGATTGTCCGCGATGTTCCCTTCGCCACCCCCGCTCCAGTCTTCGATGCAGCAATATATTGGCGTGGCGGACCCATGAAGCTGTGCGCCCTGAGGCGCCGCGTTTCCCCAGATGATGCAGTTCCGGATGGTTTTGTGGCACCAGCCCAGCCCTCCGCCCAACCGGCCGGCTGAGTTTCCGGTTATCGTGTTGTTCTCGATGGTTCCCTGGCAACTTTCGAGCCCGCCGCCTTCCCCCACTGCCGAGTTTCCGGTTACCGTGTTGTTCCGGATGATCCCATCGCACCCATGCAGCCCGCCGCCGTTCAGCGTGGCCGAGTTTCCGGCTATCGTGTTGTTCCGGATAGTTCCGTCGCAGTCATGGAGACCGCCGCCATCGTGGCTCGCTGAGTTTCCGGCTACCCTGTTGTTCTGAACGGTTCCGTCGCACTTGTACAACGCACCGCCGGCGCCGGCCGAGTTACCAGTTATCGTGTTATTCTGGATGATCCCATTACAGAGGCCTACCCCGGCGCCGGCGCTGGCCGAGTTGCCAGTTATAGTGTTGTTCTGGATGACTCCGTCGCAGTAGGTCAGCCCGCCGCCGATGTTGGCCGAGTTTCCGGCTATCGTATTGTTCTGGATAGTTCCGTTGCAGTAATACAGCCCGCCGCCCTGCAAGCCCGCCGAGTTTCCGAGGATTGTATTGTTCTCGATGGTTCCGTTGCACCCGTACAGCCCGCCGCCCTCGTACAGCCCCTCGTTTTCGGTTATCAGGTTGTTCCGGATCGTGGCGCCGCGGCTCCACCAGGCCTGACCGCGGACTCCGCCCCCATCCGGAGCCCTGCCATTGCGAACGGTGAACCCGGAGAGAACGCAGGTCTCGTTTTCCCTCGCTGTGAAGGTCACGACGGAGCCGGCTTTGTTGCCGTCAATGATCGTGCTGGCCACGATGGCGGGGTCCAGGGGGTCGGTGCTCGTGAGGACGATGTTCTTTCCGTTGAACTTGACGTTCTCAACGTAGGTTCCCTGGGCGACGATGACGGTGTCGCCGTGAGAGGCCGCGTCAATCCCCTCTTGAATCTTCTTGAATGCCGTGGCCCAGGCCTTCCCATTTCCAGACGCGGAAACCGAGCCATCCACGTACCAGGTTGATCCCCAAGCCGGGAGCAATGCAAGAACCAGCAGCGCAACCGACAGGAGAAAAGAAACCTTTCCCGCCATCATCACGCCTCTACATATAGGCCGGTATCGGCGCGTACCGTTAGTAAGTGCATTTGCCAAAGTGTGTGCTTTCTTCTGTTCCATTTGGGTCCGATGCTCTTCGTGTTCTCCGACCGCTTTTTCGGGATGAAGCCCTGACAAGGATGCGCCTAAGAATGATTTCATAGCCCATGACCGCTGTTCGACAACCACGCTGGGGCCGAGGATGCTGGTTGACCGTCAAGGGTCGGTCGCCCTTGCTGCTCTCGTCAATCGAGGTACAGGACACGGTAGAACTCGTTAATCGTGATGCGATCATCTTTTTCTTCGACGAGCAGTTGGTACAGAATCGGGCCCCACCGAAGCATCAGGAAACGCCCTCTGTTTCTGTCAACATATTCGGAAACACCCAGGTAATTTGTCGGCCATGGGTCAGGCTCGGCCTCTCTCGCCTCCAATGACCGGGACTGGACATTGTAAGTGAGGAGCACAAGCGTTTGTGTGCCCACGTCAATCTGGACAGGCAGAGACTGGTGTTTCGCGCGGATTTTCTCTCGGCGCTCGGGTACCCGCTCCTTCCAGCGGTCGCCCGAGTATGCGTTCAGGGGCCGCGGGCCGCCCCAGTCATCGTGAAGGAACCAGTCGGCGGCGACCTTCGCGATCCGCAATTCCCTTTCTGTGCCGGGGCGGAAAGTGTACTTGCGCTCGACCTCGCGCAGTTCCTGAATCACGGGGCCAAGAAGTGCGGTTTCGGCTATGAGCAAGTGGTATCGAGTTGATCGCAGCCATTCGAGACTGAGGATATGTTGCCCGTCGTCCATGTGCTCCCAAATCATCAGACGAGGCACTGGCCAGGGGTCTGGCTCGCTTGGCCTCGTTTGGAGTGAACGCGTTTCGACTATGTAGGTCAGAAGAACATGGCTGAATGTCCCCTTTTCCCAGATGTCCAGCGGCATGGACTTGTACTTTGCGCGCAGCCGTTCGCGTTGCCAGAGCACCTCCGCTTTCGATTTGCCCGAGTATGCGTTCAAAGGCCGCGGACCGCCCCAGTCATCGTGAAGAAACCAGTCGGCGGCAAGCTTCGCAATCTGGCGATCCGTCTCGGTTGGCGGGCGGAACGTGTGCTGCTGGGCATACACGATCCGAGACGTGAACGTGCAGCCGAGCAGTGCGAGTATGGCGATTGTCGCTTTCATCTAACCCGGATGAATTGAATTTACGGTTTGACTGAACACCAAGCGCGGACGACTTCACTTTGTACACCAACCTGCCCTAACACTCAAGCGCGATTCGGGCGGCGGGTGTGACTGCGATCCAGTGGCGCGTCGGGGTTGCCCGAAAAGCAGGCGAACGCACGTCTGCTCGAGAGGCACTGTCGCCCCCTGCGGGGGCTCGGGATTTGTTGTTGTCCTTTTTCTCTCCACGGGCTGACACCCGTGGCTAAGGAATCTGCCGCCCCGCCGAGGCGGGGCTGAAAGGGACCAGCTTTCTGGCGGAGAAGACCGCCGAGGGCCGATGGAGGGCGGTGCAGCGTGTTGCGTGGACGTTGGGAACACTGCGACCGATTAAGGGGCGAAAGAATATGGCAAAGGACGTGGCACGCCGTTCTTCTGCTTAGTGCAGCGTCTCATAAATTCGCTCACGTATTCACAGACGAATCCAGATCATCGAGAAGCCCGGCTGAAGCCGGCTGGGTCCAACGAGGTTCGGTTTCCTCATACCACCGCCTGAAGACGGTGGCTAAGAGAGGTTGCCGGCTAAAGCCCGGCAAGCGAAAGCGTCGTTTGGGCTGACTCCTGGGCATGTGGACCGTCGTGCAGGATATGTGACTTTATTTGCGAAAGCCTGCACTTAGCCCCCGCAGGGGGCGACACTCCGGTAGCCGCGGGCGTCAGCCCGTGGAGCCGAAAGTCCAAATCCCATCAAGCCACCGCAGGGGGCGGCACAAGATGGACGATGCCTGGTCCAAGACCATCCCGCGCTTGGCTTTCCCCTGGAGAACTGGTGTTGCAGTGGAATCCGCCCGACGCCGACGCGAGGTTCGCGCTCAGAGTCTGCCGCCAAAATCCAGCCACACCCGGGGCGGCGGGTATTCACGGGGGGGGCCCCGCGAGGTTCCAAGGCTCCGGCCCCGTTCGCTCTTGCTTGTCCCACCAGCCGCCTCTCCGCGAGGATTCTCTATCGCGCGCCGTCTCCGGGGGCTGCGGCGGGTAAGCGCGCTTGTCCCGTGGCAGAGGCGCGGCGCGCGGTCTCCGTGGACAAGAATTCCCGGAAAGTGATGTCTCATCAGGATGTCGCGTTCGGGGCGACGCTGATTAGAGCTGGGTGGATTCTCTTAACGGGTTTGTCGGTCGTGCATGTGGGCAAGGAGGAAAGACTACCGCACGCTGAAAAAGGCTGTCCCTGGCAGTTCTCCCAGTGGGAATGGAGCTGAAGGTCGTCGTTGCCGAAAACCTCCGGCTTCATACGCCAGTTGACCCTGGGGGGAAGAGCCAGATGGAAGGTTGGGCACTGCCAGGGACAATCTCATTTTCTATATAATAGAATACCACCAAAGCACCTATTTGTCAAGAGAATTCGCCGCACTTTCGCCACGCCCGCGCCGTATTCTACGTTCAGCTCCGGCGTCTTTTTCTTGACACTCGGTCGGTCGCTCATGACCAGGCTTCCAAATGCGATACCATTCGTTGTAAAAACGTTGCCCGAGAGGGAAAAGTTCCCTTTGCGACTTGCCAACACCAAACGGCGCGCTGATGCCCCTGGAGGGTGCCGCTTTCTCACGGCAAGCGCGCTGCTTCCGGTCTTCCGCGCCCTCCCCCTCGGGTTACTCGAAACGACTTTTCCCAAGAACCTGGACGAGTTCCTCCAGGCAGCTCGGCTGCAACGTGTATTTCAGCACTTCGACCTTGCTCTTCGAGTCCACGTACACCCTGAAACTGAGCTTCGATAAGCCGCTGAGTGAGAAGCGGAGAGGCACCCGAGAAAATTCTTCGCGCGGCGCCAGATCCGAGGCGCTCACGCGACGCGAGGCAAGGCTTTTCCCCGTTCCCATATCCTGCACGTCAAGCACAACGGCGTCCGGTTCGTCCTCCACTCTGAGCCAGAAAGAAACCACGTAATCCCCGGCGTGCAGCTTCACCGGGTAGGTGTATGAAAGAAAGTCGGGTTTGTGTTTCGTCGGATCGTAGCCGACAACTTTCTGTCTCGTAATCTTCTGCTCCCATACGTCCCCTGTCCTCGATTTCTGGTCCACAGCGAGAAGCTCCAGCGTCAGAAGTTCCGTCAGAGTCTCCGCACGCACGTCCCCCCACCTCGCGGCACGTAGTTGGCGGCGGGAAGAATGATTGATGTCATTGAGAGCCGAATAGTGCTCCAAAATGTCCGCGGGCACAGAGTTGAATGGCTGGATGCCCACCACGCGGCGGACCGCAGACGTCATAACGGGCAAAACCACAATTGCCGCGATGATGACATTGAAGGCGCCGTGCCACGACAAATTCTTTCTTTTGAGCAGGTGAATCACGCCAAAAAGACCCCCGAGCCACAGCACGAACAACAGAAGCCCAAAAGGGTCCTCGATGTGCCCGACAGGTTTGCCCGTGGCGGCGTACGGAAAAACGAATGCGAGCAACTTGACGGCAGGGAAGTACCAGTGAGCCGTCTCCACTCCGCGGTAGAAGGCCGCAGTGTGCAGGAACATTTGCAGCGTCATCAAGACCGAAAAGCCTGATAGAACTCCGAACATCGCCCGCAGAAGTCTGTCCCGTCTACCCGAAAAGACCGCCGCCACGGGGAACAGGAGGAGCGGCAAGGTCGAAATGAGAAAACGGGATGGGAAGCAGGCTCCCCCGTACCATCCGCTTCGGCTAAGGGCGGGCACGTAAATGACCAGAAACGTCCAGAGCCACAGGCTCCGCCAGAACTTCATCTTTCGCGAAAACAACCCGAGAAAGACAGCCACCAACGGCACAAGCCATATCGGCGAGTTCGCAAGAAGCCCCTTATAACGGTCTATGAACGTCCCGATGAGCCCCGGAAAGCATGAGAAAAGCTCTCTCGGCTGATGGTAATACCCGCCTGTCCAGGACTGGGGATCGAGTTTCTCAAAACCGGTGGCCCCTGGCGCCTGTCCCCACGTGTAGCCGTACCAGTGTTGATTCAAAACGATGAGGAGCACGGCGCTCACAAACAGCGGAAAGACGAAACAAGAAAGGTGCTTCCATTTGTGCCGAGGCAGCAAGGAACCGATTCCCCAGATTGACAGGAACATCGTCGGAAGAATCAGTCGCGGAATGTGAAGCCACGGCAGAAAGCCGAGCAGGCACCCCATTGCCAGCCACACCCACCGCCCGAGCGGGTCCGGGTTCATCATCTTCCAGACAATCACAAAAATAATGAAAGCCGACGGTAGCTCCGGATACGCCCGACAGGCGTAAAAGAGAATCGGCGCCGTAAAACAAAAAATCGCCCAGCATACCATCGCAAACGCAGCGCGCCCTCGAAGGCCGAACGCAACCCAGAACACGGTCACGGCGAAGACCGACGACATCCACACAAGAACAGCCATCGCTCCCTTCATTTTCCCCACTGCCCACCCGGGAGCGAGCAACACCGGCAGACCTATTGAGTGGTACGAATACGCTTTCCCCGGCGGCGATTTCGGGGAGAGGTGCTTCGCGAGGAAGTAATCTTCCGAGCGAACGTAGTCGGGCAATTGGTTCGAAAGGTCCCGGTCGAGGTCTTCGGCGAGACTTTCTGCCTGGGTCAAATAATGAGCCTCATCCCCCGAGGTGTACCCGAAAGCCGTGTCGCATCGTTTCGTGAAAGGAACATAGACGGCAAGGGTGGCGATGAACAGCGCCGCTGTCCACCGCCATTTGTGCGCGGAGACTGACCGGTCAAGCCTGTCCAAAAAGGCCGCTGGGAACAGGCCTGCCTCAACGACAAATAGCAGTATCACCGACGACGACACCGCCAGCGGAAGAATCAGTTTGTTTAACAGCGGGAGAACCGGCACAACATTCAAAGCGCCTGGCAGCAATTGAATTAACCCCAGAAGAAGGAAATACA
The DNA here is from genome assembly GCA_030691545.1 of bacterium. GTDB lineage: Bacteria > Auribacterota > JABMQX01 > JABMQX01 > JABMQX01 > JAUYEE01. Next base: position 12,367 of record JAUYEE010000285.1, on the reverse strand, counting down.
CAGGCGAAAAAACGCGACGGAACGCGCTCACGACTTCGTTGCGTTCCCCATCCCCCTTTGCCCTCCATAAAACCGAGAAAACCAAAAAGAGGACAGCCGCCCCTCCGATAGAAATCGCCAGGGAAACCCACAACTGCCATAGCGGAGGATACCGCCAGAAAAAAAGCCACGACTCTTCGTCCGGATGAAAAAATCCAAAGGGCATCCTCGCCGCCCAGACAAACAGCCCCACAATCGCCCCCACTCGCACCGCCTCAAGCAGCGCAAGCCGCAACCAGCCGCGTCGCCATCCGGATTCTGTGCTCGGCCTGTCCTGTGTGTTCATTGCCTTTTCGTTTTCAGACGTAGTTCTCTGCTCGATATGTCGCCCATGACCCGGACTGTCCGTTCTCCGAGGATCCTGGGCACGCCTCTGTCTCACCGCGGGAGCTTTGAAAAGCCGCCCAAAACGGTGAAGAAGAATAGAAACCAACGCCCAAAAAGGCAACGTCAATCTTCGACATGTTGATTGCACTGTTGGAATTCCGCGAGAATGTCGCTATCATCAGAGGGAAAACAGTCGCCGAATCTCTACGGCCGGGCCCTCGGCGGGGCCGCGCGCGGAGAGTCCCGCTTTCCCGTTATCCTGTGAAAAATGGGACGAAGGCTCGGCTGTGAAATCGAGAAGAAATCCAATGTCGTCCGAGATAAAAATGGTCCGCGATGCGAGGAACGCGCGACTTCTCCAGCGGCTGGCGGCGCATCGTTCGCTCCTCCCGCATGTCGCCGTGTGTGGACTTATTGTCGTGAGTTTCTATGCGCCGTTTGTCTGGATGCTGAACCAATGGTTCGTGGTCGAGGAGTACTCTCCCGGACCCGCTGTGCCGATCCTCGCTTCGATTGCTCTATGGCATGTTCTCAAGAAACACAAGGCCTTGCCGACGTTCCCGCGCCGCTGCGGCCGGCAGCTCCTGCTGGGCGCCGCGGTTCTCGCCCTCCTTGTATATCTCGGAAAAGAATATCCGCTCACATTCCCCGGTCTTCGGTTTCTGTCCGCACTGTCTTTCACCATCCTTTTCGCCAGTATGACCCTCCTCCTGATTTCCATTGGTTTCCTCCTCGCCCCGAAGAACCCGTCCGCAGGCGCTCGCCCCGCCCCGCGGGGCTGGATGGGGATGTCGCTGCTTCTTTTTAGTGTTCTCGTCCACTTCTTCGCTTTGCGGGGAGACCTTGCCCGAGCCTCTATCGTGGCATACATTTCTCTCCTCTTCGGCATCACCTGGTATCTTCACGGTTGGAGCGTCGCCAAGACCCTGCTGTTTCCATTCGGCATGCTTCTGCTCATGGTCCCTATCGAATTTATAGATGAGACCCTCGGCGTGCCCCTGCGGCTCATGGCCACGAGCGTCTCCGTTTATCTGATGCGAATGGTGGGGCTTGATGTTCTCCAGACCGGCAACTGGTTCGCCATCGGGTCCATGGAATTCAGCGTGGACGCCCCGTGCAGCGGCTTGAAATCGCTGATTGCTCTGACCGCGCTGGGGGCGACGTTCGCCTACGTGACGCAGCGCACTTTCTTCAAAAAGCTCCTCCTCGCCTCCTGTGCCATCCCGATTGCGCTGGTGACAAACATTGTACGCCTGGCATGCGTCGGCATTTTCGCTCAGCTCATCAACAAGGATTTTGCGGTGACCGTCTTTCACGACCAGGCAGCTGTTTTCCTGTACGTCCTGGCGATTTTGATTTTCATGTCTCTCGACAAAAAGGTCTTTCAAGCGGAATGGTTCCGAGTAAAAAACTTCTAATTGTCGCCGCGATTCTGGTGGCTTCGCTCGTGCCGCGATTCCTCCTGACCGGAGTGCGGCACGTCTCGGCGGAATTCCCTGGCTCATTGCTTCCCGAGCGGGTTGGCCGATGGCAGGCGAAGGAGGTTCTCATCTGCTCCACATGCCTCGAAGAATTGAAGCAAGCGGTCTGGCAGCGAGAAAGCCCGAAGCATCCCGACGCCAGAATGCTCTATCTTTCTGAGGAAGTATCGGACAGCGAGTGCCCCGTTCACGGCACGCCGCTGACTCCAACTCTGGAGGTGCCTGTTGACTTCATCACTCGCAAGGTTTTGCCCCCGGGGACCAAATTTCTGCGCAAGTGGTATCGCGGGGCGGAAGCGGCGAAAGACCTCCCGGACGTCAACGCGACGGTCATCACCAGCGGCTCCGACAGAAGGAGTATCCATCGTCCGGAGCGTTGCCTCCAGGGGCAGGGCTGGCAGATCGTGTCCCGGGACAGGTGGGCCGTCGCGCGGTCACCCTCGGGCCCAAGGGACTTCAGGGTGACGCGCCTCGTTGTTCGCCGCGTCTGGCTGACGCCCGAGGGCGACAGAGCCGAGCGAAAAGAAGTGGTCTTCTACTGGTTCATGGGGCACAATCGCCTCACCGGCAGCAACCTGAAACGCCTAACTTACGCGGCCTGGGACCGGATGGCGCATCGCTTGAACTACCCCTGGTCCTATACGCTGCTGATTGCCCCGGTGCGTGATTCTGTGAACAAGACCACCGGAGCGCTCTCTCAGTTCGTGCCGGAACTTATGGTTTCCCGCAGGACGCCGGCCGCGCCGCAGAAGCCGGCTGATCAGTCGGCAAGCTGTGGGCGACAGCCGCCTATGCAAGAAGCGTTCCGGCGGCGGGTCCACACGCCGTGAAAAATATAGAAAAAAACGCTTGACACTCCGTGTGGGGTCGTGTAGTTTTCCCATTGAAATCGTGTCTTTTAGTCTGCAAAAACTACACATAAGAACAGATTTTCGGAAGGAGGGAACACATGAGCCTGAGACTTGCACTATCTACGGTTGCTCTTGTCGGCTTCCTCGGGCTGTCCTTCGGTCTCCACGCCGCCGAAGAGGCGCAGGGGATGGGGATGACTCACCTGGAGCTGGCGCAGGCGATAGTCAGGGCTCTCGGTTTGCAGCAGGACGTGCCTGCCACGGCGACTCCCGCAGACTACGCGACGTACCTGATGGGAAAAGGAATTGAGCCGCTGAGAGGCTGGATCCCCGATGCAGAGGTGAACAAGGATGACCTTGCTGTGGTCGCGGTTCTGGCCCTGGGACTTTTTGGGGAGGTCGAGAAAGCCGATGACCCCGTCTCGTACGCGGCAGTCCTCGATGAGCGCCAGATCTCCCTGGCGACCGTGAAGGACGTGATCTCAAATGTCACGGTCAGTTCCACCGTTACAACGCTCGTTCTTTACTCGCCAATCACAGTCCTCTACGAGACGTTTCTCAGCCCGATTGAGGGGCGATAATCGCTTTTAATGCCAAGTTGGTCAAAACAAAACTTCCAAGGTGGAGGGGGTTATGAAAAAGGCTTCGTTCTTAGGTCTCCTCGTGGTGGGAGTGCTCCTGCTGGGAATCGCCCCGACGGTCCTCGCGGGGGCGTATGACGAACTGCTCCCGGACGCCGTCAAAGGCAGAACGTTTGTGCCTTCTCTCAAGCTCAGATGGGAGTTCGACGACAACATCTACACGACCACTGCAGCGCAGGAAGCGAACTTCGGCGTTGAGCCCGAAGAAAGCTGGAAACTCTACGTCGAGCCCAAGATTGACATTCACTGGCTGACCACCGCTTCGTATTTCGGCTTAACCTACCAGTACAGCTTCATCTGGTACGCTGACCGGCCGGACGACGACACGGACATGGCTCACGACGTGAACGCTGATGTGCGCCACAGCTTCAGCCCGTCCGTGGAGGTCATCCTGCGCGACGTCTTCCGAAGCAGTGAAGAGCCCGAAGTGGCAGAGGATATCGTCACCGCCGGCGGAATCCGGACTGTCTCTCTGCAGCGAAACGGCGATTACCTTTACAACCGAGTGACCGCTGGACTCAACCTGAAGACGGGAAATCGCCTCTGGTGGAACTGGAGTTATTCCAACCTGTGGGTTGACTTTGACGAACCAGAGACCGTGGTTGATGTCACCGGCGTCGTTCGTCGAGGCGCAAGCTATTTCCTCGACAGGATGGCCCACATCGGCGCCGTCAAGGCTCAGTACCTGGCCACGCCCCAGTCGAAAATCAACCTCGGCGTTACCTTCACTGACACCGATTATGACTCGGATGCTCTGATGAAGGATTCCATGTCCTGGATCGGCTTCGCGGGGCTTGACCAGAACCTCGCGAAAAGCTGCGTCGGGTCCGTCGTCGTCGGCTGGGAGAACAGGGATTACGATGACATTGACCTCAGCCAGGATTCGCCCTTCGTGGACCTGAGCCTCGCCTCGAAGCTCGGCAAGAGGGGGAACGGACGCGTCGGCTACCGCTTCGCCCTCGACGAAACCGACCAGGCTGCCTATGCCTTCGAGGAACTGCACACCATCTATGCTGGCGTGAATGCTTTTCTCGCCAACTGGACTTCGCTCCATGTGAACACCAGCTACGAGATCGGCAGCTACGACAGCAAGGACGTTGTTGCCGCTCGCGCCTTCGGCGACCGTGACGAGAATGTGTGGCTGCTCGGCATCGTACTCCGGCAGCACGTCACCAAGGATATCTACGTCGAGGGAGGCTATCGCCGGACCGATGTGGACTCCGACTTCTTAGGTTCCGATTACGACCGCAATCGTTACTTCGTCGGAGTCGGCGGTATCTTCTAAGCGAGCTGTTGAGGCTGAATCCCCGGCATTGCCGGCTTGAAAAAGAAAGGGGACCATTGAATGGTTCGGTGGTTCCCTTTCTTGTTCTTACAGTAGTTGTCCGCAACAGACCGAATAGACGAGGTCCCAGCTATGCCTAATGTGGCCCGAGCCGAAGGGGAAAGGGGCGAGGAAAAACTCCATTTCCTTGACTACTGGCGCGTCATCAAGAAGCGCAGGGAAATCATCATCGCCACCCTTGTCATCATTGTCTTCACCACCGTTGCCTTCAGTTGGATATCGCCCGAAGTGTTCTCCGCCTCCAGCCGCATCAAGATTGAGCAGCGCCAGCGGCCCCTCGATGTCTTTGAGAGGGAGGTCCGCGTCTCGACAGCCTTCGATCCTTTCGAGTATGAGACGCACCGCGAGTCGCTGAACAGCGACCCCGTCCTCGAAAAAGTCGTCAACGGCGAAATCTACAGCAGCAAGTCCCTCTGGGTCTGCCCCCAGCATCCCCAGGTCAAGCTGACCGAAGCACAGGCTTCCGACCAGGCCCGCCTGTGCGCGGCCCCGGGTTGCGGCCGGCCCCTCAGAGCCGAGCGAGTCAAGAAATACCCGGACTGGATACCGTTGACCCAGAAGTGGGCCAAGGATGCCGGACTTCAAAGACCTCTGACCCTCCACGAGGCAGTGGGCCGACTGAAATCCAACCTCCGCATTCGTCCTGAAAAGGGAACTCGCCTCATCACCATCCGCTACGAAAGTCAGAAGCCAAAAGAGGCTCAGCTCGTCGCCGACATGGTCGCAGAAGCGTATATCCAATGGATGGAAGAAAGATACGAACAAACGCTCCAGTCGGCCCTCTCCAAGCTCCAGGGGGCTAAGACGGACTACCGCCGGGACCTCAATGCTCTTCGGGCCGATCTCGTTAAGAAACGCCTGAAGTTCTCCCTGGACAGTCAGGACCAACCGATTCAGTACGGGCGATCGGAGCTTCTCCAGGGGAAACGGGACCTTGTGCGAGCAGACATCGCCCAGTTAAACGCCCTCGTCTCCTACCTCAGCGGGCTGACGGATGAAGAAAGAGTAGCCGCTACTCAAGATAACCCCATCATTTACAATCTTACCTACGAGCTTTCGAGGTGCGAAGCGATTCTCAACGGCCTCCTCGAACAGTACGGCCCGAGGCTTCCGGACGTCTTAGCACAGCAGCAGACCATCAATAGTCTCAAGAACCAGCTTCGGATAAGTGCCAACAGCGTTCTCGAAGGGAAAAAGGCACAACTGGATTCCCTCCGCGCACAGGACAAGGAACTGCAAGGCTTCGTCGAAGCTTTAGACAAAGAGATCCGCGAGAGCCAGCAGGCTCTTGAGGAATACGAAACCGCCAAGAGAGAGGCGGACCAGAAAGAGGTCGTCTCGCTCGAGATGGAGAAAACCCAGATGCAGGAGCAAATCAGAAATACTCTCCCTCGCGAGGACGTCAGCATCGTGCAGTGGGCCAGACTCCCGGAATCCCCCGTCAAGCCCAGGAAGATTTTCAATGTCATCATCAGCATCTTCGTCGGACTTACCCTCGGGACCGGACTGGCCTATTTCGTGGACTACGTGGACACCAGCATTAAGAACGTGGATGACCTCGAACGATACCTCGGCATGTCCGCCATGGCCGTCATCCCGCAGCAGCGAGAAGGTTTGCTCATCCACGAAACCCCCAAGTCCCATGCTGCGGAGAATTACCGTACCCTCTGGACAAGCCTCCAGTTTGAGCGCCAGGAGGACGGGTTCAAGAGCATCATGGTGACCAGCGGCGGCGTCGGCGAAGGGAAAACCACCACCGTCGTTAACCTCGGCATCGCCGCAGCCCAGATGGACACAAAAGTCCTTCTCGTGGATTCCGACCTTCGCAGGCCCAAAATCCACAAGCTCCTCAAGTACGCCAACCGCGTGGGCCTTTCCGACGTCCTGCTGAAGGACGTGGACCCCACCGAGGTCATCGTCCAGACCGATGTGCCCGGTCTGTCCGTGCTGCCCAGCGGCAAGCTGCCCTCGAACGTCATCGGGCTGCTCAGTTCCCAGAAAATGCGAAACGTTGTGGACAAGCTCAGCAAGAACTACGACGTCGTTCTCTACGATTCGCCCCCGGTCATCGGAGTCAGCGACGCATCGGTCCTCGCCAATGTCGTCAACCGGGTTCTCCTCGTGATTGACTACCGCAAGTATCCCAAGCGATTTGCGAACCGCGCCCGCAAGATGCTCGAAAGCGTGGGCGGCAAGGTCTTGGGCGTCATTATCAACAACATGAAAATCACCGAGGAGGATTACTACTATTACGGCTACGGCAGGGCGTACCGTTACTACTATAAGCGGTACGATGATAAAGAAGAAGGCGAGGAGCCAAAGCCCCCCGTGGCTTCTGCCGAACAAGAACAAGCTCCAGCCGATTCCTCCACGGAGGCCAAATCATAGCCGGAAAAAAGACGCGAAAAGAGGGTTTGCAATACCATGAAAGCAGTTGAAGCGAAGGCCGTCGCAAGTCTCTTGGTCGCGTTCGTGTCGCTTCTGTCCCTGTTGACGCTGGCGCCTCGCGCGCACGGCGAGGAGAGCGCGCCCCCCCCTGCGACCGCTCCCGCCTCCCCCGTCACGACTACTGCCAGCGGCGATGGCGGACTTCTCCCCACGACGGGGGGCACGCCCGACGACTACGTCATCAAGATTGAGGACAGCCTCACCATTGACGGCAATCAGCACTCGAAGTACCTCGATCCCAGGCGCCTTTACATAGTGGGCAAGGATGGCAGCATAAAACTCGTTTTTCTGAAACGGCAGATGGTCGCCGGGTTGACGAAACGACAGCTCGAGGAGAAGCTCGAACAGCTTTACGACCCGGACTACTTCAAGAACCTTGTCATCACTGTTGAAGTCCGCATGCAGAGTTACGAGGTCATGGGCGAGGTGAAAATGCCCGGCACCAGGGAACTCACCGGAGGGACCACTGTGCTGAAAGCTGTCGTGCGCGCCGGGGGGTTCAGCGATTACGCCAATGAAGGCAAAGTTGTCGTCCTTCGTGCGGACGGCAGCCGCCACATCGTTGACTGCACGGCTATCCTGAAAGGGAGAGTCCCCGACACCTTCGTCGTTCAAGCCGGCGATGTCATCTGGGTCCCGCGAACGGGGTTCATGGGAATATGACCCATCGCCGTCGGGCAACTCTTGCTCTCCAGTCGCGGCAGGAGAGTTCCCCGCTTCTCTGTTTCCCCTGGCGTCACGTGTTGAAATGGGCATCGCCGGTCTTGCAGCAGGAAAGGGGCGCACGATTGGGCGGCCGCAGTGCAGGCGGGGAGCGAAGCCTGTTCCCCTCGGCTCGCGTGACCTCATCCACGGACAAGAGTTATGACGAAATTCTCGGTTTTTTGTGAAATCGCCATCCTGTGCCTCGTGGTTTTCGTCCTTCTGTTCACCCCCTTTTCCTTCGGTGGAGTTGACCAGACCAAGGCGCTCTTAGAGAAGACTCCCCTCTCGCCGATTCTCTTCTACTCGAACTACTTCGCTCGCCTCGCCATCATCTTAGCCGTAGCCCTGTGGCTCCTCAAAATGATTGCCCTGAGGGACATCCGTTTCGTCAGAACCCCGCTCGACGTCCCCATCGCCCTCTTCGTCGGCTACACCTTCCTGTGGCTCATCTTCTCGAAGGCCAAAGCTCTCAGCGGCGGGGAATTGGCCAACATGCTCTCCTATGCCGCCCTCTACTACGTCGTCTCCAATAACCTCCGGACAAAAGTCCAGATCAACATTGTTGTCGGGGCGCTCATCCTTTCGGGTTTCACGATAGCGACCATCGGCCTCATCCAGTGTTCCGGATACATCCTTCCCAATTCGGGAATGAAACTCGACTACGCCGTGAATCTGCTGCGACCCAAGCAATACTGGGGGAGAGTCGGCGGCACTTTCATCTGCCCGAATCATTTCGCCGGGTTCATGGAGATGGCGATTCCGTTTGCCCTCGCATACATTCTCTTCTCCAAGATTCCTCTCGGCAGGAAAATCCTTGTCGCCTTCGCCGCACTGGTGATGACTCTGGGCTTGCTGCTATCCGTCTCCCGCGGGGGTTGGGCGGGGTTTGCCGCTTCGCTGGTTTTTCTTTTCGTCATGGCCGCAAAAGTCAAGAAGGTGACCATGGCCGCTCGCATCGTTCCCTTAGTCGTCGTCCTTGTGGGGGTCGCGGCCGTCTTCATGCAATCCGACTACGTCCGGAAGCGATTCCTCACCAGCTTCAGCGAGGAGGATTCCAGCTACCTGAAACGATTGCACGTGTACCTCGACACCATGTCCCTCGTGCGAGACAATTTCGTCTTCGGGACAGGCCCCGGCACCTTTGACCTCGCCTATCGCAAATACCGCCGTCCTTCGGTTCTGTTAGCCGTCGGCTACACCCACAACGACTATCTTAACACTCTTTCTGACTATGGAATCATCGGCCTGGGCATCGTCGTCTCCGGCATCGCCGCCTTTGCCTCCGCGACCCGCGCAACGAACAAGAAGCTCAAACGCAGCCTGGACAAGGCGGTTTCGTACGGCCTCATAGGGTCCGTGATTGCCATCTTCGTCCATTCCCTCATTGACTTCAACATGCACATTCCATCCAACGCCATGACCCTGGCGGTCATTCTCGGCATTGCCGTCTGTCTTCGCCAGTACCGCCTTCATCTCTACGAGGAGACCGTGGCCCTATCCGGGCGCAATCCAAAGGTCTTCTCCAAAGGCATCCAGTATGGCCTGGCTGCTGTCGTCGTCCTCGTCGCCGTGGGCGTTCTCTACATGAATTTCCGGGCGTATGCTTCCGCGCTGGTGACGCATCAGGCAGCCGAGAGAGACCCCTCACGGGAATTCAACGCACAGGACCCCATCCAGAAGGATTTCGACGAGGCGGACCGCCTCTATCGCAAAGCCGCATCCCTTTTCCCATCCGCCTCGAAGCCCTGGGCAGCCCTCGCCAACATGCATCTCTCGCGAGCCGACGAGACCCTCGCCAAAGACGAAACAAACAAGTTCCATCTCCTTCTCATCGGCGGCAGGGAAGCGAGGAAGGACTACGAAAGCGCCATCACCGCTGCCAGGGAGGCCTTGAGGAACAACAGCCTTGACTCCAACCATCATCTGACGCTCGCGCGCGCCTACGCAGGGGTCGTTTACGTGGATCTCGAATACAAGCTCGGTCTGCCGTCCCACTACTCCCCCTCCATCGAGAAAGAATACATGGGCCGCGCAGCCTCCGAATTCCACAAAGCCCTCGAGATGGACCCCAACAACGCCTCCTACCACGAACACGTCGGCTTCTACTATCTCCGCATCGGGCGCTACGACGACGCCGAGCGGGAGCTTAACCAGGCCCTCGAGATTCTCCCCGATACCCCCACCTATCACGCCGAGCGCAGGCACGTGCAGCAGCTCCTGAAGAAACTTGAGGCGAAACGCAGGGAAACCACCGAGGCCAAATCCGCGTTTCCATTTGTGAGAATAGAACATTCCGGTGAGGAACAACCATGCCGATATTTGAATTCGATTGTTTGAAGTGCGGGAATTCTTTCGAGGAACTCGTGGGTGCATCTGAGGATATGTCCAAGTTCGCCTGTCCGAGCTGTAACAGCCGCCGAGTCAAGAGGCGTCTGTCCGTTTTTGGCTTCAGCTCAAAAAACTCCTCAGGAAACACCGTCAGAAGCTCCGGTTCCTCCTGCTCGGGGTGTGCGGCGACCTCCTGCGCATCCTGCAAACCGTAGAAATCCATGCGGGGGGACATGACCTCTGAAAAAACCAACCCGCCTCTCGATGTCCTCTGGGCTCCATGGAGGATGAGCTATATCGTGACCTGCGACAATCCCCCGGACTGCATCTTCTGCATCGGCGACTCCAGCGAGTCCGACAGAGAGCGGCACATCATCTGTCGCTACCGCACCTGTTTCGCCATGCTCAACCGCTTTCCGTACAACAACGGCCACATCTTGGTCGCCCCCTACCGCCACACGGCGGACCTTGACTCCCTCACCGATGACGAACTCCTCGACATCGTGAAGCTCCTGCGGGACTGCAAGAACGCGCTGACCCGCTGCATGAAGCCCGACGGCTTCAACGTCGGATTGAACCTCGGGTCCGCCGCCGGCGCCGGCATCCAGGGGCACCTTCACTTCCACATCGTCCCCCGATGGCGCGGCGACACCAATTTCATGACCGTCACCGCCGGCACGAAAGTCATTCCCCAGTCCCTCGACGAGACGCGAGACCTCCTGTGTCAAGCCCTCGCCGGGCAGCGGGAGTAAACCATTCCTGTCGGCATCGCGTTAAACGAGTAGAAAAGGGATTTCCAGTATGTCCGAACGGGCCCGGGAAGCCGAACTGATCGAAGCACACCGCGCCGGTGACCGGGCGGCCTTCGATCAACTCGTTGACCTGTTCAAACAGAGGGCGTACAACCTGGCTTATCGCTGGGTCGAGAACCGAGAGGATGCGCTCGACATCTGCCAGGAAGGCTTTCTGAGAATGCACCGGGCCATGCAGGGGTGGCGACCGAAGTCGTCCATCTTCACCTGGCTATATCGGGTCATTATCAACCTCTCGATTGACCTGCGAAGAAAGCAGTCAAGGGAGAGGACGGTTCCCCTGGAGGGTGGAAGCGCGAGTTCGCCGCATGCGGAATTGCCCATTGCCTCCGGGGAAATCGGACCCCGGCGAGCCGCCGGGATGAAGGAGCTGAGCCGCAGCATTCAGGAGGCGGCATTGCGGCTGCCCAAGCGACAGCAGAAAGCCTTCGTGCTCCGGTTCTACGAGGGCTTGCCGATTCGCGAGATCGCCCGGATTATGCGATGTTCCGAGGGCGCCGTGAAAGCCACCCTTTTCCAGGGGGTCCGCAAAATGCGAAAGCTGCTCGCGCCGGAATGGCAGCAAAGGGAGCAAGGGAACTATGAAATGCAGGGATACAAAACGAGCCATCAAATCTCTCATCTGCGGTGAGAACGCGGACATTGAGGCGATCCGCGAGCACTTCTCCGGATGCCCCCGCTGTGCGGAGAAATATGCCGCGATTCTGTCCGTATCCCATTCCGCCGAGAGCGTTGCCGTGCCTCCTGTTGACGAGCAGCAATGGAGCGCCTTTTCCGCGCAACTTCGCCGCCGAATTCAGCAGGAGCATCCCGCGCCTTTGCCCTGGTGGCGCTCTGTTTTCCTGACAGTCGGCGAATGGAATCTGCTGCGCTTCCGAAAACTGGCAACCGTATCCGTGATCGCCATCGCCCTCGTTCTCGGCGTCATCGCATTTCGCAACAGCCTTGTGCCCGAACCCATCGAGCCGCGAATCGTCAACAACGGCTCAACGCCAACCCACGTAACTCCCCCAGCTCTCCTGACTCTCCCGCCTGAGGTGGAAGGCGTTATTTCCATCCTCGGTCCCGACGGCTTCGTAACCGGTGTCTTCTCCGGCTACATCCAACCCGGCGACTTCATCGCCGGCCAGGAGCTCCGCGAGGACTCCATCCTCGAAGCCCTTGACCATCTGCTGAGTTAGGCTGCGTTGCTTCTCGCCCGACTCATCAAGGCTCGCAATCAACGCCCCGTCGAACGGTCGGTGCAACTTAGCCTATGTTTGTCAGTTGGTGTCGTAAGTTGTTGATTTGCAGGGGGCCGGTTTTTCAATTTGTCATCCCGGGGTCTTTTTAAGGTGCAGTAGCATGCTTGTTGTGCCTTTCGGAGCCGGGGGGGTGCAGGTTGGTGATT
>JAUYEE010000269.1 GCA_030691545.1 bacterium | reverse complement strand
ACAGTTGACCCCGGCCACGGTGCGGATTCAGGTTAAGGTGCGCAAATCGGCTGGTGTCCGGCCGGACATAAACACGGCCCACGCCATCGCCCATCGGATCGCCCTCGAACTCAAAGAGGCTCCCGGGGCAGGCGCTCCCGGGGCTGCCAAGTAGAAGACGAGAAATCTTCGCACATCCGTCAGGCAAGGTGAGTCTGCCTCAGAGAAGTCGCCGGGGGACACCCAGCGGAAGAGGTAACGAGCAAGGGAAGCCAGCGGAAGCGCAGGCGAATCGCTTGCCCCTCGGGCAGCGCAGGCTTTCGTTGCGCGAAGAGTCCCATGCGACTCAAAGCAATCGCCGATATCGTCAAGACGGCGGGAAAGGGGTTCTTCAACAACGACGCCATGATGCGGGCAGCAGCGCTCGGGTGTTACTCGGTGCTGGCGCTGGCGCCGCTTCTCCGGGGGATCGCGCCCAACGGTTCAGCTCTCTGTGGGGAGCCAATACTATCAGATGCGGCAATTCACGTTTTAAGGGTGTTCGTGCGGCTCGAAAAACCGGGGGTATTTTCCCTTCCAGGCGTTCATCTGCTCCTGACTGAAGATGCCAGAAAGGGTGCTGAAGACCTCCTTCCGGACGGTGTCCAATTTCTCTCCCATACCCTCGTCGAAGGAGCCGGCTGCGCGAGCCTCGTTCTCGACCTTGTTGACGGTCTCCTCGAGTTTGAAGTAGGGGGCGAGAGCCTTTTGCCCGGCAGCCAGGATGTCCGCCGCCGCGTGGTCCCGGAGGAAATCGAATGCGGAAGGCCCGCCGCCGAGAGCAGTGGCGGCTTTTTTCCCGTTCTCCTCGCCAAGAGCGCCGACGAGGGACTTTTCAAGCGCTGCCGCCGCTTCTTCTTTCATCTGCGCAGGCTGCGTGATGGACTCGAATGTTTTGGGCAGGGCTTTTGCTTTTACTTTATCGAGGTGTTCCTGCCTTGCGGAGATGTAAGTCTGGGTGAGCTTGCGGGCGGCGTCGCGGTGTGCCACACTTCCCCTCGGCCGTCGCCGCTGGCACGAAATCTGGCCTGGGGCGCATGGCTCGTCACGCCGCAGCCCAGCAGGCTCTGCCCAACGCTTTCTTCGACTCGACCGGCCTCCCCGGATTGGCCAATTGGGAAGCTGCTCGACCTGACCGAACCGCTGTGGTACGCGACCCGTATGCTTGGTGGTGTGGGAGCGGGGGACCGTGAGGTTCCTCCCTACCCCGATCAACTATTGAAGACCACCCTGTTCTCTGCTAAAATGAAATCCGAGGCGTGAGGGCCCGGCAACAACGGGCAAAGGAGCGCGGCCGGAAAATCCCGGCGATAGGTCCCATTGTTCGGATGAGCCCCGGCGCGGGCGGTTTTCAATCGAAAGGCGACCATTGGTCTCGATGGGAAAGACAAAGAAACAAGCCAGGCGAGAGGAGTTCGAGCGAGAGGCGCTGGTGCATCTCGACCTCCTCTACAACACGGCTCTGCGCATGACCGGGAATGTGCAGGATGCGGAGGACCTTGTGCAGGAGACCTTTCTGCGAGCGTACAAGTTTTTCGACAAATTCAAGAAAGGAACCAACTGCAAGGCCTGGCTGTTTAGAATCATGAAGAACAACTTCATCAACCGGTTTCGCAAGAAATCGCGCGAGCCGTCAACTGTCAGTTTCGAGCAGATCGAGGGGGCCCAAGGCTTAGAGCCGGAGGGCCCTTCTGAACCCTCGGTCGAGTTTGAACTGAGTCCGGACCTCGAGGAACTGGTCGAGGACGACGTCAAATACGCACTGGAATCGCTGCCGGCGGAGTTTCGTATGGCCGTGGTTCTTTCGGATATATCGGGCTTCAGCTACAAGGAGGTTGCCGAGATCATGGGGACACCTATCGGTACCGTGCGGTCTCGGCTTTCTCGCGCTAGAGGCGTGTTGCAGAAGAAGCTTTACGACCTGGCTGTCAGCAAAGGAATCGTAAGGAATAAGTAGGAATGGATTGCGGCCAAACTGCTGAGTACCTTTCTCTTCTCGCCGACGACGAGCTTGAGCCGGAGATAGCGGAAAAGGTTCGGGCGCACATTGACGGTTGCCCCCGCTGTGAGACCCTCCTTCAGAATCATGTGAAAATCAAGCAACTCCTCCCTCGACTCCTCCCGTTTCAGAAGGCTCCCGCGGGCTTGCGAAGCACGATTATCGAGAGGCTCGACGCTTCGCCGGTGAATGATTTCATGCACGCTTTTTTCTCGCGTCTGCGAGCACAGCCCTTCGTGGCTTCCGGGGTGGCGGTGACCGCGTTTCTGGCTGTTTTCGCTTTCGCCCTGGTCTCCATGAACTCGCATCGCCTTCCACCTCTCATACGAGAGGTCATGGCTCACCATGCCGACGCGAGCCAACACCCGCTCCAGGTTGCCACAGGGGACCCAGAGAGGCTCACCGAGGAGATCAGCACGCGGCTCAAGAAGGAGATCGTGGTGCCTGACCTGCGATCGAAAGACTGCACGCTGATGGGTCTGGAAGAGTGTCCCCTCGGCGAAAGGTCCGCCCTCGAGATCCGCTACGGCCATCCAAAAGCCAACATCTGCCTTTTTGTGGTCCCGGATGCTTCCGAGAATGATTTCGTTCAACTCTGCAAGCCCGGCACGCTCCGCACGAAGCAGATTAACGGAAAGACCTACTACTATTGCGAGACAAAAGTCTCCCGCGCCATTGTGTGGTGGGAAGACGACTCCATCATGTTGATGACGTCGTGCCTGCCACTCCCCGACCCCTTTGAGACGGCAACCGCGATTCGCGAGAAGCCGGGCCCCAGAGGAATTTGAGTTCGTCATCTCACTCCCAGGCGGCGCGCATGTAACGCCGCCGTTCCGGCGGCAGTCCCGAGGGCGTCTCGCCCTCGGAATCGGGGGCAGGATGCCCCCGAGACAGCCGGCAAGATGCCAGCGATACACGACAAAGCCCGTGCATGTAAAGGCGCCGCCCACCCTCGGTCGTAGACAAGAGCACCCCTTTTCGGTCGAGATGGATGCCCATGGGAAGGGGTTGTCATCGTTCTCACGGGAAGCCCGCCCGCGCAGGGAGACAGGGCACGGCTGGAGAGTTGCCGACCGGGTGTTGTGTGCCATCCGTTATTGTTCTGAGCAGACAGACGCCAGCGATAGTGTGGCATTGCCGCCGTCCGCCCCCGCCCTTACTCGAAAGGTTACCGCGCGTGAGGGATTTTGGTGGACGGAGAGGGCGTGGTCTGGGATGATGAGAGGCGGCGGGGTTGAGGGTTGCACACGTCGCCGGAGCGCATGCCCGCAGAGCAGCGAGGAGGTTGCCAGGCAGGGGCATGTTCGGCGTGGCGTGGGCTGCCGAACCGGCTTGGGCGAGGGGCCTTTGGCAGGAGAGCAGATGGTGGATGTTGTCAGGTGCAAGGAGGAGAGATGGGAAGAATTGTGGTCCTGTCGGATTTACACCTCGGAGACCCGATGAGTTCGCTGGAGTGCGAGCCGCCGGGGGAGCCGGACCTGAGATGGTTTCGCGAGGCTCTGGAGCGGGCAGGAATCGGACGGGTGGATTACCTCGTTCTGGCGGGAGACATCCTGGATTTCATGGTGGCGTCGTTCAAGAGGTCGTATTCTGTGGCGAGGGGCTTTTTCACGGCGCTGCGAGAACTGGATATAGTGGACGAAATCATTTACATCCCGGGGAATCACGACAGAGATGTCTGGGATTCGGTTCAGAAGGAAGTGAATGTGTTCCGGCGGCTGAGGAAGGGGAAGAATCCGGAGGAGTTTCCGTATGAGCAGCCCGGCGTGATAGACAATTCGGCGGGGGGCGAGGGGATATTGAATCTGCCAGGGGTGGATTACGCGAAGGCGAGGAAAGAGGATAGGCAGTACGGGCAGTTGTTCTTAGAAGGGCTTTTTCCGCAGGGAGAGAGTCTGCCCATCGCAGTGATGTATCCGAACCTGTACGTAGTGTTGCCGGGCGGACGGTGGATTTTGGTGACGCATGGGCATCATTTCGAACTGGCGTGGGGGTTCATCACGGAGGCGTTCGGGGAGTTGCTGACGCGGCAGGAAGAGGACCCGCCGGAGGGGACGCTGAAGTGGCTGGAGGAGTGCAATATTCCCGTGAACAGCCTCATCTGCACCGCGCTGGGGCAGGGCGGGCCGAGCACGAGGCTGCTGCGGCGGATTCACGCGGAGGTGAAGGGAGGCGGCTCGACCGAGACGACGAATGTCATCCGGGCGTTTCTGAAATGGCTGGACGAGGAAATGGAGCACGGGTTCCCTCTGGAGACGGCGCAAGGGATGGCGGCGGAAATCGCGGAGAATTTCGTGCTGAAGGAGTTGAGGAAGCACCGCACCTCTCGCGGGAGCACAACGTTCCTGAAAGATAAACAGAGGCTGATCGAGAGGTTCTTAGAGGCGACGCGAAAGACCGTGAACGCGCTGAATGAGAAGGTCATCGCGGAAGACGTGGACGATTATCCGGATATGGTGATTTTCGGGCACACGCACGTGCCGCTGGACGCTGGCCAACCAGAGAGTGTCGCGATGCCGCGTGGGTCCGGCGGTGCGAAGGAGATCGCATTTCTGAACACGGGGGGATGTCTCCGGGGGGAAACGGCGGGGATGATTTGCATTGACGAGGACGGGGCCTGTAAGTCACTGAGGGTGACGTTTCCGGCGGAGAGGAGATAGCGCGTGGAGTAAACCGAGGAAAGCAGGCTTCCGCGTGGAAGAGCTGCACGGTAACGATAGGCGGGGCGAGTGTACAGTAGGCAGAATTCAGGAAACAGGAAGTGGACGGCTGTTGTGTTGCCCTGTTTGCTGTCCGCTGTCGCCTATCCACAGTCTGGACGGAGCGGATTCCTCGCGTCAGGACTTTCGGCTGTGACGGAGAGACAAGAGTGACATTTACGACGAAAAGGTTAGTCGTTCTGGAAATTGTGCTTGGCGTGTTTCTGGTTTCGCGGATACTGCTCGGCTCTCTTGGACCGAAACTGAATGCCGAGAGGGTCAAGAGGAGCGCGGAGAAGTTGCAGCATATTCCCGGCCAGATTGGCGAGTGGCAGTGGGACGAGACCGTGAAGTCGAAAGGCGCCCATATAGACCAGGTGACCGGAGGAGGGTGGAATCTCTTCGTGCGGAGTTACGTGAGGCCGGCTACGGGAGACCGGCTGTATTTTCAGGTATGCCGGTGGCTCGACCCGCTGAGCTGCTACGAGATGCACGGGTGGCACGTGGTGAAGGCGAGTCAGCCGCTGCTGGCGAGCGAGTTGG
>JAUYEE010000267.1 GCA_030691545.1 bacterium | reverse complement strand
CCGGAGAATTCGTGAGGCCGTGGACCAGCACTTCGGGCACGTCGGCGGGTCCTTGGCCCAATCTTTCGCCTTCCCGGCATAGACCTCGTAGCAATTCAGGCACTGCACAGCCCGATAGCCGGTGCGCCCCTTGCACTCCGGGCACTTTTTCGGGATTCGCCCCGTGACGCTTGCAAGGAACCTCTCCTTGCACACCTCACAGACGTAAAGCGCTTTTACTCCCGCCTCACGGCGAGGGCGCTCATGCAGGTACCAGATGAAACCGATAATTAGAAAAATGCCCGCGACAACGCCAGCGGCGATGCCTACCCTGCGATCCACCTTCCATTTGGCAAGGGGTTTCTCTACCGCCTCCGCGGTTTTGACCACGGGAAGAAACTTCGGCGACCCGCAGATAGGGCACTTTTTTCCGGGATACCAGGCGTTCTGGTCTCTTCGCTGTGCACTCCCCACAATCATGGGGAAAATGGCCCCACAGTCTTCACAAGCGACATCGGTCATCTCCGCCATATCGCGTCCCTCCCTGTTAAGAAGCATAGCACGTCAAACGCCGAATGCAACACCTTTCAGAGTATGTGAGGTATAATGATGACGAGCGAATGGAGTCCGCACTGAGCGGTCGGACACCATGGACCATCAGGAGAAGACAACCCCGGCAGACAAGGAGATCGCACAATGGCCAAGCGAATCGTTCTCGTAATCTCGTTCACGATGGCTTTCATCTTTCAGGTCGAAGGGCAGTGGGAAGATGTTTCAAATCTGCCGAGTCTGACGCCAGGGCGAACCGCGGCACAGAATGCGCTGTGGATCGAGAATCCGTTGAGCGCTCGCTTCAACACCTCCAAGCGGGTCGTGGTGGCAGAGCTGAACGGGCCCGCGGTTATCACGATGATTCACTTTGCCATGCCGCAGACCTTGACGTTGAACCGCGACGTTTTGCTCAAAATGTACTGGGATGGAGAGGAGTCGCCGAGCGTGGATTGTCCTTTTGTGGATTTCTTCTGCGACCCGGCGGGCACTCGCGAGGTTGTCAATTCGGCACTGGTCAACAAGAGGCGGGGGTTCAATGCCTATTTCCCGATGCCGTTTCGGAAGTCGGCCCGGATCGAGCTGGTGTACGATGGCTCCGTCGAGCCGGGCGAGGAATTGTGGCGGATTATGCCATGTTACAGCTACGTCATGTATCGGACTCTGGAGCGACTCGACGATAGCGAGGGCTATTTTCACGCTCACTGGCGGCAGGACGGATTGCTGGTTGGGAAGGAAGACTATGTGGCTCTTGAAGCGAAAGGAAAGGGCAAATTCGTCGGATGGAACGTGACGGTGCGTCTTCCGGGTCGAGCGGGCTATCCGGTGGACGAAAACGAGAAGTTTTACATTGATGGGGAAGAGGCAGCGTCGGTCGAATTCCAGGGACTTGAGGATTCGTTCGGATTCAGTTGGGGGTTCCCGCCGACGGAGAACATGTTCCCGCTGACGGGCTTTTTCCCATTCTTCAAGGGCGCCGCGGCGTACCGCTTTTTCATCAACGACGCCCTCAACTTCGAGAAGTCACTGCGAGTGACCATCGGCTTCGGCGAGAACGAACACCCGGTGTTTCGCTCGGAGTTCTCCAAGATCGGGAATGAATTGCAGTTCTCGAGCGTAGTGTATTGGTATCAGACCGAGCCTCACGCGGCATTACCGCCGATGCCCGTTGCCGGAGGTCGTGCGCCAGCTCCGGAAGACCCCTTCTGGCTGCACAAAGAGGAGGTGCCCTCGGCGGAACAACTCCGAGAAAGAGGCGTCAGGCTGTATATGCTCTGCGGCCGGCCGCAGAAGGAGGTCATCTTCGCGGAACCGGGATACGCTGCTGAGGTCAAAAACGGATATGCGTACGACGGCTGGAGTCTGCCGGTCTATCATTGCTGCGCGAGCGAAAAAGAGGTGGAGATCGAGCTGACAGTCCCTGCGAACAGCGAGGGCACAGTGCGGCTCTTCGTGTTGGACCCGGACAGCTTCCAGGGCGGTCGGAAGCAGGAAGTGTGGGTCGGCGGAGAATCCCTCGGCGTGATCGAGAACTTCCAAGAAGGTCGCTGGCTCGAGCACCGCGTGAGCCAAAAAGAAATCGCGAAGGGCAAAGTGCTCATCCGGGCAAAAAACGCGAGAGAAGGCTCAAACGCGGTGATTTCGATTATCGAGTGGGTGGGGGCGAAAGAATGACGGTTGCGCGTTCGGCCCCTGGCCCGCACTTGACGGTTGCCTGTTGTGGCGGAGCGCAGTTCAGTCACCGACGACTTCAATCTCACCGAGCCTGTAGCGGCGGTGACCATCATGGGACCCCAGGGGAAGGGCGATTTCCGGTGCGCCGATGCGGTCGCCGACGGAGACGAAGAGGTCAAATTTCCCGGTCGGCATGTTCGGAGCGAATCCAAAACTCGACTTTACGGGGTTCTCCGGCGCCTTTCCGGGAGGGCCCACTTGAAGCTGCGCAATGGTAAACCGCTCCTCGACGAACACCGCGACGATGCCGCCGCGTATATCCTTCAGCGTCACTGCCGCGTGCCCGCCGTGATAACAAGGCGCCACTCCTGCATTTGCCCAGGTCATGGAAAGGTTCAGACGCTCGTTCGTTTGGATACGAGACGGCCATACCGCCTCCCTGAGCTGGAGACGGTATCCGAGGCGGCGGTTGATTCGGTCAATTAAGTCCCGCTGCTCGTTGAGAAACTCGCGCGGCCACCAGTGAATTGAGACGTAACTGGCATGATATTCTTCCACGGCGCGCAGATACCATGAGCCGTCTCCCCATGCCCCTCGGTTGCGCGAGCTCCCATAATGCTCGCATTCAAGGATGACCGGGAACTTCGGCCAGAACCACTGTGCCATGTCCGCATGGAAATACTGTCGCGGCGGGGGCTGAACGAGGATGCTGTCGTCGCGAAGCGTCATGCCCTTCTGAAGACCGTAGCGAATCGGTTCCACGGCGAGGTCGCGCTCAATATCGCTCGGGAAATTGCTCGCCCCGAGGAAAACAAAGTCGTCGTTCACGGCCAGCAGCGTCTTTTTGAAGTGCTTGGCGTGCAGATCAATGTGCTGTTTGACGAGCTCGGGCGGGTAGCTGACCTTCGTGCTGTAAAAGGTGTGGCCCTCGCCCCAGACGCCGAACGAGCCAACATCTATAAAGTCAACGTGCGGACTTCCGTCGTACCGCGCTGCCGCCGCAGCAAGGAATCGGTCGAGCTTTTCGAGAAATACGGGGTCAGCGTAATCGGGTTCCCAGAACGGCCCCTCTTCATCGAGTGTTCCCGGTCTGAAATTGTAGCCTTTCGCCCCCGCGTCCTGAACCCATTTCGGCGTGGCGTAGCGCATCCAGGATTCGCTACAGGTGAAACGAAACGCGACGCGCTTCCCCTTGTCAATCCACCGCTGGCTCGGGGCGTCCACGACGGACCAATCAAATTTCCCCTCCTCGGGTTCAATGTACGACCAGGGAAGGCGCAGGTAGATCGTCGAGAGACCGGGAAAATCGTCAAGCGTGTCGGACGGCTCGAGTTTGCTACCGTAGTTTCTGAGAATGTTACTGTAGTAGTGAAACGTCCATCCCATGCCCGAGTTCACTAACGCCTCCCCCGTATCCGCCGGACGCACGACGCACAGTCCCTCCGTTTCGCCCGAAAGACATGGCCGGGGGATCAACAAGAAGCAGGCGGCAATTCCGCCAGTCACAATCGCCCTCCCCACACTCGCAATCCGCGCTCCTCTAAATGAAAACATTCTCTCTTCTCCTCTCCAGCCCGAGACGTTAAAGCAGGCGTCATCTTGCCCGCCGTGCACCGACGGAATGGTGAAGCATCACCCACAAGGCTTCACGTCATGACCAATCCGCCCGTGAGGGAGATGGCCTGCCCTGTCATGTAGCCAGCTTCGTCAGACGCCAGATAGAGGGCAAGTTCCGCGACGTCCTCGACGGTGCACAGGCGATTCAAAGGAATTCTCCCGGTGATGTACTCGGCGACTTCCTCCGGCGGGATTCCTTTTTTCGTAGCGTAGTCTCCGGCCATCTCCTCCCACATCGGTGTCGCGACAATGCCGGGACAGATGGCGTTGATGCGAATTTGCCTGCTCGCGAATTCACGAGCGAGGCTCTGCGTCAGGCCGATAAGCCCGGCTTTGGAGGCGCAGTATGCTGTGTACTGGTCTGTCCCCTGTTTGCCAGCGACGGAGCCGATGTTGACAATGCTGCCGCCTCCCCGCTCGAGCATGGTCGGGATGACTGCCTTGCACATCAGGAACGCCGCCGTGAGATTGGTTCGGAGCGTTGTCTCCCAGGTCTCCTGCGAGGTTTCGAGGAAGGGGACGATTTCCGATACCCCCGCGTTATTCACGAGGATGTCTATCCCCTCGAACGCCTCGACAGCCCTCTCGGCAATTGAAGCGGCGACGGTTGGATCACCGACGTCCCCCGCAACAGAAATCGCTTTGCGATGGGCCTTGCTGATTTCTTCCGCGGCGGCTTCCACGCTCTCCGGGTTGATGTCGTTGAGAACCAACCGTGCCCCTTCATGGGCGAACTTTTTCGCGATAGCCAAGCCAATTCCTCGTCCCGCCCCGGTGATGACGGCCGTCTTGTTCTTGAGTTTCATGGCTTCCTTTCGCTAACAAACGCGGAGAGTACAGGTCATTGCCCGTCGTCGAGCAGGACCTTGGGGTCACCTCCGTATAGAAGCCTCATCGCGTTTTTGTAATAGATTTTCTCAAGCACCTCTTTCGGCAGGTATATCCCGTAAATCATCCAGAAACCCTGGAGATGATGGCTCGCGGAGCAATCGAAGTACTCGTCGTCCGTCTCCAAGAAGCGGTAGTTGATGCGGTACGCGTCCCTCCTCGGCGGCGTGTCGGTGCCGAAGGTAATGCGATCCTGGTACTTGATAAAGAAGCGGCGGGCGGTGTAGGGCTGCCGACCTAATTCGCTGATGCGCGCGTCAATGTCAGCGTACATGTTCGGGTAAGTGTCCAGCCATTTGCCGACTGTGGCGAGGTCCTCCGGGTTGTTCGCCATGTGGGCGCATAGGAAAATCGTGTTTGGATGGCGGGCGATCATCCGGTTTCGCTGCTCGAGCAGCTCGTTTCGAGATGGGTACCTGTCCCCGTAGAAAAGCCAGTCGGGGTGAGCGTTCAGCTCGTGCCATCTCTCGTTAAACCGATCGAGCGGAGTGAAAAACGCAGCAGGGTCGGAGGTGTGGATAACAACGGGCCTCTTGTATTTCGCGCACGTCTCCCACACCGGGTCGAGGATCGGGTCGTCCACGGGAAGCAGCTTCCCGTCCTTTCGCCTGACCCAGAGCCCGAGGCTCTTGTGAAATTTCAGCCCCTTGGCGCCGATCTCAAACGCCTGGGCGAGATTCTTCGCCTCCCTCTCGCCCCAGCCGGGTTCGTCAATCCCGTTCCAGTCCACTAAAGCGAAAGTCAGAAAACGCCCGGGATAGGCATTGTCCCATCTGTCCAGGCTCTTCTTGATCTCCGCCAAGCTGCTTCCACCGTCGAGGTTCACGACTACCCGCACCCCGGCGGCATCCATCTCCTCGAGGCACCTATTCACATCGCGGTAACCGCCGAGGTGATTATGGCAATCAATCACGGGAAACGCTGGCTTCGTAATTTCCGTGACCTTCGTCACTAACATGGACCGCGGCTGCCAGTCCTTCAGTTTCAGCTCGCGGATGTCCTCCTGTCCCCAAGTCGCTCGACCGGCAACGCATGTCGCGAACAGGACACCGAGAAAAAGAAGAACGGGCAGTCGGTCACATGAACACTTCATGGTCTTCTCTCCTTTCGACTCAGCGGTGAATGATTCGTTCCATCTCAGGCTCAAGGATGATAAAAAGCCTTCCCTCATGTCAAACGATTTCAGGCTGCCGGTGCCGAAAGCATGGCTCGGTAATGCTGAATGCCAACTACCGCTTGGTGTCAGAGGCCGGGTACCTCTGAACAGGCACCCTCTGCGGTCTCCGCGGCGAGACCCGTCAGACCAGGCGTTGCGCAGGTTCCTCATTTTTCGTCGAAACTTTCAACCTCATACGGTAGAATGCGGCTCGGAGGTTCAGGAGCAGTGGCCGAATTACCTGTCCGCTTTGAGGATGTGGTCGCCGCGACAGAGAGGATTGCGCCGTATCTCGCGCGAACGCCTCTGTACGAATATCCGGGACTGTCAAAGCTCCTCGGCTTCCCGTACTACTTGAAGCACGAGAACCACCAACCGGTCGGGGCGTTCAAGGTGCGCGGGGGAATCAACCTCATGTCCCAAATGAACGAGGAGGAAAAAGCTCGCGGGGTCATCTGTGCCACGCGAGGGAATCACGGGCAGTCGGTCGCTTACGCGGCGAAGCTGTTCGGGGTGCAAGCTTACATCGTGGTGCCGGAGGGAAATAATCCCGAAAAGAATGCCGCGATGGAGGACCTCGGCGCGGAACTCGTCGTGCACGGCAGAGATTTTCAGGAGGCGGTCCTCAAGGCGGAGGCGATGAAAGCGGAGCACGGATACC
The DNA here is from genome assembly GCA_030691545.1 of bacterium. Lineage (GTDB taxonomy): Bacteria > Auribacterota > JABMQX01 > JABMQX01 > JABMQX01 > JAUYEE01. The sequence continues at coordinate 1,340 of JAUYEE010000267.1, read as the reverse complement.
GCTACATCCACAGCGCGAACGAACCGGCTCTCATCGCCGGCGTGGGGACGTACGCCCTCGAGATATTCGAATCGCTCGATGTGATTGACGTCATCATCGTGCCCATCGGTCTCGGCAGCGGTATCAGCGGCGTTTGCATCGTGGCCAAGAAGCTGAGTCCCCACACCCGCATCATCGGCGTCCAGGCGGAGAAGGCGCCGGCAGTGTACCTCTCCTGGCGCGAGAAGCGTGTTGCGACCACGGAGTCCGCCGACACGATCGCCGATGGTCTGGCGACGAGGGTGCCGGCTGCGATGACACTCGATATCATTAACCGATACGTGGACGACATCGTTCTCCTGACCGAGCAGGAAATCATTGACGGGGTGGGGCTGCTTCTGCGAGAAACACACAATCTCGCCGAAGGAGCCGGCGCCGCTTCGACCGCCGCAGCCTTCAAACTGCGCGGCAAGCTGAAAGGGAAACGAGTCGTCGGCATCCTGTCCGGCGGGAACATAGACCGGGCAACGTTACGGACTGTCCTCGAGACATCGCGATTCTGACCGGTTTCGCGGGGGGAGCTTCTCGTTCAAGCGTAATGTGAATCAGACATTCTCGTTTCGGAAAGGAGAAGACGGAATATGGGAAAAGCGAAAATTCTAAAGGCGCTGGCGGAGGCAGTGGACAAGCTCGACGTCGCCGCCGGAGAAAGGCTGGCGAAGGAAGCCCTCGACGCGGGCATTCCGCCGTATGAGATTATCGCAGGCGGGCTTTCGAAAGGGATGCAGGTCGTGGGGGAGAAGTTCAAGTGCGCGGAAGTGTATCTGCCGGAGGTCCTCGTCGCCTGCGATGTATATTACGCGGGTCTGAATGTGGTTCGCCCGCACATCAAGCCGGGCGACAGGGAGCGCTTCGTCGGCACCATGGTCATCGGGACAATCCACGGCGACGTGCACACGGTCGGAAAAGACGTGGCGATTCCGGTATTTGAGGCAGCCGGCTTTCACGTGATTGACCTGGGGGCGCCGGTCCCTGACGAGAAATTCGTCGAGGCAATCCGGGAGCACAAGCCAGAACTTGTCGGACTCGGGACGTACATGACCTCGACATTCATGCACACTAAGGAGACCGTGCGGAAAATCAGCGAAGCCGGACTGCGCGATAGGGTGAAAATCATCTGCGGCGGGCCTTCCGTAACCCCGGATGCCGCGAGGAGGCTCGGCGCCGACGACGCCAGCGATAATGCCTGGGAGGCGGTCGAGAAAATGAGGAAGCTTGTCGCAGAACTGGCGAGCGCCTGAGGCGGCGCCCCGAACCTCGAGAAATCAGTGCAGAACGATCCTCGCCCGGAAGAGCGGCGG
>JAUYEE010000265.1 GCA_030691545.1 bacterium | reverse complement strand
GCACTCCTTCTCACATTTCTCGGGGTGCTTACGTTCAACAATATGAGAGAAGAATATGTACCGCGCCCCAGCAGCACTCCTCCCGCGATAACAACGCATTCCGTGGCGGCGGCGGCGGCTTATGAGACCGTGCGCGAACTGGCTCAGGTTGTCAGGCAGAACGAGGCACTGCCTCTCGCCCTTCCGTACACGCCGCCGGAGACGGAAAGTCCATCGTTCGTGCCGCGGCTGCTCCGGGAGTGCGTCGCGGATTCGCAGGACACAATGAGAGCAATTCTTGACTCAAAAACCACTTTAACAAGGAGGGAAGAGACATGAGACGTTTCGCGGTTCTTCTATTGGTCGTCCTTGCTGGGATGTCACTGTTCCTGCTCAACGGAGCGTTCGCACAGGTACAAGAGCAACCAGAACGCCGTTACGGTAAGCAGGATGGTGCCGAGGAAGTGCGCACGCTGATTCTCGAGCAGACTCGCAAGGAGAATGAGGACCTGCGGAAAGAGCTTGACCGCCTGAAGGCAACCCTTGAGCAACTCCGTGCAAAGAAACAGGAAATTGCGGAACAATCAAAGAATGAAGGTGCGCCGGGGGAGACGGAAGCCATCCGGAAAGCGGAAATGGAGGCTCAAGAACAGCTCAAGAAGGACATGGAGCCACTCCAGTTCGAGCAGTTCCAGAAAGCCATGGAGCAACTCCAGTTCCAGAAAGCCATGGAGCAACTCCAGCTCGAGATGCAGAAGCTTGAGGCTCAAAGAGAAAAGCTGGTGGCGGACCTTGCCCAGGAGATTGACAGAAAGCAGAGAGCCGCGGATATGAAGGTGGCGGACATCTTTTGGGCGCTGAGGAAGGCGTCTCCCGCAGCCGATTCCGACGCAAAGGCGGCTTACGACGCGGCGCTCGCGCAGTACAAGGTCTCTACCCAAACGCTGGAACTGGAGGACGCCATGCTCTCCAAGGGAGACGCCGGGCTGATTGCGATCCTCCGCTTCGAGAGGGTGAAGCTGTTTCGGAAACTGAGGATGTACGATCCGGCGGTGCAGGAACTGAGGAGAATCATCGAGCAGAACCTCGATGAACGCGTGACCGAAGCCGCAAGATGGACGCTCGTGGAGACCCTCCAGGAGCAGAAGGAAAAACAAGCGGCTATCGCCGAGCTCGAAAAGATTCTCACCACCACTGACGATGCCCGAAAGAAGAAAGACGCCCTGTACGGGATCATCAACGTGCTGGGCGACGACCCGGAATCAAAGGTCCGGGCAATTGAGCAATTGATCTGGCAACTTCAAGGCAAGCAACCCGGAGTTGCTGTGTCAGTGGAAGGAGTTCCTGTGTCAATGGAAGTGCCTGTATCGCTGCTCCGTGCGATAGAGCCAACTGGGGCAGTGGACCCATTGGCGACTGAGAGTGTCGCGCCAGCCAGTTCCTCCGAGTCAGCTCCCGCGGCGCTCCCAGAAGCCATGTCGCTGCCCGGTGAGAAAGCTCCTGTTGCCCCCGCAGTGGAGCTTCCTGCGGCAGGTGCACCGCCCACGCAGCCGGAAGCGATTGCACCGGTCGGACAATCCGGGGTGGTCTTCTGACGCGCGGGGGAACATCTCCGCTCGCTCTCCGGAACCGCGCCGGCATGCAGGACGTCTAATAGGAACGAGTTCCGAAACATGCCGGCGCCGTTCTTTTCTCTTCAGGAGGAGACACCATGTTCCCGAACCGCATGAAGGTTTTCCTTGTCGCGGCGGCTCTGACAGCGATCGCGGGTTGCCAGAAGGACGAGTCTGACAACCGCCTCATAGACCTCTCCGTTCAGGTGAACAAGCACGAGGAGAAGGTAGGGCAGATCGAGAGGAGACTCGAAGGGATCGAGCGGCGGCTCGATGAGCTTGTGAGAGCAGGACCAAACGGGCGACTTCTTTCTGGGAATGTCAGGGCTGCAACGCCAGGTGACGTGCAAACAGGCGATTTCCGAGAGACGCCAGAGTACGAAAAGATACTCGCCGCGATAGCAGCGATCCAGCAGCAGGTGAATGTCGCCCAGAGTGAGCTTTCCGAGGCGAGCGGTGGCCCGAACAGAAGGCTGGCGTCCCCGCCCCTCTCCGCCATCCAAAATCCGTTTGCCGCCACGGAGAATCCGAGAGAGCTGACCGAGAAGCTCAACAAGCTCGTGGATAGCTTCGGGCTACGCATCGAGGACCCTCAGCGACGGCAGGAGTTCCTGATGGATATCGAACAACTCCGGCAACTGAATGCGGAGGGACTCAGCAGTCAGCAGCTCTATGACCAGATGGTCGCCGCTCTGAAAGAACGATGGAACAGGGAGGAGAGTGAGGGATCCCGCAAGTGGATCGAGCGGCAACTCAACGACCTCGAGTCCTCTACCCCTGAGAGCCTCAACGAGACTCTGGACCACATGAGGGGCATGGAGAACCTCGTCCGCCTGGGCGAAATCAGGAAGAAGTACAACGTGCCCTCCGAAGCCATGAAAGAGGCAGGGCTTCCCGCCGCAACCACCCATTTCACGATGATGGACGGGGAACGGAGCGTCGGGGCAGTGGCGGTGATCACCTCTTCCTCCTCAGACGCACCAGTATCCAGCGACGGAAATGAGATTCGCGGGGACTCCATCGAACTCAGAGTGCTTCGCGCGGCAGAGATAGAGAAGAAGGAGTCTCCCTGAGGAATTGCGGACTTGCCGAGGCGGCGGTTCATCTCTTTTTTGGGTGGGAACCGGGGTACCCTATCAGGACATGCAGGTTCCTTAAGATGGCTCCGCACAACCGCATTTTGCCCGGGCCCGCTTTCGCCCCATAGTCGAGGGTGAAAGGGACCTCCGCGAAGGCAGCTCCGAGCCCCCTGGCCGTGGAGGCTCGCACATGTCAATTCGCAAGCTTGCGGGCGATCTGCCAACGCGCTGAGCGCGCGAGCGCGGGCAGGCTGAGCCGTCAGATTTACCGTCCCGCCCCGAGCACGACACCCTCCTTCCGCGCTCCCTGGCCGTGCACCTCGGGCACGCCGCTGATGGGGCGCTGACCGCGAGATACGGAAGGGCGACAGGGCGCGCTCGCGGGCAGCCTGCGTTCCCTGCGGTGAGTCCCCCCCCGAAATAGCAATGAACGCACTGGCGATTCTTCGCTGCGACGGTAGCTCGATGAGTCTGCTGCGTAGGGACATCGCGCTTGACATGGTTCGAGAGGGGGGGATAATGGGATAAGCATCGAGCGTTCGTTGAAGAGGCATTGGACAGATGCGGTGGAGAGTCAAAGCGAAGAAAGGAGGCGCGAAATGAGGAAGACGTTTCAGGCAATGTTGGGAATCGTGGTGTGCTTGCCTTTCGCCTGGTGCGAGGGCGAGCCAGCGCCGCTCAAAGAAGCCGAGAAGGAACTGGTCAACACGATCGGGATGAAGTTCCGGCTCATCCAGCCCGGCTCATTTATGATGGGGTCGGACAAGGGGGAGGACGACGAGAAACCGGTTCACAAGGTCACTCTGACCAAAGGGTTCTGCATAGGGGTTTATGAGGTGACGCAGGAAGAGTGGGAGAAGCTCATGGGCTCCAACCCCTCCCGGTTCAAGGGGCCCAAGAACCCCGTGGACACCGTGAGCTGGGACGATGCCCAGGAATTCATCCGCAAGCTCTCGGAGAAGGAGAAGGTTACGTACCGCTTGCCGACGGAGGCGGAGTGGGAATATGCCTGTCGCGCCGGGACAACGACCGAGTACTACTGGGGCGACGGCTTCGATGGGCGCTACGCTTGGAACGATATCAACTCCGGGGGGAAGACACAGCCCGTGGGGACCCGAAGGTCGAACGCCTGGGGCCTCTATGACATGAGCGGGAACGTGTGGGAGTGGTGCGAGGACTGGTACAGTGAGCAGTATCCAGCAGACAAGGAGGCGGTTGATCCTAAAGGCGCTGCCGGCGGGTCCCACGGCGTCTACCGCGGCGGCAGTTGGCACTACACTGCGATCCACTGCCGCTCAGCGCTTCGCAACTGGTACTCGCCGTCCATCCGGTTCAGCGACTTGGGCTTCCGCCTCGTGAGGACGATGACGAACACGGGTCCCCAGGCGCGCCGTCGCCCTGTGGTCGCCCCTGACGCGGGCCCCGCGGTGTCACCGCCGACCGCCACACTGCCTGGTGCCCAGACGGAGGAACTGGTCAACACCATCGGCATGAAGTTCCGGCTGATCCAGCCCGGCTCCTTCATGATGGGGTCGGACAAGGGGGAGGACGACGAGAAACCGGTTCACAAGGTCACTCTCACCAAGGGGTTCGACATGGGAGTGTACGAGGTGACGCAGGAGGAGTGGGAAAAGGTGATGGGCTCTAATCCGTCCGACTTCAAGGGGCCCAAGAACCCCGTGGACACCGTGAGCTGGGAGGATGCGCAGGAATTCATCCGCAAGCTCTCCGAGAAGGAGAAGGTGACATACCGGCTGCCGACGGAGGCGGAGTGGGAGTACGCCTGTCGCGCCGGAACCACAACCCGTTTCTACTGGGGAGACGACGCTGATGACCGGGAGATCGGGGACTATGCGTGGTACTATGGTAACTTGGTGAGGACAAAAATTGGAACCAAGCCTGCGGGCCAGAAGAAGCCGAACGCCTGGGGGCTGTATGACATGAGCGGGAACGTGTACGAGTGGTGTCAGGACTGGTACGCGGACAAGTATCCGTTGGAGAGGCAGATAGACCCGACGGGACCCAAGAGCGGGTCCGACCGCGTCGCCCGCGGCGGCTGTTGGGACGGCAGCGCGAGCTACTGTCGTTCGGCGGATCGCGGCAGGCTCTCGCCGTCAGACCGGGGCAGCCGCGTGGGCTTCCGCCTCGTGAGGACGATGACGAACACGGGTCCCCAGGCGCGCCGTCGCCCTGTGGTCGCCCCTGACGTGGGCCCCGCGGTGTCACCGCCGACCGCCACACTGCCTGGTGCCCAGGGGGAGGAACTGGTGAACAGCATCGGCATGAAGTTCCGGCTGATTCAGCCCGGCTCCTTCATGATGGGGTCGGACAAGGGGGAGGACAACGAGAAACCGGTTCACAAGGTCACTCTCACCAAGGGGTTCTATATTGGCGTCTATGAGGTGACGCAGGAAGAGTGGGGGAAGGTGATGGGCTCGAACCCATCCCTGTTTAAGGGGCCGAAGAACCCCGTGGAAAACGTGAGCTGGGATGATGCGCAGGAATTCGCCCGAAAGCTCTCTCAGAAGGAAAACGTCACCTACCGCCTGCCGACGGAGGCTGAGTGGGAGTACGCCTGTCG
>JAUYEE010000234.1 GCA_030691545.1 bacterium | reverse complement strand
GGTTCCCGTAAGGGGATCAACCGAATTGGGACGGAGATAATACTTGCGGGTCGCCTGCCTGACGGCGGAGAGGATGGAGGCGCGGATCACACCCGTGCGAGTTCCCGCGGGATACTCCACGTAGAAGATAGGCGTTCCGGTGTCCTGGCAAATAGGGACAGACTTCTCGCGGGCCAGTTCCACGTTCCGCAGAAGCTGTTCCAGCAGGCTACGGGCCATGGACCCGTACGACTCTTTGCGGCGGGCTGCTACAATGGCATCAACAACATCCTCCGAGAGGTCCGTTGACGTTCGCCGAATCAATTCGACGAGGCACCCTACCATAGTGAGGATTCTGCTCCTTCAGTTTCCACCACTCGACTATTCGCACCACCCCTTTCTCGGTAAAATATCGCCCAGTTTATGCGGACGCTCACCGCTTGTCAACACGGAATGAGCGATTACGCGAGATTTTTCCGCCCCTGGGCGCAACTCATTTTTCTTTCTTCTTGCCTCTGAGGTGGCTGAACATCCAACGCCTTCGTTCGCGCAGGTTCCCTCAAGAAACGAAAAAGCGTTGACTTTCCATCCCCCTGTGATAATTTGCCAGCGGGCGCCTTGAGGCGCTGCGAGGAGGGAAAGGAGGGCCCCGGTTGTCATTAAGTCCCCCACGCACTCTGGGAAATGTGAGGCTTCTATGCTCGTAATTCCAGCAATTGATTTGATGGATGGAAAATGCGTTCGTCTCCTTCGCGGAGAGACCGAAAGCAAGGTCGTCTATTCGGATGACCCGGTTGGCGTTGCAAAAAAGTGGGAATCCCTCGGAGCGGAGTACCTGCATCTGGTGGACCTCGACGGAGCCGTTTCGGGAAAAATCGCGAACCTTCGCTACGTTCAGGATATTTTCCAGGCGGTCAGCATTCCCGCGCAGTTCGGCGGCGGCGTCAGAGGGATGGACCAGATTTCAGCGGTTCTCCAGGCGGGCGTCGAGCGGGTGGTTCTCGGAACCAGAGCCTGCGAGAAGAGTTTTCTTGCGGATGCGCTCTCCTGGTTCGATGACAGGATTGCCGTCGGAATTGACGCGAGAAATGGGATCGTGGCGGTGGAGGGTTGGACGAGGCAGACCGATCTTCGGGCGGTGGACTTCGCGCGGCAAGTCGAGCAAATGGGCGTGAAGACCATCATCTTCACCGACATCCTCGTGGATGGGACATTGCAGGGGCCAAACCTGACAAGTATCGAGGCGTTGACCAAAGCCGTCCGTGTGAATATCATTGCTTCCGGGGGCGTGCGTTCCCTCGACGATATACGGGAGCTAAGAGCGTTCGAGGAGGATGGCGTTACCGGCGTCATCGTGGGAAAAGCTCTTTATGAGGGGACGATAGACCTCTCGCAGGCGATTCGCCTCGGGAAAGGACAATAGCCCGGCCAATTGTGGACAGGGACGGCCAGGCGGCTTCCGTCTGCGCCGAACGAGGCATTGGCGACCCCATCGGCCCCAGATGGACACTGAGGAACTGATATGGCATTTTCGGACAAACTGAATTTCGATGCAAATGGGCTGATTCCGGCGATCATCCAGGATTGGCGAACCGGAAAGGTTCTGATGCTCGGCTATATGAAACGCGAAGGAGTGGAAGAGACGCTTCGGATCCATCGCCCCGTGTTCTGGAGCCGCAGCCGACAAACGAGGTGGGTGAAGGGCGAGACCTCCGGACACACGCAGGAAGTGAAGGAGATATTCTACGACTGCTACGGAAACTCCCTGTTGATTAAAGTGGAACAGAAAGGCCCCGTGTGCCACACAAATTACACGTCGTGTTACTACAGGAAGGTCTTGCCTGACGGGTCCGAAGAAATCGTGGAGGAGAGGCTCGATGAGTAAGTTTGTCTCCTCCGGAGAAAGCCAGCAAGTCGAAGGCTCCAATGCCGACGGCGACATGCCTGATGTGTGGCGTCGCCAGGGCTTAGCAATGGAGAAGAGAGATTGAGAGCGGTCGTTCAAAGAGTCAGCTCGGCGTCTGTAACGGTTGATGGGAAGGTCACGGGGCAGATTGGGTTTGGGATGTTGGTGCTCCTCGGCGTCACGCATACCGACACGGAAGCTCACGCCGACCGCCTCGCGGAGAAGCTGGCGAACCTTCGCTTCTTTCAGGACGACGCGGGGAAGATGAATCTTTCCTGTCTCGACATCCAAGGTGAGGTTCTGGTGGTGTCTCAGTTCACCCTCTACGGGGATTGTCGAAAGGGTCGCCGGCCCAGTTACACCGATGCTGCGGAACCACAGAAAGCCGAGCAGCTTTACGAGTACTTCATGGAGAAAATGAAGGGCTTCGGGCTTCGCGTCGCCAGTGGAATTTTTGGAGCGATGATGAAAGTGTCATTGGTGAACGAAGGCCCGGTGACGTTGATTGTAGATGTGTAGGGCAGTGGAGGAAAAGGTGCACGTTCGCCGTCGCGTCACGATGCAGGGGGTGCCGCGTTTCCCGTTCGTTCGCGTTGTTGTGTGGACGGCTTTCGTCTGTTTCGGACTCGTCGGACGTATCGGTCTGAACTCACACGCCGAGGGGGACCTGTGCGCGATCCGCAGCTACGATGGCAACTTCCTCGTCACGGCCCCCGACCATTCGACGTGTGCATGGGCGGGCAAAGTCGCCGAGCTGACGCGCCAGAGAGTCTTTAACCTCCTCGGACACCACGCGGAATGGAGCGATCCCGCGACAATCCTGTTGCGCTCGCAGGCAAGCGGTACGGAGGCTGAGGGGCCTCAGCTCTGGGCGATCACGGTCGCCAAAAGCGACCTCGAGGTGCGATATGCAGATGTGTATCCGAACAAGAGAGGCGACTTGCTCGTTCTGTCGGTCGTGAACGTGTGCCTCGGTGACATGGCGGGGTTGGGTTCGCCGGAGGGGGCACGGGGCCCCGCGGGAAATGTCCCTGCCTGGCTTGTGTGCGGAGCGGCGGAGAACCTCTCCCGAGGCAACCTCGCGGACCTGCGGAACTATGCCGCGGACATCGCCAGCCAGGGGAATTACATCCCGTTCAAACAGCTTCTCCAGGCCGAGACTATTCCATCAGACGAAACTCAGAGAGAGTTGTTTTTCAGGCAGAGCGGCAGCATCATGGATTTCCTGTTGCACCAGAAAGACGGGAAATCGAAACTCAGGGAGGTCGTCCTCGGTCTGGCAACGAAAGACGATTCCACAACCCCCCTCTTTCAAGCCTTTGCCACGGACTTCGAGACACTCAGCCAACTCGAGCAAACCTGGAAGGAATTTGCCATCCGCCAGGCGGAACGGACAATCGGCGGAGCGAAGATGCTTTTGTCGGAAACCAGAGAAGCCCTCGAGGACGTTCTGACTGTGAAGATTCCCATTGTGGACAAGGATACGCTGGAGGAGAAAATCGTCACGACCGACCTGAATGGGCTGTTCCGGCACAGCAACAGGCGGCTCGTTCAGCAGATTGCGAGCGAAAAGGCTTCGGACGTTTTTCGCCTCAGCCTTAAGTCAAGGCCCGAATATGGGCCTATTCTCCAGGAATACCTCCAGGCGCTGACGGCTGTCGCTCGCAGCGAGCGCTCGGAATTCAAGAGACACTTTGCGATTGCAGAACGCTTGAGGAAAGAGTTGGAAGAATCGGCAGAGTTCAAGGAAGGAACCGAAAGTGGCAATCCTGGTGACCAATGACGATGGCATCTATGCAGAGGGGCTTTCCGCTCTCAACAGAGAGCTGAGGAAAATCGCCGAGACCATCGTCTTCGCTCCCTCGACGGAAAAGAGCGGCGTGGCCCACGGCGTGACGCTATCGTCTCCGATCGCCCTGGAGAAAGTCGTGCTCGATGGGTCAATCGCTTATGCCGTCGAAGGCACGCCGGTGGATTGCGTGAAAATCGCTGTGAAGGGAATGGGCATCCCGAAGCCGGAGTTAGTCGTTTCAGGGATCAACGCGGGCGCCAACGTCGGGATAGACGTGATTTATTCCGGGACCGTTTCGGCTGCCGTGGAAGCGGCGATCATGGGGATACCGGCTGTGGCCATTTCTCTGAACACCCGGGAGTCACCGGATTTTTCATTCGCGGCGCGGTTCGCCGCAGAGCTCGCCTCAAGCCTTCTAAAAGACCGCTTTCTGCCGGAGCACGTTCTCCTGAACGTTAACGTGCCAAGTGTGCCGGAAGCGCAGATCAAGGGCGTCGCCATCACGAAACAGTCAAGGTCATGCTACGGCGAGAAGTTCGAGAGGGAGGATGTCTCTCCCGACAAAATCGTCTTCAGGCTCAGCGGCAAACTCTCCGATCTGACCGAACCGTTGGACTATGACGTCGCCGCTCTCTCGCATGATTACATCTCCATCACACCCATTCACTTCGACCTGACGCATCACCCGAGCATTGATTCTCTCCTCCGCCGGAAATTTGGACGATGAACGACTTTGCTCGAATCCGGTCCGAACTAGTGAAGTGTTCCCGCTGCGGGAAGTGCCTTTCCGTGTGCCCAACTTACCAGTTGACTACGGATGAGAGAAGAGTCGCGCGCGGAAGGGTTGCCCTCGCAGAAGCGGTACTGGACGCTGAGTTGGACTATACCGCGAAACTGAAGGAGAGCATCCAGTCCTGCCTGAAGTGCTTGCGGTGCTCCTGGGCTTGCCCAAGCGGCGTGGAGGTGCAAACGGTCATCACGCTTCTCCGACGACGGATGCCCCGCAAGTACGGTCTTTCCCTCTGGAACAAGTTCGTCTTTCGCTACGTTCTTCCGCGCAGAAAACTGACGGACATTCTCGTTCGTCTCGCTTCGCTGGTCCAATTCCTGATACCGGGGAAGAAAGGGATGACCCGGCACCTTCCCCTGCTTTTCAAAGGAAAGAGGCGCATCCCCCATCTGCCAGGTCGCACCGCCCTCGGCCGCTTCGGAACCGAGAAGAAGGCAGACGCCAACGCCGTGTACCTCTTTACAGGTTGCTTGATGAACTACGCATATCCGGAGATGATCGGCTCCGCCATCCGAAGCCTGAAGAAGCTGGGCTATGAGGTCGTTGTCCCGCGAGACCAACTCTGTTGTGGGACGCCGGTGCTTTCACTCGGGGACGTGGAACAAGCAAAACGGCTCGCGGAGCTTAACCTATCGGCGTTCCCCGGCGATGCTCCCATCATTGTCCCCTGCGCGAGCTGCGCGAAGACCTTGAAGGACGAGTATCCCGCTCTCCTGGGAGAAAAGGGAGAACGGTTCGCTCGACGAGTCTCCGGATTCAGCGAGTTCGTCTCGCCGCGCCTCGACAGCCGGGTCATTCCGCTTGCTGCTGCGGCTCTTTACCATGATCCATGTCACCTGAGATACGGCCGCAACATTGCCGAGCAGCCGCGCGATGTGCTGCGCAAGGCGGCTCATTACGTCCCCTCGGATGGAGAGGACCTCTGCTGCGGGATGGGGGGGCTGTTCAGCGTCCACCACTACGGAATGTCATCGAGGATTGCCGGCAGAAAAGTCGCGGCGCTCCGAAAGGCGAAGGGCGATCTCTTGGTCACGGAGTGTCCGGGCTGCATCCTTCAACTGCGGGATCAGCTTGCGCAGAGAGGAATTGACCTGCCGGTGCGCCATATAGCCGAGGTTTTGGAAGAAGCGGTCTGCAGGTCCGAGGAACCCAAGAGATTCTGAATCCCCGCTCGCGCGGCGGAATCACATTACTCCTCGCCGCCGTTGACCTCCGCGAAAAGACGTTCCAGGGCTGTGGCCGCCGGGCGCTTGTGCAGGGCGACGAGAATCCAAGGCCAGACAAACCCCCAGAACACAACCATGACCCAGAAAATCGTCTTTGCGGCGGGATAGCCGACCAGATACTTACTGCCGAAGATGGACGCGGCGGCAATCAGGCAAATGCCAATGAAGCCGCAGAGGGCCACACCGTACGCAGCCCAGTTGAAGAAGGTGACGCGATAATGAATCTTCGGTGGGGCGCCGGGGGGCTCCGGGGCCAGGTCAATTTGAACCTGCACGTCGTTCCAGCCAATGTTAATCGCGCTCAGCAGCCCCTCGCTGCGAAACCGAAGCTCGCTCTCAGACTCGTTCATTACCTTGTAGCTGTTCCGGCGTTCGCTCGCGCGCGGAAACAGCCCCCTCCGCACGCGCTCCGCCAGGGCGCTGATAAAGTCCGGTCGAATCCTCTCCGGCGAAAACGTTCCTGAAAATTCAGGTCGAAACAAGCCAACCATGCTAGCCTCCGATTGCACCGACTCGGTTAAGGGCTTTGTCGGTGCCGCTCATAAATGAAGTCAGTGTAACTCTCAGCAGCTTCGGAGTCAAGACGTCGGGACCGGCCGGATTGTTCCTTAGAAGGAGGATGCAGGCGAGACGGCTGCGCTACGGTTGGGCATGCCCAGCCTCCGCGGCCGACAATACCTTCCCCGGTGGCACATGGATTTCCCTTGCAGGCCGCCGGGGACGGTTGTATTTTCCTCACGTGAGCTGTCGAGTCAATTCAAGAAGCATGATGGGTGAACTGTGAGTGTATCGGCTTATCGTTTCCTTATCCCAATAGGACTCCTCTTCGCGCTCGCACCTTGGGCGTCCGATGGACTCTGTGAACAAGTCGCGGAACAGACACAGAAGGAGATCTCCGCCCTCGAGAGGGACAGGGCTTCGCAATACGCATTTGTCCTGCAACTGCTGGTTCAGAAGAAAGACTACGAAAAGGCGGCCGACCTGATCCGCCGCGCCCTGGTGATCCCCCCTTCTCAAGAGCAGGACGCGGAGAAGCTCAGGACGCTTCTGGCAGACGTGGCGGCGGGATTCCTGAGAGAGGAGAAGTCGCCGGGGAAGGCGTCGGAACTGTGCGAAGAAGCCCTCAAAACCCTCGCTGAGGAGCCCATTCTGCTCTATATATCGAGCTTCGCTTTCGAGGAGCTTGGTGAACAGGCGAAAGCGGGCGAGTTCCGACAAAGGGCGAAGGAGATTCGGAGCGATGACCAAGCTTATTGGTTCAGCGTTGCTTCCTATCTCAGCAGGAAGGTTGGGCTAAAGGCGGGTCTCGAGGCGTACGAAAAGGTTGCGGCAATCTCCTCGGAGAAGCCGACGCATCTCAGCGCGGACAGCGAAGCCGCGATGGCCCACATTCACTGCGCCTTGGGTAACTATGACGAAGCACTGCGGCACTGCGAGAAGCTCAGGGAAATCGCCCGAAAGATTGTGGTCTCGCGGACAGATATCGCAATGCTGACCGCGCGCGTCCATGCGGAAAAAGCTCGAGAGGCAGAAGTCCATGAGAAGTACGAGGAGGCTATCGAGCACTACAAGAGGTCGGCCGAGTTTAGTCCCCAGCCAGGAAGCGCTTACAACGCGATTGGCGAGATCTACGTGAACCTGAAAAAGTACGACGAGGCGGAGAGATGGTACCGACAAGGGCTGGCGGCGGGCGCCGCGGCTTTGGCATACGGAGGACTGGGCGACGTGCAGAAGGCTCTGGGCAACCCCGACCAGGCAGAGGAACACTACACGAAAGCCGAGAACACCTTCGCGGAAGAAATCGAGAAGAACCCGACCGACCCGATGAACTACAACAACTTCGCCTGGTACTACGCCACCCATAACAGGCAGCTCGACAGGGGAATCGAGTTGGCGAAAAAAGCCCTCGAGCTGGCTCCCAAGGCGCCACCCTACCTGGACACGCTCGCCGAACTGTACTATCGAAAAGGGGATCGTGAAGCAGCTATCCGCGAGATCGAGAACGCTATCGCCCTCGACCCGCCGCACCTGAAGTACTACGAAAGACAACTTCAAAGATTCCAAAGCAAGTGACCCCGGGAACAGACGCGGCTTCACCACAAAAATCGTACTCACATCGGAGACACGCATGATAAGAAACCAAACATTCCTCGTGTCTGTATGGCTGATCGTCAGCTTAACCATGATTGTTGGCGCTGAAATGAACTCCAATGTCGCGTTTGGTTCTCTCGATCAGTACAACGTCGTCTGGGAAACGCCGAGCAAGGACTTCTCCGGCTCGATGCCTCTGGGCAATGGCGACATCGGGCTGAATGCTTGGGTGGAGGAGAATGGCGACCTCGTTTTCTACATCGGTAAGACGGATAGCTGGGGTGATAACGCCCGTCTCCTCAAAGTCGGCAGAGTCAGGATTTCCCTTTCTCCGAACCCGCTCGCCGAGGGCGCCGCGTTCCGACAGACTTTGAATCTCAGATCCGCCGAGACTATCGTTGACGTGGCGTCCAAGGCAGGTGACCGAAAGGTCCTCGAATGCATCTGGGTGGACGCAAATCATCCGGTCATTCACGTAACCGCTGAAAGCAACGTTGAGGTCACCGCGACGGCAAAGATCGAGTTGTGGCGGACGCAACGCTACGAGCTGCCATCCCTTGAGGTCAGCGACATACACCTGGACCGCTCGAAGCCCGACCAGAAACATGCGCCGACCATTGTGGAGCCGGACGTCATCCTCAAGGGCCAACCGGGTCGCATCGGCTGGTATCACCGCAACGTCAAATCCGTCGGCCCAGAGCTGACGATGCGGATTCAGGGTTTGTCCGATTGTCTCGCGGCGGACCCCCTACTCCACCGGACATTCGGAGCCGTCGTTACATCGCAAGCAGGCAAGAGGGTTAATGACCTTACCCTTCAGACAGAGAAAGGAACCTCGCACCGTTTCAACATCCACGTGCTGACCCGCCATCCGGCTACGCCTGAGGCATGGCTGGAGAACATGGAAACGCTGATCGCGGAGATCGAGCAGAAGCCTTTCGAGCAACGCCGCCGAGCACATGAAGAATGGTGGGCTGAATTCTGGAATCGAAGCTACATTCGCATTCGCGAGAGCACGGCGAGTCCCCGGGACATGGTCACATCGGCAAGCGGCGCTTTCGTCGTTTCTCAAGCCTACCACCTTCAGCGCTTCATCAACGCCTGCGCCGGGCGGGGGCATTATCCCATCAAGTTCAACGGCTCCATCTTCACGGTTCCGTTCCCCGGCGCTCCCGGCGACGCCGATTATCGCCGCTGGGGCCCCGGTTACTGGTGGCAGAATACTCGGCTGCCCTACATGAGCATGTGTGCCTCCGGCGACTTTGACCTGATGCACTCGCTGTTTCGCATGTACACGGAAGAAGTCATGGACGTCTCGAGAGTCAGGACGAAACGTTACTGCAACCATGACGGCGCTTTCATTCCGGAGTGTGTGTATTTCTGGGGAGCGATTTTCAGCGAGACCTATGGCTGGACGCCTTTCGAGGAACGAGGAGACGACAAGCTCCAGGAAAGCGGCTGGCACAAGTGGGAATGGGTCTCCGGGCTGGAATTGACTTGGATGATGCTCGATTACTACGAGCACACCCTCGACAGATCATTCCTTCGAGACAGGCTGCTGCCGACGGCACACGAGGTCCTGACCTTCTTCGACCGTCACTACAAAACTGACGACCGAGGGAAGCTCGTGATGCATCCGGCGCAAGCGCTCGAGACGTGGTGGGACTGCACGAACCCGATGCCCGAGTTGGCGGGTCTTCATGCGGTTACACAGCGACTTCTGACCCTTGCGGAGGAATTGACCGCTCTGGAACAGCGGGGCTTCTGGCAAGCGTTGAACAACAAGCTACCGGACCCGCCCACGCGAGAGGTTGACGGTGTGAGAATGCTCGCCCCAGCGGAAAAGTTCGACACCAAGCGAAACATTGAAAACCCGGAACTGTATGCGGTGTTTCCCTTCCGCCTCTTCGCAGTAGGGCAGCCGAGAACTGAGCTTGCGAGGGAGGCTTTGAAACACCGCTGGGACAAAGGGAATTCCGGCTGGAGACAGGATGACATCTTCATGGCCTACCTGGGTCTGGCCGAACAGGCAAAAGGATATGTCGCGGGCCGCGCTCGGAACAAGGACCCCAACTCGCGTTTCCCTGCGTTCTGGGGGCCGAACTACGACTGGGTGCCGGACCAGGACCACGGGGGAGTGCTCCTGAAGGTCGTCCAGGCGATGCTCCTTCAAGCCGCGGGTGAGAATATTTTCCTTTTCCCCGCATGGCCAAAGGATTGGGATGTGGAGTTCAAGCTCCATGCCCCGCTCAAAACCATCGTCGAAGGTGCGTACCTCAACGGAAACGTCGAGCACCTTCGAGTCACGCCGGAAGGAAGGGCGAAAGACCTCGTCATCATGGAACCCCGGTGACATGGCTGAGGGGCGAGACCCCTCGGAAGGGCTTCCTTGACAACACCACGCACTCTGGTAGCATGTTTACGGTGCGATGGAATAGCTGCGCGGGGCTACCAATCCGGCAGATGATGAGGCTCTCACCGACAGGAGAGGCAAACCGAAAACCCGGTTCATTTACAGGCAGAGACAGATAAATTCGTGCAGGTTTTTCGAGAAGGGGCGGTTGTTTCGGAGCGGATGGCCGAACTGTCACCGGACAGGGTGATGATCGGCCCTTTTTCTTGTAGCGGTTCGCGGTCAGGCTCAGGACAGGAGGAAATCAAGGACAATGGCAGTAAAGCGGTTTGAGAAGGAAGGCCGGCAACTGATACTTCATATAGAAGGGGAGGTCTGCGCCAGCATTCAGGAGCTTCTCCAGAGCGATGTGTTCGAGCAAGTCGTCAGCCGCTTCTGCGAGGTTCTGCGGGAGCACGACTCCCCCCTTCTTGAACCGGTGCTCCCGCTTTACACTCAGGACAAAGGTTGGAACGCGGTAGTCGAACTGCTCCGCGCTCTTGCCAAACATCCTATCGAAAAGGCGGTGACACTCGTTTCCAACGCGCAGAACCTCGTGCAGGCGCACCATCGCGGAACGCTCCATGATTTCGTCGAAGCCCTTTACGATTACTGGCGGACGTTCAACCGCTACATGGTGCTGCACTCGCAACCCGGTCCGAGCAGTTTCGACCGGCGGCCGTACCGCTCCTTCAATGCGACTATCGAGGCGGTCACGCATTTGGTGCGGGGCGCCTACCGGGATATTTGCGAGAACATCACTGGCGACCACCCGCGTGTGTATCGGCAGGTCTCCGCGGGATGCAACGTGGCGCTGATCGCGGTCCCCGTGAAAGCTCGCATTCCGCGCGATTACGCTGATTCTCTCGGCGGTGTGCCGTTTATACGACACGTCTGGATTGCCCCACCAATGGTTCTTGACCCGCCGATGAATAAGCGGACGGGGCAGTTTCAGAAAGCGGGGTCAAATCCCCTCGCGGGATTGGCGCTCGACAAGGACAAGTGGCTGTGTTACCCGGCTAACGTTGGACCCCTCGTCATCTTCATTTACTTCCATCAGAGGTTCATCGGGCTGGGTTGCTCCCTCGCGAACCTTTTCGAGACGGCGACTGACGAACAAATTGCTGCGGGGCCCCACGCTATTTACTTATACGGCGTGCCGCCCGAGTCTCTCGCGCACTTTGGCAGTCTTCCCACGGTCTTCTACGACGACGAAAAGAACCACCTGTTAGTCGCGGCGGTTCCGGGCGAAGACCGGTTTGGCTACTTCGGCTACCTGAAGAAAATGACTCTCACGCTGCACAACATCGTGATGATGAAGCGGGGGTATATGCCCTACCACGGGGCCATGGTGCACATCTCTCTGAAGGACGGCTCTTCCGCGAGCGTGCTCATTATCGGGGACACCGCCACGGGCAAGTCTGAGTCCCTGGAAGCATTTCGTGTGCTGGGTCGGGAGCACATTCGGGAGCTTCGCATCATTGCGGATGACATGGGGTCTCTTGAGGTGAAAGAGGATGGCCGCCTCGTCGGGTACGGGACGGAGATCGGCGCCTTCATCCGCCTGGATGACCTCCAGCAGGGATACGCATTCGACCAGATTGACCGGGCAATCATTATGAGTCCACAAAAGGTGAATGCCCGTGTTGTTCTCCCGGTCACCACTCTAAAAGAAGTATTGCGGGGGTATCCCGTTGACTTCCTGTTGTACGCGAACAACTGCGAAGGAGTGGACGAGAACCAGCCCGCCCTGGAACAAATCTTAGACCCTGAATACGCCCTCGGCGTGTTCCGCCAGGGCGCCGCCCTCGCCAGGGGGACGACCACGTCCATCGGGTTGGTCCACAGTTACTTTGCCAACATCTTCGGTCCTCCGCAGTACCGCGAGCTTCACGAAGAGCTCGCGGCAAAAGTGTTTCACGCCGCGTACAATACCGGTGTGTTTGTCGGGCAACTGCGAACGAGGCTCGGCATCCCCGGATACGAAACCAGCGGGCCTCAAGAAGCTGCCAAAGCGCTCCTTTCGGCAATCTCGGCCCGAAAACAGCAAAGGTAGATTCACCAGCGTCGCCCATTCTTCTTGCTTCCGGCGCCGTCATCCTGTACTTAAATGGGTTGGACGGATAACCCCTCACAAAGGGCAAGGACTGCAACAGGAAAAATAGGAGGGACACAGACCGTGCGAATGGCATTCTTCGTGTGCTTGATTTGTCAACTGGCATTCGCAGAAGCGATCGCCGCTCTGCCACAAGCGGATTTCTTCGTGTCGGTGAACGGGAACGACAGTTGGACCGGGAAACTCGCGGCGCCGAACGCCGAGGGCACCGACGGGCCTTTTGCGACTTTCCCTCGAGCCCAACAAGCCGTGCGCGAGCTCAAGGGCACCCAGCCGGAGCGCCATCTGCCGATAACGGTAATGGTGCGCGGGGGAACCTATTTTCTGAAAGATACACTGACCTTCACCCCTGAGGACTCGGGATCACTCCACGCCCCGGTTTCCTACCAGGCTTATCCCGGCGAAAACCCTGTGATCAGCGGTGGCGTCCTCTTGAAGGGCTGGGAGCGCGATGCGCAGAACCGCTGGGTGCTGCACATCCCGGAGGTGGAGCGCGGAGAATGGCTCTTCTCACAGTTGTTTGTGAACGGCGAGCGGCGATACCGCCCTCGCCTTCCAAAAGACGGTTACTATTACATCGAAGAGACCATCCCACCGACGCCGCAAGCCAAAGACAAAGGGTTCGACCGTTTTCAGTTCAAGGCGGGCGACATCCGGAAGGAATGGAAAAATCTGGAGGATGTTGAGGTTCTTTGCTTCCACTCCTGGACCATGTCGCGGATGCGCATCGCCTCCATTGACGAAGAAAAGCGAATTGTCGCATTCACCGGCTCAACCCGCAGCACGTCCTCGTGGGCGTCCTTGCCGAAAGGGAACCGTTACCTTGTAGAGAACGTGCCCGACGCCTTGAGCCAGCCCGAGGAATGGTACCTCGATCGCAAAACGGGCATCCTGACGTACATTCCGCTGCCGGGCGAGGACTTGACCACAGCCGCCGTCATTGCTCCGCGTCTTGACATCCTGGTTCGCCTTCAAGGCAATATGGCCGAACGCCGCTGGGTGCAACACCTCGGTTTTCGTGGGCTGACCTTTTCACACACCAACTGGAACGTTCCCGCCGAGGGATACTCCACGCCGCAAGCGGAATCGGTCCTGCCAGGGGCGATTGTCGCAGAAGGAGCACGCTACTGCACGCTTGAGGAATGCACCATCACTCAGGTCGGAATGTATGCCGTGGAGTGGGCGGCAGGCTGCCGTCATAACACCGTCGAGAGCTGTGAATTGACCGACCTGGGAGCCGGCGGCGTCAAGATTGGCGAGATGCGAATGCAGCAGGACGAGGAGTCCCACGCCTGCTATAACCTCGTCTGCAACAACTACATTGGCCACGGAGGACGTGTCCATCCGGCAGCGGTCGGCGTGTGGATCGGGCATTCACCCTACAACCGCGTCGCGAACAACGACATCTATGATTTCTATTACACGGGCGTCTCCGTCGGATGGCGATGGGGATATGATCGCAGCCTCGCCCACCACAACCTGATCGAATACAACCACATCCACCGCATTGGCCAGGGAGTCCTCAGCGACATGGGCGGCATCTACACCCTCGGCGTCTCTCCCGGCACAGTGCTCCGCTCCAACCACATTCACGATGTTGAATCGTTTGACTACGGCGGCTGGGGGGTTTACCCGGACGAAGGGTCCACACATATTCTCATCGAAAACAACCTTGTTTATCGCACCAAGACCGGGGGTTTTCACCAGCACTACGGCAAAGAGAATTACGTCGTGAACAACATCTTCGCCTTCGCGCGGACCGGGCAGGTCATCCGAAGCCGAGCGGAGGAACACCTTTCCTTCACCTTCGAGCACAACATCGTCTATTGGAAAGAGGGTCCGCTTCTTGGAAGTAACTGGTCCGGAGATAAATACGCTTTGGACTACAACCTTTACTGGAATGCGAGCGGGCAAACCATCCGTTTTGCCGATATGACCTTTGAGGAGTGGCAGAAAAAGGGTCAGGACCGGCATTCGCTCATCGCCGACCCTCTCTTCGTCGACCCAGAGAAAGGAGATTTTCGGCTGAAGGCCGCCTCGCCAGCAACGAAGGTCGGCTTCGGGCCGTTCGACATGACAAAGATGGATCGCCTTTCCTGGCCCGCGAGAGAGAAACCGCCGCGAGAGCTGCCGCCAGCCTATCCATTATCTATCCCCGAGTAACGGCTTCCGCTGTGTCGGTCGCGGCCTTTTTTTGAAAGGATGAAAGCTCGGCCGTGCGCGCGAATGTGACGTGAGGAAGCCTGCCGTTGAAGGGTTGTGCTTCGGAAGACTGATATCCAGGGACGGGGCATTCTCCGATTGTCAAACCAGGCGGGAGAAGTGACGCGCAGAGGTTCTGCGGCAAGAAGAAAAATGGGGTGAGTGATGGGATTCGAACCCACGACCACTGGAGCCACAGTCCAGTGCTCTAACCAACTGAGCTACACTCACCGCCATATCTAAGTACTTGCAAGAGCTGATATTAAGCCAATAAGCCGTTCTTGCTTCTGCTGCCGGTCCCCACTCTTGTGACACATTGTGACAATTTTTCTTGACATCCCATTGTGTCCTGAGGTATCAACCATTCGTTAGTGTAACACGCGATCCACCATTTCAGCAAGGACTTCGTCATGGGCTCTTTTGTTCGCAAGCGAGGCGAAGCATATTGGACCGACTTCACAGTACGGCGACGACGTACCCGCGTGCGCATCGGGAAAGTGACCAAGGGCTATGCCGAAAAGTTCGCCACTGAACTGCGGGCAAAAATGCTCCTCGGTCACGGGATTCCAGGAGAAAGCAAGCCCACGGAAATCAGCCTGTCCGGTTTGATGGAAAGGAGCCTTCAAGTTTCCTCCAGCAATAACGCTTCTCGCACACTGGAGAGGGAAGGGCATGCGCTCCGAACCTTCATCAATAAAACAGGTATCAAAAAGGTCTCGGAAATCACACCCCTTCTGATTGAAGACTACAAAACACACAGGCTAAAGGAGGTTTCAGCTCGCACTGTCAACATTGAGGTCGGCGCCGTCAAAACCATGCTGAATCGGGCAGTGCAGCTTGATCTCATGCCAACAAATCCCATTGCCTCGGTGAAGAAGATCAAGGGGCCATCCTGGAAACCGATCCAGTTTTTAACAAAGGAGCAGGTCTCTGCGCTGCTGGAGAATTCTTCTCCGACTTACCGACCGATCTTCTATACGTACCTTAACACCGGCATGCGTCGGGAGGAGCTGGTGAATCTGGAATGGTCCGATATCGACTGGCAAAACAAACAGATCCGAATCATCAACAAGGAGAAGAAGCGATACCATCCCAAAGGCCAGAAGGAACGCTTCATCCCCATCAAGGATGATCTGATGGCGATTCTGAAGGAACAGAAGAGAAAGGCGAATGGTTCATACGTTTTCGGCACAACCAACGGTGAGCCCCGCCATAACAATATACTCAGAGAATTGAAGAGAGCAGCCAAAAGGGCTGGGATCGAACACATCACGATCCACATGCTCCGCCACACCTTTGCCTCCCACCTTGTCATGGCGGGCGTGGACCTTCCAACTGTTCAGAAGCTTCTTGGTCACTCAAGCATTACCACCACGATGATCTATGCCCACCTCTCTCCCGGCCACCTGAGGAGCGCTATCGAGAAGATCAATCTCAGCTGAGCGATAAGTCTTTCTGCGTTTTCCTGTTCAGCCACCTCTCGAGTTCTACGGGGTCAAAACGGACGCACTTGTTGCTCAACCTAATGCATGGAATCCGACCCTGAAAGACCATGTTGTAGATCGTCTTGGGAGAAAGCTGGAGCATCTCAGCGACCTCTTCACATTTCAAATACTTCTTCACGGTTCCAGGGTCCTTTGCCTTCATCAAGGGGAGATAAGAAGTCCACTCTGAATTGTCTTGGACGGGCAAAGCGACAGGTCCGTCACGTGGTCCCGTTTCCACGACGACGGAGCCAAACAACCCCCGCATCATCCTGCTCGATTTGGTTCACATGCTCTGGCGACAGTTGCGACGGGTAGAGCAGGAATCGCAGACGATCAACTTCGAACACGTCTCGCATGGCCTGTTGCACCGCGCGAATCAAATCGACAACATATCGGGACCAATTCTCCCTTTTTCGGATTCCTCCGATTGCCTCGGCCTCGGCGACGTGTCCTGCCGCCTCCAAGGCTTCCTGCGTCATCCGCAATCCCGGTCCACGGGCATTCACCGCCTCGACGAAGACCTCCTCGGCCCCGAACTCCACAGCGAATCGAATCAGTTTCTCGATCTGATCCGGGTGATGCGCGATGCCTGGAAGCAACGGACAGAACATCGCGTAGGTTCGGAGTCCCATCTCGTGAGCTTTTTTCAGCACTTGCAGGCGATCGTGATTCGGCGAGGCATTGGGTTCAATGACCGACATGACGGCGCCTTTTTCTGGCGTCGCCGTGATGCTCAATCCAACGAGCACGCGGTCAGCATGTTGGCGGACGAGATCAAAATCCTCCACAACCTCGGCGTTCTTCGTGAGGATTCGGACAGTCCATCCTGGCTGGGAGAGAATGGAGGCAAGGCAGCGCCTGCCCAGACTGTACCGCCGCGACTCCGGAGCCCAGGCATCTACCGTCGTGCAGAGCTGGACCGTGCCACGGTGACGCATACGGCGGGCGTCGCGAGCCACGCGACCGGGTGTGTTCGAATCCACAATCGAATACCCTGCGCCAAACGGACTCTCGCCCACGTCTTCAAACGAGTGATGCATCCGCATGACGGCCCCCGTGCTGCAATACAGGCAGCCGTTTCCGCATCTCGTTCCGACGTTCACACCGTAAGAGGCAAGGCGCTTTTTCTCGAACTCCTTGCTGCGGGTGATGCCCGATTTCAATTCGGTCGTGTACTCTCTCATCTTGATGTCATCCTATGTTCTGGTTTCGGCGACACTGCCATTTCTCTGGGTAATGCGAGAGCCCAATTCCTCTGGCTGCTCCCCCCGTGCCAAAGAAATGCTCAGTCGCCATCTGGGCCGGAGGGACGCTCGTCACTTGCCTTCGCGGCTCAAGAGGGAAACGGCGTATGTGCTGTGTCCTCTCAGGATAGGGGGTGATGGCCGGAAGCTCCACTTTCATGACGCACTCTCTCGTCGGATCGGTTTGAGGTTTTGCAGTTCGTACGGCATCGGGTTTTTTCATGTCAGGCAGGTTGACAGCCTCCCTTCCAGCACGAGAGACATATCCCGCACCGTCCGGGTTCTCGAACACCGCCGCACAGGGGGCAGACATTTTGGCAGTGACTCTCCGACGTCTCTCCCTGACCGTCGCCCAGGATACTCCGGATGGCCTGGGCGATGCCGTCGGGACAGGAGGAAACATCCACGGAGTTGCCGCCGGCCCGGCCGCTCCACGCCGTGGGGCAGCGAATGCCCTGAAGCTGCCGCACGACCTCGCGCGGGTCCACATCGCACCGAAGGCAAAGCGAGACCAGCCTCGCCGTTGCCTCCGATTGGGCGGGGCATCCTCCGCCTTTTCCGAGATTCGAGAAAACCTCCAGAATGCCCTTGTCATCTCGGTCAACATGCACATAGAGCGAGCCGCAGCCGGTCCGGAACTTCTCGGACTGGCCACAGGTGACCTTCGCTCTCTCTCGCATCCTGACATACTGACGGTCGCTGAATCCCGATGAGCCGAGAACCCCAGCACGGCTGTTTTGCCGGAAGACCGTAATTCCCTTGCAGCGCAACTGATGAGCGAGGAGAAAGACCCGACTCACATCCGTCGGCGTGGCATCATGGGGCAGATTCACTGTTTTCGAAACAGCGTTGTCGGTATGCTGTTGGACCGCGGCCTGCATTCTCACATGGCGCTCCGCAGGAATCTCATGAGCCGTTTTGAAAAGGGCTTTCCAATCGTCAGGGACCTCGGGGATGTCCTGAACGCTGCCCCTTTCTGAGACCTGACGAGCGATCCCCTCAACAGACACACCAGCTGCTTCCGCCATTTCCCTGAAGAGAGGATCGAAGACCAAGAACTCTTTATCGAGGGCCTTCCTCTTGTACGCGACAGAAAAGATGGGTTCGATTCCGCTCGAGGTGTTGGCGATGATGCTGACCGTGCCTGTCGGAGTAACCGTCGTCCGGGTCGCATTCCGAACCGGAGGCTCCCCTCGTTCCGCATAAACGCTCTTCTCGAAATTCGGGAAGGGCTTCCGCTCCTTAGCCAGTTGGCGGGAAGCCTCCAGGGCGTGTTCGGAGACATACCGCATGACCTCTCCCGCCATCTCGACAGCCTTCTCGGAATCGTAGGGGATTCCCAGTCGAACGAGCATATGAGCGAGGCCCATAATTCCCAGACCGATCTTCCGATTGGCCTTGGTCATCCGTTCGATCCGCGGAAGGGGGTAGTGATTGACATCGATCACATCATCGAGAAAGCGCACTGCGACGAACGTTGTCTCCCGCAGCCTGTCCCAGTCGACGCCCCGGTTGCGGACCATCTCGCTGAGGTTGATGGACCCCAGATTGCAGGACTCGTAGGGGAGAAGGGGTTGTTCCCCACAGGGGTTCGTCGCCGTGAAGCAGCCCAGCTGGGGTGTTGGATTCGAGGCATTGATCGTGTCCAGGAAGAGAACGCCGGGGTCTCCGCACTTGCAGGCCGCCTCACAGACCTGCTTCCAGACCATGCCTGCATCCTTTCGCCCGACCTCTTTCCCGGTGCGAGGATCGAGGATGGCATACGTTCCCCCCAGGGCGAGGGCGTTCATGAACGCATCGGTGATCCCCACAGAGAGGTTGAAAGCCTGAAGCTCGATCCGGTGCAGTTTGCAGGCAACGAACTCCTCGATGTCGGGATGATCCACCCGCAGAACGGCCATGTTCGCTGCCCGTCTCAACCCGCCCTGCTTGATCACCTGAGCCCACGCGTTGATTCCCTTCATGAATGACACCGGACCCGAGGCGACGCCGGAGGTGCTTTGCACCCGGGCTCCTTTTGGCCGAAGTCGGGAGAAATCGAACCCGACCCCGCCTCCGCTCTTCTGGATGAGTCCCGCCTCCTTCGTTGTCTGGAGGATCCCCATTAGAGAATCCGGCACGGGTAATACAAAACACGCCGAGAGCATTGGACGCTTCCGGCCAGCGCTGAACAGAGTGGGCGAGTTGGGGAGAAACCGGTTCTCGGCCATGACCGTGTAGAACCTCTTTTCCCACAACTTCTGGCTCTTCCGGGCGCCGTAGTTCTTCTCCGCGGCGGCAACGGCTATGGCAACTCTGCGCCACAACTCGTCCGAGGTTTCGATGACATCTCCCTGCGCGTTCTTCTGTAGATACCTCGCCCGTAAGACCTCTTCCCGAAGTTGGTCTCCGCCATATATGGGCGCAGGACTGTGCCTATCGGCGGTAGGTTGAGGTTCCGAGCCAGCGAGTGCGAGAGTTGATTTCATTGGATTCTTCCTCGTCATCCGTGTTTTCCTTTCGTCAGGGCAGCCCCGGGCCAAACTCATCGTCCGTCTCGTCCGGTAGAGGCGGCAGGGGGCGGCCAAACAGGTCCGTCAACTGCTCGGGATTGAGAAAGGGATCGTCAGGTAGAGGCTTTCCTGGCGGCGTCGGGCTAACTGGTGAACGAGGAAGGGTTGGCCCGGGATCCATTGGGAGTCCCTCGATGTCCGGAGAGGTTTCCGGTGGAGACTCCTCAGGCTCTTCCCAAGGGGAGACCCACTTCCCCTCGATCGACGCCTCGACCAGATCCATCATATCGGGAGGCTCCAGCGGCAGCGTGGGATCGCATTTCACAACGGAGTCTTCAACGGCCGCCAGCTTCTCGTCCAGAAACATCCTCTTCCACCTACTCGCCTTCTCGTCCTCTGCGAGGCCGGGAGGGGCCTCCTGCGATGGCATGTGAGACTCGTCTCTTCCCGTAGGAAGGGGAGGAAACCAGGATTCCTCGCCGGGCAGGAGTGTTCTCGACACGTCGATGCAGGGCACTGGCAGCCTTCTTCCTCTGGGGCCCCCGCCGCCGGAACGACCAAGAGTGCAAGCCGCGGTCTCACCCCCCACAGACAACCAGTCGCATCCCTCGCAATCTTTTTTGGAGACCCGATCGTTTTCCCTCGGACAACCCTTGATTGCCATAGCCATTTCCCCCGCTAAACATCGAACTCGGATAGGAGCGTCTTCCAGTCCACCTTGTTGGAGAGGCACTGCTCTGCCGTGATGAAGATGAGCTTTTTCGGGATTTCGCCTTTGGACTCCCTCTTGACAGCCTTTCTCACCGCGTCCCTGTGCGTGATATCCTTACCGCATAGGACAACTCGCTCGATCCCCTCCGCATTACACAGCTGCAGAAGGTTCTGGGCTTCCGCACGATGGTTCTTCGAGTAGGAGACCTGCACCACAAGCCGGCCGCCGTTGGGGAGACCCAGCACGGCATCCGGTTGCACTCCTGCCACCGAAAAGGCCTTGCAAGAGGTAATTCCCGGCGAGGAACGGAGAAGGCTCCTCTTCACCGCCTGCAGGCATGCCTCGTGCTCGATCCCCGACTTGTAGCGGTACACGTGGATTCCCAACGCCGTGCACCACTCCCGTCCCTTCGCCGTCAGGACGTACAACTTCTGCCGGTTGGCGAATTGTCCCCCGCACTCCACCAACCCGTAGGACATGAGCGCGTTTCGGGCGCCGTTCTCCGCGGAGAGACCGAGCCCGACCTCCTCCGTCCGTTCCTCGACCGAGAAGTAGGGATTCGCGGCAATGCTTTCGAGAACCCGCCGGACCTTTGACGTGAACCATGTGGGCAAAGATGGTCTTTTCTCAGCGTCTGATTCCTTTTTCTCCGCTTCCCCCGAGGGTGTCTCCGCCTCGTCAGGGAAGATGTCGCGGATGACGGGCTCCATCCGAGCTCGTACCTCCTCGCGAGAAAGACGAGCCGGAAGGACAATGGGCGGGGTCTCGATCTGGAACGCGGGTCCGAACTCAGCCGACTGGACAATCGCCTCTCGGATATTGAGTTCGGCAAGGCGCATCGCCCTTTCCTCCGATATGCCGGTGATGTCCTTCACGGCGCGGACGTTGAAGGGGCCCCCAAGCCCAAAGACGATCGTCAGATCGACGCAACTGAGAAGGGCCGCCGGAAGCTGGGCCGGAGCCTGGTCGATGATGATCCAGCCGATTCCTCTTTTTCGAAGGCTTCGCACCCCCCGGACGAGGAGCGGCTCCTCCATGGACATCCGCCGCTCTTTCATGAAGGAGAACATGTGGTGGGCCTCCTCGACGATGAGGACCGCCTCCGGTTCCTGCGCGATCGTCTCCGCCCTCTCGTCCTCGATGAACTTCACCACGAAAAGAGAGAAGAAATCGAGAGGGGCCCCTCCCAGATCGGTCACGTCGATGACGACGGATTTCTCGAAGAGCCGGCGAAGACCCGAGGAGGTCTTTGCCCGAAACCCCTTCAGGTAAGCGAACACCCCTTTCAGACGGGTGAGCGACTCGATCCATCCCGCCCGTCGGCTTCCCGGTTTGATGGTCGGATCGGCGACAAGCCGGTTCAGTTCCTCCTCGAAATCCTTCTGGGAGGGGAAATCCTTCCCTCCGCTGAAGACTCCTTTCTTCTCGTACATCTCTCGGAGAAGTTCCGTGAGCTCGTGGCTGCTGCCATCCCGAAGAAAGAAACTCTGCCAGCATATATCCCTTATGTTCTCGATGTGCTCCTCGGGGTCCCGCTGCGCCTCCCAGGGGTTCACCCGGATATCCTTGTAGCTGAGACACACGAGCCGGTCCTCGCCGAACACTTCGGCGAGAGGCAGGTACTCGCCGGAGAAATCGAAGACCCAGACCTTGATCCCGGCCTCGATGAGCTGGCGCGCGATATCGAAAACGAGGGTCGTTTTCCCCTTGCCGGGGGAACCGGCGACGAGGGAGACCCGTTGAAACACGCTCAGGGGGATTCGGACGGGATGCCCGGATCCGACGGCCGAGCCCACGAGAATCCCTTTCTCCGGGAGTCTTGCCGGACGGGGGGGCAAGAAGGCAGGCGTATCATCGGGATCGATGCCTGCTTTCCGGCACAGGGCGGCGAGCCCTCTGCGGACCGTCGCGGCTCGCTGGGGGTTTCGTAGGAAGGCCCTCAGAAGGTTCCTCACCTCACGATTATCTTTCCCCAAGAAATCCGCCATCTCATCGATGCTCATCTTTGCCATCGTCGTTCCCTCCAATGACGTCCCTGAACCAGTGCCTTGTTTGCGTCGCGACGATCCCGCCGGTCGCAATGGGAAAACCGAACAGAAGCACACGCGGGAAGTTTCCCATGGCGAGAATCGGCAGGAGCAGAAGCCCTAAGATAAACCCCAACACAAACGGGATGAAAAAATCCATTCTCCGCCAGAGGAACCGGCGCGTCGCCCGAAACGCGAACAGGAGTGCGACAAGAAGAAATAGCTTCACCAGAAGAGCCTCCTGAACCAGCCCCGGATGCGGCATCGGGGGCAGGCGACCTCGCCATCCTTGAAGCGGTGCGCGTGAGCGGCACACAGCGTTTTTCCGCAGCGTCCGCAGACGAATGAACATCCCTCCCGAGAACAGATGACGATGTTACAGGAAGCCACCTGACACACTCCCATAGCTGCATTGTCGGGTCCGAGGAGATGTCCCTTGCCGCATTTCTTTGTGGAGACGCACTTCACCGTGACGGGATTGCCATCGATGTAGAGTTCCAACACCTCGTCCCGGAGCAACTCGCCTAAGTCTTCCGCCGTCTCCCCGATCATGCGGACGGTGACCGTTCGAGCGTAAGACTCCTGTTTCTCACGCTGCTTTCGAAGATCCTCGGGAGTGAACTTGTCCATGTTGTTCTCCTTTCATTTGGGAAGTTGCCGGACGCAGACTTGGACGTCGCCGAACCGCAGGAGATCGTCCGCCTTCACAAGAACGAGCGTTCGCGAAGGAAGCCGAGTCCAGCTGCCGTCGGGCAGTCTCCTGTAAGTCCCACTCGAGCTGATGTCCTCGAGCCAGAGTTCGGGTCCGATTTTCCGCAGGACCGCGTGATGCCGGGAGACACACCCACTTCCTCCAAGTGCATCTCGCCCGACGAGGACGGCGCCACAACCCACCCGGATCGCCCCGGCGGGGGTCTCCAGGACAAAATCGGGGAACGTCTTCTTACAGAGAGGACAGATGTGTTTTGACGTATCCACGACGAACAGGGCGCGACAGTGAGGACAGGGATAGAGTTGATCGAAGGCACGCCGCAGTTCCGCGACCCATTCGTTTGCGGGGGGCCGGGCCGCTAGGTCACGACCCGCGGCCCTGCGGAAAAGGCGATGCAGCGAGGGGGAGAGAACCTTCGGGGGATATCCCCCTTTGGCTGTCTTGTCCGTTGTCCCAGACGGGTCCTGTTTCCAGATGCCTTCGCGGAGGGCGGCGGAAAAGGCCTTCTCATCGGGACCGACGGCATGCAGAGGATGGGACAGGAGAATGACCTCGCTGAGGAGGACCATCAGGGCGTACCGATCAGACTCGATCGAGGGGAGTTCGCCCTCCGCCACCTCGGGGGCCAGGTACAACTTGTTGCCTGCCATTTTCGGCCCGGGTAGAGAGGGGTACACGAAATTGTCGAGGTCGATGAGACTCGGTTGCAGCGTGCTGTTCCGGAACACAAAGACGTTGTTTGCCGCGATGTCGCCCATGGCCATGTCTCTCTGCTCGCACAGGGCGACCGCCTGGGCAATGGCGATGCCCAACTGCATCCCCTCCTTGAAGTCCCACGACACCTTCTCGAGAAGCTCGTCCAGACCCACTCCCGGCGCCCGGGGGGCGATGTGGCCGACACGCCCATCCATTCTCACCCACGCCACCGGCCCCTTCAGCAACGGGGAGACAGCCGAGAGGTTTTGCTCGACCAGCCACACGGTCCTCAGGAACGTTTCCTCGTCGGAGAAACGAGCGAAGAAGAGCTTCAGGACCATCTTCCGCCCGGTTCCGCGTTCCGTGGCCTCGTGGACCTCGCCCTGCCCGCCGGCCCCGAGAAGGGAGCCGATGAAGTAGATTCTCCCGTCACTGGCTTGAAAGCTTCGTGGAAGCACCGTTGGTGTCCTCCTGAGAAAGGTTGGATGGTTCTACAGACTCTTGAGTCACCGGAGAGCCGGTTTGTGCGGAAGGAACGTCCCGTTCGTCTGCGATCAGGACCAACGTCATGTTGTCCTCGCACAGATAGCCCGCCTTGTCCTGGGCGGAGGCCAACTGCCGGAGCGTCTCCTCGACCGCTTCCTGAAGGTTGCCGGAGAACATCTGAGCCGCGAGACCGGCAACGTCCTCCGCAAACGAGTCCTCGATGCGATCGAACACGCCGTCGGTGCCCACGAAGAGGAGGTCTCCCTCTCTTCTCTCCGCCTCGCCGAACTCCGGAGAGCCGTGCACGGCTGGCCCCAAGGACGCCGCCAAGATGTTGGGGTGCAGGGCATCGGCCTTGTGCGGAGACAGGAGCTTCTCGAGGTCGCCACTCCGGCGGCGAACCCACAGGCCTCCATCGCCGATGTACCCATAGTGGTAGCCGCTTGGAGTGCAGACCACAGTGATGAGGGTGGTTCGAAGCCCGTCTTTCGCTCGAAACCCGGGGACCATGGCCCGCTCGTAGAGTGTGTTTGACGCATATCGGAAGGCAGCGGCGAGGCACCTTTGCGGGTTGATTTCAAAGTGCCCTGTCCCCACAGCCGTGCTCAGCGTCCTCGCGGCCTCGAGCGAGGCGAGGTGTGCCGCGGTCCCTCCTTCGGGGTGTCCTCCGAGTCCGTCCGCGACAACGGCGATTCGGTACGGGCCTTGACTCCAGGCGATGCAGGCATCCTCGTTTTTCGAACGAACCGGCCCCGTGATTGACTGGAAGCCCATCTCCTTCGGCAGAGGCAACCCGATAGGGAACGCAGGTCTCTCCGAGAAGTCCGCGTCGCCGCAACCTTCGATTTTCTCTCCGAGGGCGCCACGGACTGAGCAAGAGGAAACTCCGGATTTCTGCAGTCTCCGCTGCATCAGAAGGAGAATGTCGTTGTGAAACCGTTGGCCGAGGAATGTCGCCATTGACAGAGAACGTCGGACGATCCCTCGCAGCAGGAGGCAGAGACCTGGCAGAGCGGATGCGAGGACGTACACGCTGACCGCGGCCAACAGAGGGAGAGCGAACCAGTTGACTTTCTCCAGGTGGGCCACACGGCTTTCCAGGTCCGCGTACTCCAGCCAAACATTGAAGGGTTCCTCCCGACGGATGTCAGAGGCGATGCTCCTGTTCCTCTCGTCGGGGGAAAAAGCCCAGAGGGGAAGGGGCGACGACAGAAAATCCTCTTCCTTCAACGGACCTGCGCGGACGGCATCCGCATTGCAGGGCGAGACCCCTTCCACAGGACTGACTTCGTCGGTTGGTTGCGCAGCAGCGAGGATGCAGACGAGAAGAATCCCCAGGAGCACAGCCACGAATGCGAGCACACTCACCCCTGGTCCCTCCGGCTGCTTCTGCTGTGGCGAGGGACTCGAGCGGGATTGCGGCGTCTCTCCGGAATCCACACCGATCGTTCGAAGGTATTCAAGGGTTTCGGAGACATGGGAGATTCGCGACATGGATCACACCTCCAGAAATGGAATGTTGATGTTCTGTTTGATCGGCAACGCTCTTTTTCCGGCCACTCTGTCCTGAGACACTATTTCTTCGTTCTACTGGCTCTTGACATTGCTGAGAGCCTGGGTGGCATTGCTCCTCTGCGACAAGGCGACGGTTAGGGTGGCCCCCACAGCCGCCAGGAACATGCGAAGGGCTCGTCCATCCTTGCAGCGGTAATAGTGCTGGGGAGTACTTGCCAACCTCTGGAGCACGCTCAGGTGCGACGAGCCATACGCCACACAGACGAGGTCCGCCTTCTCTTTGAGGCGATTCGCCACCCCGTAAGGCTCGGGCCCCGTGTTATGTTCGCCATCAGAGAAGAGCACCGCGACCGGGCGCAGCTGGTCGATGGACCGCTGCAGCGCCTCGTCGATGACCTTCTCGGCCTTCAGGAGTGCGCAGGTGATATCCGTCGAACCGCCACGGCCCTTCATGAGGTCCAGCGATGCCAGGCGGGTGCGGGCCTCCGTTGCCGACTGAAGGGGAATTCTCACGTCAGCCGAAGTGTCGAAAACGACGAGGGAGAGGTCAAAGGCCCCCTTGTTGCACGGCTGGGCCAGCTCCTCCGCGAAGGCGGAGATGGCCTGGGAGGCAGCCTTCGCCTTCCCCCCTGTCATGCTCCCGCTCGCGTCGCCGACGATCACCGCTGCCTGGCGTACCCGCGAGTTCACCCAGGCGGGACGGCACACGGACCGGAGGACCGAAGCCTGGCAACGCTGTTGTTCGAACGTTCTTGCTGTCTTCTCGCTCATGATCTTCTCCTTTTTCGGTCAAACTCGATGTTCTCTGAAAGTCCATTCGGGGTTACAGGGCGCGTGTGGCAACACCGCCCACACTCAACGAAATGGAAGCCGCCAGTTGTCCGGCGATGAGTTCCATCTCTTCCTTTGAGGGATTGTTGGAAATCTGGAAGAAAAGCCCTTCGGCAGCCTTGACGAGCTCATCCAGAGACGGAGTCCGTTCCCCAACGACGTAGAGGAGCAGCTCCCTCCTCTTGATCTCGGCCCCGATCTGCGAAGGGGAGTGTCCGGATTGAGCCGGCTTCGAGTCCGCCGTCAGGACGGCCAGGATCGCCCCGCGCGACTCGAGCGGATTCGCGGACCACGGAACCCGGTTCATGAGGACCTCGATCGCATCGAGGTGATGTTCCGCCGGATCCCCGCCTCCGTCATAGACGATCCTCTCGATGTCCGCGATGGCCTTGTCCGCGGGCTCCCCGTCGGTCAACAGAACTTCGTCCATGCCTTCCTCACGATCCCCATGCGTTTGCACCCAGACGCGAAGCTCCTGAGCTCTCGCTTCGATCGGCTTGAGGATCAAGGGGAACATCGCTCGAACGCCATCGGCGAACGCGTATGTCGAGCCTGTTCGATCGATAGCTGCCGCAAGGCCGACCTTGGGGAGGGCCTTTGGGCGTGCTGCGGGTTGGATACGGATGGCCGGCGAAGAGGGAGCGTCTGTAACGAAACGCCAACCGCACTTCGGGCAGGCCCCCTTGTCACTAACATTGACTTCTGCTTGGCAGCTGGGACACTGTGTGTTCATGCGCGTTCCTCCATCTTCTGTGATTCCATTTGTTTCGCGATCCTCTGGCGAGAAAGCCTCACCGTTGTCTGTCTTCTCGCCTTCCGCCAGGCAGTGTGTCCTGGCAAAAAGGGGAACCCTACCAAGTTGCTGAAAAGTTGGCGCCGGGCGGCCAACAAGAGGGAACGGGATGGCATCTCGAGGTGTCGAGCGACGTACGACGGTCACGCGATGTCGAGTTCCCGAAAATGTTGCTCCGAGTTCGGGAAAAGCAACTCATCGACCAGGGAGGAGTCCCTCGTGCCGTACTTGGTCTGGTACGCCTCCTCCGCCCGCAAGTAGGTGTCACGAGACCATCCCTTCTGCCTCATGACCTCCACGTCAAGGGCGCCCGGAGTCTCGTCATATACCGCCTTGAACTCATCCGCGAGACGGTTGTCGTATTTGGAGAGACCGTGAGACTCGTTCTCCCTGCGGAACCGGTCTCGCAGTCTGCGTTTCAACGCGCCGCGCAGCCGTCCGCTATTCGTGCAGCGGGACGTGTCAAAGCCCTGTTGGAGAATCTCGGAGATCCAGATCTCCGCCTGCGACCACAAGCCCGTCACATCCAGGCCGGTCTTGTTCCATTCCGGGTTTTCCCTCCGAATCTTCTCGATTTCCCTCTCCATGCGGTCTCGACAATCGGATGTGAATGATTGGACAACTTCTTTGAGGAAAGAGCTGGACTTCACCAACTCGAGCGCCTTCTCCCTAAGCCCCTTCTGCTGGAGATTGCCCACTCGCTTGATATCGGCCAATGCGGCCTTGAACTTCGCTTCCTCCGAAGTGGCAGCCTTGCCCTGCAAGGCGTCATCGATCCTCGCCATCGCTTCGCAAAGATGCTCGATGGCCTTGTCATGGATGCGTATTGCCTCCGAGGCTCCGGTCCAGAAAGCGGGGCGCCTCGAGGAACGTGCGGCGAGTTCCTTCCTCGCAAGGCGACGGATTTCGAGCTCACTGGAAAGCCGGTGCCGAAGATGCAGGAGAGCGAGACGCTCGGGAGCACCCGCGGACTTCGAACAACGGGAAGCGGTGAGAAGAACATAGGACTCGGCCAACGTTGCGTCTCCGTCCGTCGCCTCGATCAGCCCCGAGACATCAGCATTCCCGTCATCTTCAGCTTCCTGCGCCTCGTATGAGGGGTCGAGGTTCGACCTCATCTCGAGACCCTCCGTCGCCTCGAGAAGCCACCGGTGTGTTTCGCCGAGGTCCCGGACGATTCGGAGGGGCAAGGCACAGTCCCTGAGGACGCTGTTGACGTGGCTGACCATGGGACGGACCTTCCCGAGGACCTTCTCGTCTTTCGAAACCCGCCAGAGCTCCACGACACGGAAGAGATCGGCGATGCGGAAGCCCCTGCGCAGAAAGGCAAGCCGGAAGAGAGCTCGGCATCCCCTGTCCCGGAAGGAAAGCCGTGATCCATTGGCCAGGACGGCCCTCTCACGGAACTCGAACTGAACGAGGGTCGTCGCGGTTTCGTTCTCATAGAGGGATGCCGCGTTCGCTTGCATGTTCTTCAACAAAGAGATCAGTTCATCAATTTTCCCGGTCAGCGGCGAAGGATGTTTGCTCAGGACAAGCACGTGCGATGGCATGTTGCCCTGAGTTCCCCATGTCGCACGGAGCTCCTTCAGCAAGGCCCTTCGCGTGGCCTCCGGAAACTCGGAGAGGTACGTGTCGAGAGCTATGTTTCGGAAAGTCGGAGTCTTCATATTCGGGAACATCCTCTGAAAAGGGTCTCTGCGTTGACTCTGCAGGCGTGTTGGTTTGGCTGTCATCGCCCACGTTCGTATTGAGGAAGGAGAGGGAGCAGATGTGCGGGGAAAGATCAGAAATGGGAAGTGATCACAGAAGGCAGGGTGCGGGTAATCCGTGGCTTTGCCCTCGCCTCACGGGAACCTCAGGCGGCAAACCTGTACTCACTGCCCGGCAGGTTGCCGAGCATGCTGGTCAGGTCGAGGCGCTTCAGTTTCCATTCGTAGCGAAGAACACCTCTCCCTTTGTAGACATCCGAGAACTGTCCGTTGAACCCCGCTACTCCAATTTGAATCTTCGGGTTGTCCTGGTGGACCTGCATCAGGGCGGGGGCCAGGTCTCCGTCGCCGCAGATCATGAAGATCCCCGCCGGGTGGTCGGGCGATCTCCCCCTCGTCAGCAGCCGGGTGGCCAGGGCAACGTCGACGAACTTCTCCTCCCGGCGCCAGTCTCGTTCCTCTTCATCTCCGCTGAGGCGACAATCAGCCTTCGAGAGACGGGAACCACAATAGTCGCTTGGGAAAACCTCCAGATCAAAGCCGTTCAGACCCCAGCGGGCGACCGTCTTGTCACAAAGCTTCCGGGCACGCGACCGGTCATCCCGGTGAACGTTTTGGGGCGATGACGTAACGCACCAGACAGAGCGGCAGTAAGCGACCGGCTTCTTCGGGACGGTTCCCGAGGACCGAGCCTTCCGCCAAAAGGGGTTCCCCCAGAATGGCAGCTGGAGTTCTTTGGCAAACCAGCGGACGACGCTTTCAACCAGGGCATACCGATCTATCCGAGCATGCCCCAGCCTTCGGAGGTTGTGGTCGACATGGGTCGCATCCACGAAGACCTCGATGGGAAACAGCAAAAAGGGAGTCGGGCGCCACGGCCCGTAAGCCGCGAATTCCATTTGTTTTTGTCTGCTCGTCTCCAGAATCATGATGTTCTCCTTTCTCCTTTGCGATGGTTTCGAGTCCTTCAAGTTGCTGTCGCCTTCATCCCCTATGAGCAGCGACGACTCGAAATGTGTGGAGAAAAAGGAGAAAAACCGGAAAGAAGGAGGGGACGAGAGCCATGCGTCAACTCGGCTCCCGGGTTGGACGATCGGGCGAAGACACGGCTTGCAGACGCCGCTGTCCCTATTCTCTCAGCGGGTTTCTATCGCAATACCAGACCAACAACAGAATGGTTGTCAGGACCAATAGGATGTCGCGAGCCAGTGTGAATGCGAAGAGGTACGTGCCATACGGAAATGAAGATCGGAACGAGGACCACCACACGAATTCGCCGATGAAGAGGGCGCCGCCCAAAACGATGGCGATGACACCCGCGTGATGAGCACGCACGGGAAGGGTTCTCGTGGGAAATAAAGACCTCGCCACGTAGGCGTGCCCCCGGCATCGGGAAAGGGCATTCTCCTGCTTCGTGGACGCGAGGAAGTCCCCCGCTTGCACGACGTATGTCAGGTTCAGGAGATAGAAGCCCACAAAGAGAAACAGGATGAAAAAATCATGAAGCGGCGAAAGCCGACCGAAAAGCTTAAAAGGAAGAGAAGACAAATAGTACGTATGGACCAAAGCGATTATCCCGTGGACTTCGATGGACTTGCCAAAAACGGGGACGATATGGAAGGGGAAGACTGGGTTGATTCAGACTATCCGGCTATCTTTCGGGAATACTTGTATAAGTCAGACTATTGGAATCTCGATCGCTCACAGGATATGCCCGACCCCGAAGCGTTGTTCAACGAGATTGCCAGGGGCGAATTTTACGTGAAACTGCCTATACGCCGAGCTGCCCAGGACACGGGCTCGCCGGCAGCGGGAAAACCGCCGAACGAGCACCCGTGGCCGTACCCCATGAAGAGAGCCGGTTACGGAAACCCGAGAAGGGAAGAGGCATTTTGCAGCTGGCCGGAGAGGGGAAAGGTGGAGGACCCGTATTTCGACTGGGCCAGTTTTGAAGTCCCGGGCTATGATCTGTGGCCCGAAGAGAGGGCCTTCGCC
This sequence comes from bacterium, assembly GCA_030691545.1. Classification (GTDB taxonomy): domain Bacteria; phylum Auribacterota; class JABMQX01; order JABMQX01; family JABMQX01; genus JAUYEE01. Next base: position 16,696 of record JAUYEE010000234.1, on the reverse strand, counting down.
TACGCAAACTCTGAAGTCCCTGACTTCGATCTCTGGCCGAGGCAGAAGGACCTGTACGGTTGAAGCCTGGCAGAATACCTCCCGTGCATTTCATTTTTGTTTTTATTTTACCTCTTTTACATCACCAACTAACAAAAAATAAAAACTCAACACACAACCTAACTCCTTTTCCCCCAATGGGAAACATCGCCATTTCTACTCCCGGCAGCCCCAATGGCTGATTCTCTCTTCTGGCTGCCGATTTCCCCTCACCGAGACGCCTCTTTCGGCTCGATCCTCGTCCCCGGACGAGGTCCATATTCACTCTTATTTCGCCTTCGCCCTTGGCTCCGAAAGGGCCTTTCTTCCGACCGTGCTCTGTTCATACCTCTCCCATTTCCTTCTGCCCGGCGCCCCTCCCGAATGCAGAAGGCTACCATCCGCAGTGGCGGCATCGCCGCCCTTTTCTTCTGGCGGCCTTCTACCTTTTCTCCGGCTGCCGGGCCCCTTCCACAGGAAGGGCCTCCCCTTTGTAGAACCCGGCCTGCTACCCCTCCTCAGGCGCGTTCTCTCTTTCAGTAGCAGGCCCACCCTTGCCTACGGTAAGGAGGCCTCCTGGCCGCGAACCATGGCTTTCCGAGCCAATCCCATCCGGCCGCCGCCTACCCCGCGGCGAGGCCTGCACCGCCCACGGCTTTTCCCTCTCAGGTTCCCCGTACCCGGGCGCGGCGGCTCGGCGCCGTGACCCAGCCCTCTCTATTCCAATCGCGCGGCCAGCGATGGAGGAACCACAGAACTCCGACCATGGCGGAGGCGCCAGAAATGTTTTTTTGTTTGTGCGTGGGGGCGCGTGCCGACCCGCATTTCCACCCGGCATCGCGCCATCCCAGCGGCTCACCACTCGCATTGGCTCAGGTCGTTGGCAATGCAAAGCGACCACCAGTAGCACCAATATCCTCCCAGTCGCTCGATGCAGCATTGCTTGCAGAGGACCTGCTCGTCAAGCCGCGGGCAGTGGAAACGGCTGCCCTGCTGGCTACCGCAAAACCGACATTTTTCTGCCATAAGGCATCACCTCCGCTTGGCTTTGGGGCGAAGGTCGCCTTAATGGTTGCGCCCGCCAGGGCGCACGCATGTTCGAGACAAGACCTTTAAGAGCGACCTGAGCTGTAAGCGCGAGGTGATGCCGACAAAGAAAATGGCACAGGCGGCAGCCGCCCCTATTGGCCACCGCAGCGCCCGCGGCAGGCTCCAGAGTCCTCCGCGCACCAATGCTCGGCAAGAAGAGGTCGTGCGAGGCTGCCAGGCCATGGGTAGCCCGCATCTTCGCTCGTGAGGATCTCGCGCGTGGCTCAATTCCTTGTTTTCGGACGCGCCCACCCCCGCCCGGGCTTGCCATCGTCGACAACAGCCAGCCCCTCCCCTGCGATTACCCGCAGGGACTCGTTCCCAGTGGCGCGAGGGCTTGGGACCGTGAAGACAAGGCAACCTCACGAGGCCAGCGCGTGGACTGGTGCCTCCCTTGCTTGCCTCCACAGGGTCCTGGCGAACTCAGTGGGGGGGGCGGCGCGTCCCCGCTCCCCTGAAAGGAAACCAGAAGAAGAGAAAAGCGCGCCTCCGTGCAGGGTGATACGCGAATTCAAAGTCACGGCGCGTGCTGCACCAACGGGCATGAGGTGACCATTCGTTGCTCCGGTGTCGGCCTACGAGCCGAATGGGAAGCATAGTCGCCGTCAGGCTCAAACCCGCCGCAGCAGCTAACCCTTCCCCTGGCGCGCAGCCTAAAGCCTGGTCAAACGCAACATCCGTCACACCCCCAACCAACGGCTGCCAGGAGAAGTCTCCCCCACCCCGGGGCACAGGCAACCGCCCTACCCCTTGATGAAATACACTTCGTCGTATCTCTGGAGCTTCAATTCGTGTCGGCTGGGCTTGAGTTCTTGGAAAGCCCTCCACATTCGCTCCGCCTCCGAAACCGGCAGCCTTTTCGTCCCCAGGCATCTCGCGTGGATAACATGCCAAGGCAAATCGAACACGATACACATTTTATCGTAGTGGCCGGTGGCTCCCTGAAGCGCGTGCCATCGCGCCCTTTTGGAAATATGACAGGCATCCAGCACAACATCCCGACCTTTCTTCAAAGCCTCGCGTTTCAGCGAATCGAACGCCTTCCAGATTTCCCTCTCTCGCCCACAGGGCACGGGGCATCCCGTTACCTGCTTTCTCGTCTCATCAGAGCTGATGACGCAGAAACGGCCGCGGAGTTTATTCGCCAGGCTACTTTTCCCCGAGTGCGAAGGTCCGCACAGAACGATAAGCTTTGGCGGACTTCGTTCTCCGAACCGTCGAATCAGCTTCAAGACTTCGGGGGCTGACTGTTTCTTTCCTATCCTCTCGAATCCGGGGCGTGATTTTCGGCAAGCGCCGGAGACCGGCACTTTCATAGCTTCCCAGCCCCCTCGAGCTCCGCCTTTCGCCGAGCTTTCATTTCCTGGATTTTCTCCAGGTAATACGCGTCCCAAAACTGCATAGCAATCACCTCATGGTTATCCTCAGCGAGGCTCTTAACCTGCCGCGATAAGCTCGGGCGGCGTTAGGCAGAGTTATGAGCCGAGCAATTCAATTCATGGTGATTGCTGCTTTGGGGACGCTGACCGTGGAGAAAAGGAAAGAATGAAAGCTTGAGAGGCGGAGCGACCCGTGGCTGGGGCAAAGAAAGACCATGATCAGCGCGTCCATGACCCTTTTTCTCCTTCCCCAGCTCACTAGGCGTACACCGCGAGCGGGCAAATCGCGCAAGCTACGCCAGCAAGTGCTGGGTCAACGAGCAAAGGGGGCGGCGCTCCTTATGCCGGAAGCAGCTTACCGTGAAGAAGTTGGATCGCGGTCCCAGCCAGCCATCCCGACAGCCCATGCGCCGTGATCAAAAGCGACAGAAAATCAACCTCCGCATACATGGCCGCCATCGTCGCGATGTGCCAGGGAGCGACCACGTGCATGGGCGGGCATTTCCTTGCTGCGATCGGGGCAGAGGGCGCGAGCACGCGCTTCCCGCGCCCAGAACCGCCCCACCGCGCGCGATTCAATCCCTTCACTCGTCCGCCTCCTTCCCTTTGGCAGCGTCGAGTGCACCCCAGGCTATGTCGAGCCGAACCTGTTCCAGGACAGCGCGGTCTCGTTCCGGCAGGAAATCTCTGCCCCCATTGGAAATGCAGTTGTAGAGAAGCAGGCCGATATCCGTGAATACCTGCCTCTCCTCTGCCTTGGGGTCGCATCCTTCCGGCAGCCCACACTTCGGGAGCTTTATCTCCCCGTTGTACGTGCAGGCCAAGGCCGCCCTGTTCGCATAGAAAGCGGCTCTCAGAGCGTGCTGGAGCCGCTCAGGTTTTGCCGCTATCTCGACCCTGGACCTCAAGCCCTGGATCGCTGCACAGATGGCCTGGATTCTTTCAAAGCTGTATTTTTGCACCGACACGCTTTCACCTCCTCGATTTCAAGGGTTCCCGGGATGACCTCGGCACCCCACTCCTTCGGGCAATCCCAGACCTCTGGGTCGCCGCGGGACAACTTTCGCCCAGCGTCCTTCTTGCTCTTCGCTTGGACCACGGCGCTGCGCACCACCCGCTCAGACCAGACAAGCTCAAAGATCCTGCTGCCCTGAGCACTGCTTACTTGCTTCGCCTTGTGGATTTTTCGCATAGCAATCACCTCGTGCAGCCCCTTGGCCTGAGCGAGCCATCTGTCTTATCGCGCGTCTCGCAGGCGCCCGAAGGGCGGAAGGCAGAATGAGTGAGCTCAGGCGCGCCACAGAAGGTGATTGCGCCAGGGAAAAATCCGGGCTGGCAAGAGAGCGACCCGCAGCGCTGGTTACTTGGTGAAGGTTCGCAGAAAGGGTGGGCACGCGATTCCCCTCGACTGATTCGCCACCCCCCACGTTTCCCCCCAAGAGAAAGTCGGGCTCACACTTCCACATGCAACGCGCGCTCCCCGGCGCGAGCCCTCGCGTCCTCTTCGTCAAGCCGCTGCCACAGCTCCCCACGTCCCGGGCAGGCCACGCCCATCGGTATCCGCTCTGCCAGCTTCAGCGCCTCACCAAGCGGGTAGAGCTGCTTGCTGCATGCCTTCACGGCTCCTCCCCCGTCAACCACGGCAATGTAGTATCCGCCGCCGCCCCGGAAGCCGTCGTCCCAACAGATTTCTTTGCGACTCATCCGACCGACGGGCTTCCAGCTTCCTTTTCTCCAACCGGGCTTGACCGTGAAAAGGGCAAACGCCCGCACCCCTGTCCATCGTTGAATGGCGGCAGCGGCTTCTTCCGCCCTTCTGCGCCCGATTGTCAACGCCTCGTCATATTTCATACGCTATCACCTCCTCCACGTAGAACCACGACTTCTCTCGCCATGGCCTCTTCCTTTCTTGGCTGGTCATCCGTCCATCCAACTTTCTCCCAACTCCAGCCAGTGCGGTGTTCCTTCATCGCACGCTCAAGTCGCATCCTTCTCTCGAACACCTCGATTCGTTCATCTATCAGGGCGCACAACACCCTGACGTTGTCCAGATACTCCAGCCAGTACACGTGCTTCTGGGCGAGCCTGGCGTTCTCCTCTATGGCGCTCCACAGCGCATTCGTCGGTATGTTCCGAAAGTCCTTCACGCTGACCCCTCCTTCAAGCTTTGAGGCGACAAGCCCTTGCGGGCCTGCTGCCCATGGTTTGTTCCTTTGCCATTCACGCGAGCGATTTAACCCAAGACCCGCCCCGCAGGGGCGAAATCATTTTGCCGCAGAGACTGCCGTTAAGGCGTCGGGACTCATGCGGACAAAAGATTTCGCAGGACAGAGAACCGGGAGCTCGCGGCGGCAGCTTACGTTCTGTTTAGCGAGGCATCCCCTTGCGGGTGCCTCCTAACAGCCAGACATGTGAACCCCCATTACACTGCTGTGGGAAACTGCTGGCCTACTGCGGGCGTCCTCTATGAACATGCCTTTGCGCTGCCAACTCACGCTCCACAGAGCAGATATTTAAGAGACACTTCTTGGCACGTTGAACGTATCCATCAGGTGGGCATTCACCAAGCGAGGATAGGGATGAAGGCACAAGGGAAGGGGCACGGAAGAGGCGGGATATCCCCTGACACGCTCGGACCCGGCGCTGGTCAAGGGGATGGACTTGATAAACCCGAGACCTTGACGCACGCGCCTTCCGTCGGGCTGGCGATTACTCGGAGAGACAGGGACTCATCGCTCCGACAAGAGATGGGCACACCGACAGTTTCCCGCCAGAGCAGGCTCACAGCCTCTCGGCCCCGTCGGAGTACCACAAGACACCGCGGGGCCCGGCTTTCACTCCGCCGTGCCGGTACGGCGCGAATCCTCCGCAGTCGTGCTCCGAACCCGCCACTACTTCAGGTCGCCACGCGGGTCGAGGGGGCCACGGGACCAAATGTTCACCCCACAAATGCCGAGGACCACAAGAACGATAAGCGGGTAACCGATGTGCTGTGTTGGGAAGACCCCCCCGAGCCTCCAACCTTCATGTCCGAGCTTGATCAGCAAGCAGGCAAACAAAAACACTCCAAGCAAAACAGCCGCGCGCGCCAGTTTCCTGTTTCTGATCCGCCGACTGTTTGGAGCACGGGGCTTTGGGCTTCCTAATAGCTCACGGTCGGCAACTGGGCTTTGTTGTTCGCCCGGATGCGAGGCCGGCCCTTTCTCGCCACCGACCCTGCGACTCAGGAACGACCGGCCCTCGAATCGCCGCCCAGACGGATAAATGACACGATACTCCCCCAACGGGATGATGGGAATCCAAAACAAGCAGAAGTACCTCGTCCGGATTACGGATTTGCACGTTGGACATTCTTCCCGCCGGCCACGGAAACTGGACCCGCACCCGTTTACCATTTGGAGATCGCCTGAAGACTCAGCCAGAGTCGCACCCAGGCAGGACGGGCAGAAACCGGGATGTTTGAAAAACGCCTGGCAGTCCCGGGAGCAAAAGCACCGCTCAGAGTCCCGGACTCCGCCCCCAATGATGACCGCGCCGCAGTTGGCACACTTCTCGAACATTCTGTCTTTTCCCGCCTATGGTCTGCTTAGTTTGCTGACAGCACATTTGGGCCGCGCGCCTGCAGGTTCAACCTGCCTCGGCTGTTGGGGTCCTCGCGACCCGGATCGAAACAAGGAAGGCCACGGCCCGTCGGTGTAGACGAAAACCGTTTCTCATCTCGAAAAGCGTTGCGCAACGGCGCTCTCCGTTTGGCCATTCCCAAGCCCAGGGAAGAGTGCCATCCTTCCTGGAAAATCGCTACATCGTTCTATTCTCCTGGCATTGTACTGAGCGGCCGACCGGTGTCAAGCGCGACGTGACTGAACTGGCCTCCTGTCCTCTGAAGCAGCTCCGAACCCGTCAGAACTTCCACAAGCGGATTCTGCATCAGCGCGGCTTGAACATCTCTGCGCGCCGACGAAGACGTGAAAACAACAACCACCTTCTCCATCCCCGCATCAAGGCACTTCTGGACGTTCGCGAGCGCGTCGGATTTTCCCGTCTCGATCTCGAAGGCGATGCGGTGAGCGTCGCGCGAGGCAACAATGTCAATCGCCCTGCCGCCACCTATCGGAACTTCCTCCGAGACCTCGTACCCGTTAGCGCGAAGCCGGTCAGCAATGACCCTGACCCAGTATCTGTGCTCTGGACCGCCATGGCGATCTGATTCGCGCTCGTTGATTCCCAATACCTCTTTTCCTTTATCTGTCAAAATCAATGTCTTGATTCTTCCTCTGGACAAGAGAACATGAAAAAAACAAACAACCTCACGGCGAAAAAGGGAACGCTGAAGAAAATTACCACGATAAGAAGAAAGACGAAGCCTTCCGTAACGTTGTCTAACCGCTGATGTTGGATGCTGCCAAACATCCATCAAAAATTCCCTTTCCTGCGTTGTCAGCTGAATTGCGCACCCACCCGTTGTCCTATCCTTCTGTTTACCTCCGGCCAGAACAACTGGAATTCCTCTGTCTTGGCATGTCTCCGGCCCGGAAATCCCTTCTTTCGCCAGAACAACTTCAGAACAACCTCGAGAGAACTCAGAAAGCGCGCAGCTGTCTCCCGACAGTCGCTTGCATCTCCGCCTCACGTCTTCGTCAGTGACTTCGCCTTTTTTCAACCGCACCAGTGGAAGCTTGATCAGGAACGGAAGAAACCATCGCCCTTGAAGCTTCGCCACAGCCCAACCGACCTCCAGTCTGTTCAGGTATCCGGCCTGCTCGCTGTCAAGATGGAGGCAGTCCTGGATCATGGCGATGTCGCCTCGATGCTTCAGGTTGAAGGCAAAGGTCGTGTATGTATTACCCAGCGCGGGTTTAGAAATCAAGCTCGGATGTTGGTCGAGCACCAGTACGCTCTCTCCCAATTCCCTGATCTCACGAAGCAACACATCCGTCACGGTCTCCTCGCCGGTGACCTCCTGCTTCTTCCTCAGGAGGATGTGGTGCGCCTCCTCAATAACGATCGCGTGTTTGAAGTCCTCTCGCTGCTGCTGTCCCATTCGGTAATGGTGAATCCAGAGAAGGAGCGACTCGATCAGGAAGGTCTTGTCCGCATTGGTGAGGGCATCCAGTTCCAGGATTACGTTCCGATCGAGGAGCCTGGCGATGTCGAACGGACTCGAGTTGTTGAGGACATTCCCCATTTCGCCAAAACAGAGAACCTCGACGGCGCGCATGGCCGATTCCATCCATCCCGACTCACGACCCTTTGCTTTGTATGCCAGCAAGTAATCGCGAACATCAGACATCGTCGGACAGCCTTTCGGCTCACCCTCGTAAAGACCCGCCCGCCGGTAGAGATGGTCGATCGCCCGCATCAGCAGAACGGTGACCCCTTCTCCCAGGAAATACGCGTGGCACATGATCTCGATGAGCTTCTTGAGCCAAACCGTCGCCTGGGTGCCTGGCGGAGGAATCAGCGGATTGAACGCAAAGGGCGCGATGTCTCTGCCAACCGTGAAGATAACCAGGTCGGCAAACTCGGGCGCGGAGACCAAATCCCTGTAATTCCGTTTCCAGTCAAACACCAAGAACGGTTTCCCCGCTCTGACGAGGTCGTGAAGGAGCAAGTAGGCGAGGTTCGTCTTCCCGCTGCCTGACCGCCCGAAGATGCCGATGTGCTGGATGAACTCGTCTTCGCGCAACCCGAAAGGATAGAAGCCGTTTTCCCCGTAATGGATCATCCCCACCGGATACTCGCCATCCGCCAGTTCCCGAGGCGGCGGCTTGAGAAGGACGTGTTCGCTCTCGAAGGTCTCCGCCAGCCTTTGGGCCAGCGTTACGCGGAGCGTCCTCTCGATCGTCTGCCGAATCTCCGTGTCCGAGACGAGATATTCCTGCCACAGCACATCCAATTGAGGCCCCATGATCGGGCGAAGCTTGCGGAACACATCCTCGATGTTCATGGTCCCCTCAACCTCCTGCGCGTGGCCTGCAGCGCCTTGTACTCATCAAGAAACTTCCGTTTCTCCTTCGCCAGGTTGACGCCGTTCTCCCAGTACTTCAGCTCTTCCGTGCGCCGCTCCTTCGCCCGGCTCGTCAGGCTCTTGTGGAAACTGAGACGTAGAAACTCGACTTCAGGATAAAACCCCGTCTTCCACGGAGGCTGGAGCATGTTCAGATGCCGTTTCACCTCTTCGGCTTCCGCATCGATCTGCTGGATGAATTCCCTGTTGAGCGTCTTGCGACCCGCCAGCGCGTCATCAATCTCCTCAATGGCTTCGCGAAGATTCTCGATCCGCTCATCAAGAATGCCGGTCACCGCGCTGTCATTGTGCTGTGGCCTATCATCTCCAGTCGCCTCGAGAAAGGAACCTCTGGAATCGCTTCTCTTCCTTACCCCGTTGCCCTCTTTTTCGGCCATGCCCAATGGCACTCCTACCCGCAGTTGCGGGGTTTAATAACGCCAGGGAATCCCTCCTTTGTCCGGACTCAGTCGCTTTGCCTTGAGAGCCTTCGCGACAGGCATCACGATGACCTTGCACGTTGGCTCTTCAAACCGAGCCACGATGTAGGTCCTCGCGTTTGTGCTTTTCCCCAGGCGTGCTTGTCGCCGAATCTCCCTGCGATCGCTCGGCGCCAACAAGAAAGGGTCACGTTCTGCCTGCCACAAGACCCACCGATACAGCTTCCCTTGCCCATTTCGCGAGGTCACTATCTTCGGTGCACGGGACAACTGCCTCACCGAGTGCCCGTGCCCCTCCAAGTAGGTCGCCCATTCTTTCGCGAAGCTGCCAAGGGAGGAAGAGCGATCCATGGAGTTCTCTTGGCGGGAGATTTGAAAAGCGTATCGTTCGCGCACGATGCCAATCGTGCCCAACCACTTTAGGCGCCGAGCGGAAGGTATTCTTTGCCGTCGGATGGTCACGGCGTGGTGTCACTCGCGGTTCCGACTGCCAGGAGCGCGTGGCAGCTCAACACATCGGAAGCAAAGGGACACAAAGGAGCTCTGCGGGTCGATGGCGTGGCCCCCTGACCAGCGTCGACACTTTTCGCGCAAGCCCGCCGGGGCTCTAACTCCCCACGTCAATGCCTGTGGCAATGGGTGCCCGGGGCGCCGCTAACCGCAGCCCTACGGCAGAACCTCGACCCTGAAATAACCCTGGGGCGTGCCACGTGGAACAGCCTCGCTCCACTCTGTGATGCTTCCAAGGCCACCGGGTATCGCGCCGGACACAAGCGTCCACGAAAGCATGTCCTGGCTGTGCCACACCTGGTAAGACCTCGTAGCGAAGGAGTTCCACTTCAGGTTTGAACCGCCTTCTCCAACGGAGACTTGCGTCAGGGCGAACACGGACTCAGAATCCGCCGGGTCGGTGCCAGCCAGACTCTCTGCACCATCGTCTTGCCCATCGTGGTCAGTGTCCGCGTCCAAAGGGTCGGTGATTTTACCCCGCGGGTTCAACGCGGTTCCCCAGTCGTCCGTCCCCGTCTCCTCCTCGAGGTCATTCAGCCCGTCATTGTCATCGTCTGGATCAATGTCATCGGAAATTCCATCGCCGTCAGTATCGACTGGTCCCGCATCATCAAGTGCCAGGTAGAACCGCAACTCCAAGGAATCGATGCACCTTTCTCCCTCGGACATTTCGACACGAATTCGATACTGGCCTGCCTGAAGCCCGGACAGCTCATACCACTTCCATGGGATCAGCCCGTCCTCAAATGGCCGAAACTGCTTGCTTTTATTCTTGAGGTCGACCCCCGTCTGGTACGGGGTAAATACCTCGGCTCCATCCCGCGTGCGTTCTAAGAACACAGCCAACTCCGCCTGTGCTGGTCCGTCCGTTGCGTTCCACACGGAGAGGAACTCCGGGGGCCGCAGGAAGTCTGAGGAAAGGACCCTTTTCCCCCACAGCGAGCTTGTGGGGTGGCGATCCGCCCTGTCCTCCATCCACTTGTAGCCAAAAGCAGCGGTCCCGTCCGGAGAGATGTAAAGCGATCCAGTGTCGCCCGTCGGGTCCGGGTTGAACCACGAATTGGCCGAACCTGGAGCGAATTCCAGCGTGATCGCCGGTACATCGTTGCGCCGTGGAGCAGTTACTGCTATTCCGTACTCATAGCCGCTGTAAATACGCTCCTGGAAATCCTCCCAAGGCACACGCAAGCAGACGAGACGCTCAAAATCTCCAGAGCATTCCCCTTGGCTCGGTGAGGCGGCGCACAAGAAAGCCCCCGACGGGTCGTTCACGTAAATGGTGTCACCGTCAACTCCCACAACAAGAACCGTATGCTGGATCGTTGGGCAACTCAGGAGAACGGGACAACCGGTGGAGATACGCATGCCAAGAGACTGGCGCAGCTCTCCAAGCGGCCTTGGAAGTAATCCCGGCAAGAAGACCTCGTGGGACAGGCTCAATCTTGAGAGGTATTTCGGCAGAGATGGGGAAGAGGGGGGAACAACCCCGGTGATCTCCGGTCCCGTCAAACCTTGGTTCATATCCTTATTGAAGTATTTCGCGATCTCCGACATCTCCTTCTCGATCCCGAAGTATTTCAGGGCCATCTGGGCGCTCACGATTGCGCACCACTTAGTCCCGCCTTGAGAATAATAAGGCGCACGGACCACCCGAGTCGGCGGTATCTGCACCATCAGGTAATCGAAGCTGATCTTGACGTCCCACAATGTGCCTCCCCACGTCTTTCCTATCAGACCAACCTTAATTGGAGTTCCTGCCGCCTCGAGCCCGCCGGCCCATTTCCATCCGGTTAAGGGATCGGAAGAGTATAGAAAGTGATACGTGTCATCAATCCGACAAACACGTAGGTACACATCCTGACTGGTATACGGCACCTCGCACAGTGGAAGCCAGTATCCTGACCTCTCAGCCCGCAAAACGGTGCCCGTGTAGGGCCCCCAGTAAATGGCGTCGAACTGGCCAAAGTAGACGCAGATGCCCGCATGAAACGGACTGTTGATTCCGCCGCCATCCCAGGCCAAGTGGGTCTCAATGGTGAAGTCGCCATCCTGATTTACGCCCGAGATATTCAGCAGAAGCATTGGCGCGCTGTCTTCGTTGTCCCAGTGGTTGTAGACGCCGGTGCTCGACGGAATGTTGAGGGTCCACCTGCCGGCATCCTCGAACGACTCCTCAGGGCCCGGTTTAGGCACGTAGAAAGACCACTCTGGACGCCGCGTCCCATCAAAATCATCTCTGAACATGAAATTGCGCGTGTCGAGTGTGAAAACCGGAGACGTTGCCGAGGCGGGCGCATGAAGACCGTCCGTCGCAGTCACCTTCACCATCATCGTCGTCGAGTACCTGCCCGCGTAGTCCACGCCGGCATTCCAAGTGAAGGATTGGCGTCCTTGCGCGACGCCGGGTCCCACCTCCCCAGTTGCGGTCACTACCGGAACGCTCCAAGTTGCTCCGCCATCGCTGGAAACGCTGAAAGAAACAGTCATCACCTCCGGACCGACGGCGTAGACCTCGTAATACACATCCACAAGCATCGAATCCTCGTGCTGCAAGGCCCTCGCATTTGTGAGGCTCGTGGCCTGCGAGCCGTACTCGTACGCCCCCATGTCCACCGTCAAGGACACTTTCCCATGCCAAATCCGTTGATTGCCGTCAAGGTCAGCTGCCCCCCACATCCAGTCCTCGTTTTTCCCTGCGTCAATGCACGGCGAATCCGGCAACAGCCGGTAATCGTTATCCTCCCAAGTCTCTGGATTATTGTCAGGCCCGTCGGGGTCCACGAAACGCGGGTTCAGAGCGCTGTTCCCTTCGCCGCCTCCGGTCCAGTCTTGGATGCACGAAAACGCGGGCACGCTGGACTGATCAAACTCCGGCCCCAGCGGGGCCGTATTTCCCCAGATGATGCAGTTGCTGATGACCCCTGGACATTTGCGTAACCCGCCGCCACGCATTTGAGCCGTGTTTGCACAGATCGTGTTGTTCCGCATTGTTCCCCGGCAGTCGTGCAGCCCCGCGCCTTCATAGGCTGAGTTTGCGCAGATGGTATTGCTCTCGATTGTCCCGCTGCATCCAATCAATCCGCCCCCTCTCTCCTGCCCCAAATTCCCCCTGACCGCGTTCCTGCGGATCGTGCCGCCGCAGCCAGCCAATCCCCCGCCGACTATGGCGCGATTCCCACTAATTGTGTTTTCCTGGATTGTGCCGTCGCAGGCGGCCAGACCACCCCCCCCCAGCCCAAATCGAAACGTTCGCCGTGATCGTGTTCCTCTCGATCAAGGCCCGGGTAGGCTGGAAATACGTGCCGCCGCAGATTCCAGCTCCCGCGCTGGCCCTGCCGTTGCGAATAGTGAATCCGGAAATGACGCACGACTCGGTCTCTCCCCCGGTGAGACGGATGACCGAACCCGCCCCCTCACCATCTATGACTGTTCCGGCCACCACAGCCGGGTCAGAGGGATCGGAACTCCGCAAGACGACGTCGGCGCCCGAAAACTGAAGGTTCTCGAAGTAGGTTCCAGGAGCGACGATAATCTCGTCGCCACTTACCGCAAGACACAAGGCTTCCTGGATTCTGGGGAACGTCCCGGGGACATGTAGCACGGACGGACGTGTGGGCGTTTGGGGGCTGCTACTCCTCAGAACTTCGAGACCATCACAAAGACCATCCCCGTCAGTGTCACCGACCTGTGGGTCGGTTAGTCGTGCGACCTCTTGCGCGTCCGGCAGCAAATCGCCGTCCGAGTCCGGCGATGAACCGTGCTCAAAGCACCCCATGTCCACGCGGGGACCGTGCAGACGACAATTGCCAGCGAAGTCTCGCTGGGGCCATGGGAACCAATAGAAGTTCACCCCAGCGTCTATGCACGGGGAACTGCCTCGAAGGTGATAAGCGCCCCCCGGCCCGTCAACGAAGAGAGGGTCGGTCGTGATGTTGCCCTTGCCCCCCTCGTTCGACCCTTCGATGCAACAGTGGGTTGGCCTGGAGCACAAATAGAGCTGCGCCCCCCCCGCATCAGTCCTGTTCCCCCAGACGACCGAGTTGCGCAAGGCGCCGTCGCATTGATAGAGGCCCGCGCCGTACCTCCCAGCAGAATTTCCAGCTATCGTGTTGTTCTGCACGGTGCCGTCGCAGTTGGCCAGGCCGCCCCCATCCATGCCGGCCGAGTTTCTGTCTATGATGTTGTTTTGGATGGTTCCGTCGCAGTCACAGAGGCCCCCCCCGCCACCTGCGTGGTTTGCAGATATTCTGTTGCCCTGGATGGTTCCGTCGCAGTCCCAGAGCCCGCCGCCGCCTGCCAGGGCATAGGGCTTCGAGTTTTCGGTTATGGTGTTGTTCAGGATCATGCCGTCACAGTAGGCGAGCCCGCCCCCGTACTCCGCAGAGTTTTGGACAATCACGTTGTGCCCGACTGCCGCCAACGTTCGCCTCTCCCATGTACCTCCGCAGACTCCCCCGCCCGTTGCTCTAATATCGACCCAGGGCATGGCTGTTGGCACGCCGCTCCCGTTGCGAATCGTGAAGCCGGAGAGGACACAGGTCTCGTTCTCTGTGCCGGAGAACGTGACGACTGACCCGGCCTTGTTGCCGTCAATGATGGTGTTGGCGACGACACTGGGGTCGAGGGGATCGGTACTCGTGAGGACGACGTTCTTACCGTTGAACTGGATGTTTTCGGCGTACATCCCCTCGGCGACGATGATGGTGTCCCCGCCAGATGCCGCATTAATCCCTTCCTGGATTGTTTTGAAGGCGGTCTTCCACGTCGCCCCATCGCCCGACGATCCAACGGAATTGTCCACGTACCAGGTTGATCCCCAAACCGGGACCAATGCAAGAACCACAAACGAAACCACCACGAGAAAGGAAATCTTCCCCATCTCCGTCGCTCCTTTAGGTACGAGTGCGCCTGGTTCGTTTCTCCGGTTTGAAACTCAGACCCGCGAGCAGCTATCAAGGCACCGAGTGTATCGCGCGGGCTCTTGTGCAATCCAGCACAAAAAACCATTCTCCGCGGAGTTCGCCGGCACCCAAATTCTCGCAGATTCGCGGCTGATGGACCGTAGATGCGGTGAACCATCGCGGAGGTGGCCGTCGGCGAAGTCCCCCGTCCGAGAAGGCCGCGAGGTTGCCATCCTGACCCAAAGGCCAGCCTGAGGGCCTATGTGAGGCACATGCCTCGTTACGGGTCCACCGAAAGCTTTATAAACCTTTCGGACAAATACTACTCTCAGGTGGCGACAACCTGCTTGGTCAGACCCGCATTCGCCGCCGCAGGTGATTCACGTGATGTCGGACATCGAGACAAGCCAGGAACGGATTATCTGCAATGGCAGACTCCTCAGCGACGAGAATTTCGACGGCGAGCCTCTCGGAAGGGAAACACAGATGGCGAGACTCCGCGCGTGCCTTCATCCTATGCTGCGAGGTGAAGAGCCAATGAACGCGTCGCTTTACGGCCCGCCGGGAACGGGAAAGACAACTGTGGCGCGTTGGGTGATGGACGACGTTTGTGCTTCAGGGTCGCAGCGAATCGGTGTTTATGTCAATTGCTGGCAACATCGCACTCTTTACAGCGTGCTGCAGGGAATCATTGACGAGCTGAAGGTCCTGGTGTCCGAAGCCCAGGACACCAATTTCAAGTTCGGGAGAATTAAGCAGGCGTTCCGCGACAAACCTGCCGTCATCATCCTCGACGAAATAGACCGCCCGATGCCATCGCAAAGGGAAGAGATCATCTACGGCCTGCTGAACCTGCCTCGGACAGGCTTGATCTGTATTGGAAACTCGACTCGCGCCCTGGCGATGCTGGATGAGCGCGTCCGATCGCGCCTCAATCCCATACTGATTGAATTCCTCGAATACTCAATGTCCGAAATTGAGAAAATTCTCGCTGACCGTGCTCGCCAAGCGTTGACACCCAGGACCTGGGCGCCGGACCATCTGAAGAGTATCGCATCGGCTGCCGGTGGAGACGCGAGAGCGGCGATCCAGATGCTTCGCCGTGTTGCCGCCGCTGCTGAAATGAAAGGTGGCGAAACGCTGGACACGCAGCTTATTGATCTGTACTCCCCGCAACACCAAGCCATTCAGCGCTGGTCGCGATTCGAGGCTTTGTCAGAACACGAGAAGATCATCTGGGAGCTCGCCGCCCAACGTGGACCTCTCGGCACAACCGAGCTGCGGCGCCGATACGGTGAGTACTGCCGAGGTCGCGAGTTACAACCCATAGCCAAACGCACATTCTCGAAGTATCTCAGTCGGTTGTCGTCCGCTGGAGTTCTGCGCATTTCCGCGCGCCCGATGACACCAGGCGGTCGCATGGTGCAAGTCGAACAGCCCTAAACGGCGGACGCTTTGATTTGCTTTCGCGGCTCTCTTTTCCCGCGGGAGTTTCCTGCCAGTATCCTTTTCTCGAAGTCTGGTTGAATCCCCACTCTCGCCGTCCCATGTCGGTATTGCTTCGAGAACAAAGGCCGCTTCCGGTCCGACTGAAGCATGCGGTTGACCAGGTTCTTGGCCGCAGACGGAGTGATATCCAGATGCGCAGCAATCTCGCCGTAGGTCAGGAAGCCGGATTGGAAGCAAAGCTGGAAGACACGCCGCTCCTGTGGAGTCAGAGACTTGACCGTCGTCGAGAGCGATTGGTTTGACCCATTCGTGTCGTCTTTCTCCCCCTTATCATCCGAGTGATTCGACTGATTCTCTTCCACGACTTCCGCGAGCCGGATTAGAAGGGCTCGTCTCAGCTCCGCCAAGATAGAACCGAGATCCTCGGGCACACGCCGGATCAGCTCCCTTGTGTCGCCGTGGACGTCCCCGAGCTTCCGCTCAATCCGGGAGAGAATATCCACTGTCGAACTGACCGACTCAACCGACTCGTTCGACTGAGACCAGTTGTTTCGGAGGTCTGCGATGTCTATCTGAACCTGGAGAGCGAGACGCGCCACTTCGTGGACAAGGTGCTCCATGGATTACTATTGGTTAGCGGCGCTTAAATTCTTGATCGGATGCGGACTCGGCTGGCGGAATTTCTGCGAAGATTTTCAACGTTTTGAAAACAAGTGGGGGGACACCTCCACACCATGATGTCTGTCAATTACCTCTACTACTACGTAAGCGCCCGGCCAACCCATGTTCCCTGTGAGAACGATGTGAGCCATACTCCTCGGCAGATAGAGCGTATGTGTGGTATGGAGACAGAACGCATCGAGGAGGATGAAAATGCAGGGACAGGAGAAGCGGCGGGACGTA
>JAUYEE010000204.1 GCA_030691545.1 bacterium | reverse complement strand
CCAGGTCCGTCTGGGCGGGACTATCCGTTGCCATTGGCCTCACCTCCCATTGCCTCGGAAATTCGCCAACAGGAAAGCCACTGTCCTGGTTTGGGCGAGATCAGTGGCGGCTCCTCCAGGGCGCAGTGTTCGTCGGCCAGGGTGCAACGCGGGTGAAACCGGCGGCACAACCAGCGTCACAGCTTTTCCTGATGGCCGCTCGTCCTTCGGCTGTTATGATATGTGCGGTAACGTGTATGAGTGGACCGAGAGCGAGAGAAGCGACGGCAGAACCCGCTTCTGTGTCATTCGCGGCGGCTCGTACTACAAGGCGAAAGGCTCGGACTGGTATGCCGACGGCGGCCCTCAGCCGTGCAACTTCACCGTGAAATTCCTGCTCATGTGGCCCGGGCTCGACCGCTGCGCGACTATCGGCTTCCGCTGCGTCGTGGACCTTGCGGATGACGGGGATTAAACTGCTTGGACAAGATAACAGGATGGTCAGGATGGTCTTGTATATCCTGTTTCCAAAAAGAACCTTGGCGCCTTAGCGCCTTGGCGTTAAAAACACATAGGAAAACCTCACGCAAAGACGCAAAGAACGCGAAGGGCAGATAAAACAAAACGTGCACTGTGCTTTCATAGGAGACGCTTATGGATAAGTTAACTCGTCGTGAATTCATCATTCGTGGAAGCTCCGCGGTTCTCGGAGCAGCCGTGGGTGCCGGGCATCTCGCCGCTGCCGAGACGAAATCGGCGGAAAAGAGCCGGGTGGTCCTCGTCCAGAGTGACGATGCCCTCGACGCCCTTTCCAAGCCCAAGCCCCACGTAGTACAGAAGATGCTCGATGCGGCTCTCGTGCGCTTCTCCGGCGAGCCCAACGTGAAGGCCGCCTGGGAGAAGTACTTCAAACCCTCCGATGTCGTCGGCGTCAAGATGAACGTCATGATGAACGCCACGCGCCCCGAGGTCGTCCGCGCTATCGTCATTCGCCTCCTCGACGTTGGCGTGAAGAACGAAAACATCATCACATGGGATCGGGATGCAGCGGGCATCGGGAAGGAAAACATCGAAACCCGAAATCGCCGATTCAGTTACGATGAGAAAACCCACGTCAGCAAAATCGTCACGGAGAAGTGCACCGCCCTCATCAACGTCCCCGGTATCAAAGCCCACTGGATCACCGGGATTGCCGTGGCGTTGAAGAACTGGGTGGGAGTAATTCGCGGGCTGAACCCGCCGGACCAAGGCGCCACGTACGCCATCCACGCGGACAATGGAACGGAGGTCTGCATGTTCAACGCGATGCCGGTCATCCGCGACAAGTGCCGCCTGGTGATTGTGGACGCCCTCCGCCCCCTGTGCCACGCTGGCCCGCAGGTCAACCCGCAATACCTATGGGACTACAAGGGGATTCTCGTCTCGACCGACCCGGTGGCGATGGACACCGTTTGCGCTCGAATCATCCAGGAGCAGAGGGACAAGTTAGGCCTCGGACCCTTCCAGCCCCCCGCGAAGCATCTCGCGCACGCCGACAAGAAGTACCGCCTCGGCATGAGCGACTGGGACAACATCGAGCTTGTCCGGATGACAATCTGAAGCTCGCGCACGAATGCGGAAGGAAGCTTGAGACAGGATAACAGGATTGAGAGGATAGGGCGGGTCGGTCCATCATGATAATCCTGTAATCCCGTCTGGAATCTCTCCACGTTCAACGCGGCACTGAGGCAGCGCATTTCCCCTTTTTTTCTCTTGACAGCCTCGCCTGGAGTGGTAAGTTATAACTCGTTGTGCGGTATGAAAATGTGACGTTCTTGCGGGAATCGCCGCGAGCGCCCCAGGGGAACACGGGAAATCGAGGCGATCCGCTAAGCAAAAGGGGGGCGAAATATGCCTCGTCAACTCCGCTTCGGTTTTATTTCACTCTTGTTGGTCATTGCCTCTCCCACTCTCACGTCTTTCGCGTTGGTTATCACCAGCCCATCTACTCTGCCCGACGCCGTGAAAGGGGAGTTCTATAGCTTTCAGCTTCAAACGGAAGGCGCCATCGGCGATGTGACGTGGGAAATCGAGACGGGGGCCATGGCTTACGTCGAGGTTGAGACCCCGCACCGTTTCGCCGGCACCACCAATGCGACGGGAATCATAAGCACGTCGGACACAAAGGTGGACGTGCCTCTTCCTTTTAACTTCCCTTTCTATGGTGAGACCTATCAGAAGCTCCTTGTAAGCAGCGCTGGCTACATGGGATTCAAAGGCATAGGGGGTTACCGTGCCTCCGCGTCCTACTTCTACAGCTCCGTGGCCGGCATGGCGCCGCTCATGGCCCACCTCTACATCGAAACGCCGGGGGACCCGCTCACAGGCGACGGTGTCTTCGCTGAAGCCGTTGCCTGGAGGTGCGTGGTCACGTGGAGAGGGAGAAGCTCAAGCACCGCGAATCAGGACAGGGAATTCCAGGGGATCATCTATCCGAGCGGGCACATTGCCTTCAATTACGGCAATGGAAATCACAACCTCCAGGCGCTCATCGCGATTTCCGCTGGCGATGACGCACACTATCTTTATTCAGCGAAGGACGGGGCAACTGACCTGGAGAACGCGCCCTCCTCCCGTTTCATGTTGTCAGCCCTTCCGCCGCAGATCGAGCTTCATGGCGGCACAGGTATCCTGTCGGGCACGCCGACCGAATTCCGCGTCTGGGCGTTTCGTGCTACCGCAACGGATAGCGGAAGCGAAGCGCCATCCGTCAGCAAAGTCTTCTCGATAACCGTCCCCGGCCTTTCCATCCACACGCGCCCCGGGGGAGTTTTCATACGGAAAGGAGAGCCGGGCGCCATTTCCTGGGGCGGCGGCGGAATCGGTGACACGGTAACCGTCAGACTCTACAGGGGCGGCGAGCTGGTAGAAACCATCCTCGATAATGCCCCGAACGAAGAGGGCATCATGTGGCAGCCACCGGATGAGTTGCCGCTCGCGGACGACTACACCGTGGTTGTCGAGGACAGCAGCGTTCCTCCACTCACAGATTCCAAGCCTCTGACCATCTGGGACGAATACGTCCTCGTGCCGCAGTGCTGCCCGACGGTTCAGGAAGGGGTTGACCTTGCGCGCGACGGCGATACTGTCCTCATCTCCCCCGGCACGTACGTCGGGAGTGTTCTCATTCAGAAAAATATCACCCTGGCGGGCGCGGACGGCGGCGAGACCATCCTTGACGCCGGGGGGAAACAATCGCCTCTGACAATCATCAAGGCGGAAAACGTGACCGCCAGGGATATGACCATCGCCTACGCGGGAGGCGACGCATTTGGCAATATCCATTGCATCGAGAGCACGGTGACGATTGACAACTGCAAGATTCACAGCGGCGAGGCGACATTCGGAGCGGGCATCTTCTTTGAACAGTGCGTCGCTCTCGTGACAAACTCCGAAATATCGGGCAATTCAGCGGAACAAGCGGGCGGCGGTTTGTACGCCTGGGCATCGCAGGTTGTCATCAGAGATTGCATAGTCAAGGAAAACGCCGCGAAGGAAGGCGGGGGGCTCTTCTTCTGGTATTCCGTGCCGCAAGTTGTTCGGACAGTCGTTGCGAAGAATCAGGCAGAGACAGGCGCGGGAATATTCTGCGACGAAGCCGCCCCCGTCATCGTCAACTGTACCATCGCCGACAACATCGCCACACTTGGCGCCGGCGGAGTTCACTGCCAGACACCGGCGCCGGTGCTGTCTTCTCCCATCATCACGAACTCGATCATCTGGGGAAACGGTGTTGCAATCTCCAACGCTGGCCGGATGAAAATCAGCTACTCGGACATTGATGATCCCGCTTTCGCCGGTTCCTCAGGCAACATATCGGCTCCGCCCATGTTCGTGGACGCTTCGGCAGGCGATTACCATCTCGCCGGAGGCTCTCCGTGCGTTGACGCAGGGAATCCCGATCCTCTGTACAACGACGCCGATGGTTCCACTTGCGATATGGGCGCCTTCGGCGGCACAGGTTATGCGCCGCAACAAACATGGATAACACACATCATCCGCAGGTTCGTTGACCTGACTGAAAACATAGATGTTTACTGGCGGGCAAGCGCCTTCACGGACGCTGTTGGACAGGTGACGGAAGAGCTTCTCTCAGTCTGGTCCGAAGGCTCCGCCTTGGCTCCCGACGACAAGTGGACACCGACTGGCACGGACGCTCTGCGTCAGAAATTCTTCCGCGTCGTTCCAGCGGAGTAAAAGATATGACTCCCAAGACAGAGGGACCAGAACATGAGAAGACCCGGAATCCCTGATCTGATCGCGACAGGCGCCTGCATCATCTTTCTTGGCGGAATGATCTCCCCGACCCTCGAACGCTCACGTGAGCAGATTCATCGCGCCCGGTGCGTCAGCAATCTGAAACGGCTCTGGCGAGCATTCAGCGCGTACGCCCAGGAGCACGAAGGGCGACTACCCTGGACCGGGAGGTGCGACCGCAACTGGCGTGAGGACTGGACGTGGGGAGGCAACATCGTGGCCGTACCGCAAACACCTGAGTCCGTTACCAGGATAGAGACCGAGAAAGGCTCGATCTGGCCGTACGTTTACGGCTCGTTCAGCACGAAGGATGGGGAATGGTATCGAGACGCTGCGAGGAATATCTACCTTTGCCCCACAGTCGGAGAGGTCGGGAAAATACGCGGGCTCAGCTACTCCATGAACTACGATCTTGCCTCTCCGTCGCTTGCGACGAGACTCGAAGACATTGCCTCACCGCAAGGAGTATTTCTGCTACTCGAGGAAAGCGAATTCACTCTCAATGACGGCTGCTTCAGTCGCTACAGCCGAGAGAATGACATACCCCAAACCGAAGTCCACGGCGGCGGCGCCAACCACGTGTTCTGCGATGGGCACGTGCAGTGGCTACCGAGGGAACAACTCGAAGAAAGGATGTGGAGCGGCGAAGGCTTTGTGTGGCAGCCGGAATAGCGGCCCACTCGCTGGTCACCCAATGAAAAGGACAGCAGGATGACGAAACAAGGGATTGCAGAATGCGGTGTTGTCGGCGCGTGCCTCGTGTTCTGCATGGCGATGATTTCCCCGACGCTTGGACTGTCGCGAGAGAAAATCCAGCGGGCGAAATGCGCCAGCAACCTCAAGCAACTCGGCGTCGCCTGGGCGACATACCTGAGCGACTACCGCTATGAAATGCCAGCTTCCGGCGGAATCATCGAGTTCGAATGGGGAAGGGGGTCGGGATGGATGAACAAAATCTTTCCTTACGTTTGGCCGGGGTTCGTCGGGAAGGGTTCTCCCTATCCAGAGAGCGCAGATGCGGAGGAGACGGAAGCGTTCCGGTGTCCGAGCATTTTATATGGGCCTGACGGAAGGAAGAACCTGTGCGGCCATATCCTCAACATGAGGCTGTATAGGGACAGCGACACGGCGAGAGCAAACATGGCTTATGTCACGAACAACCACAAACTCGTCGTCCTGTATGATCGGAACGCATCCATGGGTCACCCCGACGACGCGGACATGACCGACGAATGGGAGAATACCGGAGGCGATGGCTACGGGCAAGGGGGACTGTGGTACTCGCGCGAGACCGGCTTCGGCTATCCGGGCCCGCATGACGGCGGGCACAACATCCTCTTCGCCGACTGGCACGTCAAATGGTTCAGCGAGTGGGACAGCGACTACATGACCCGCCATCCGGAGTTTCAGGATACGCCATAACGGGTGTCTACAGTGCCCCCTGGACTGGAGGGTCAGTTCCACGCCCCATTTCTCCAGAAACAACCATCCTGTCATTCTTCCATCCAGATTTCCCGGTGTGGTAGAATCCGCTTTGACTTTTGGACCGCAATGCGCCAGCTTTGCGCGAACTGACAAGTCTCTAACAAGAGGTCTGATCTCAGCGATGAGGAAACCACTATGATGAGAATCCCCCTGTGCTTGCTCTCTGTAATGCTTCTGATAATAACCACCATGGCCTCGTCTTCCGAAACGCGCGGCACTGCAACCCCGGATGCTGACACACCCTCTGCCATTCTGCGGGACGCGGCGCTCGTCCGGTTTCGGGGAGCGAATAGCCCCTCTCCCGAGCAGCCCGGCGACACGGACTGCAACAGCCCCGCTCATTGGGACGGTGAGACGCTTTATGTCTTCAACTCCGCCGGGCATCCGTGGCGAAGCGCGGGACCAGACCTGTTTCGTCTCGGTCAGTCCCCGGGCGGGCAGGGGTACATCCGCGCGGAGTACAACAACAAGGTCAACGGCGGCAGATGGATCGAGAGCACTCATAAAGACGATGACGGGACGCTCTACGGCTGGTATCACAACGAGCCGGGGGGACTCGTTCCGGGGACGGGTCTGACGGCTCCGAAAATCGGAGCCTTGCGCTCGAAGAATAACGGAATGAACTGGGAGGACCTCGGAATTGTCCTGGAAGCGCGTCCCGGCACTCTCCGCCCCGACACGCCGAACAAGTATTTCGCCGGAGGCAACGGCGATTTCTCCGTGATTCTCGACAGGGAGAAGAAATACTTCTACTTTTTCATCAGCACGTACTGGGGAGCTACTTCAGACCAGGGTGTAGCTGCTGCGAGGATGCTGTACAAGGACCGAAACGAGCCCGTCGGCAAGGTCTGGAAATGGCACAAAGGGGAATGGAGCGAGCCAGGCATCGGCGGCTACGTCACCCCAATTTTCCCGGCGAAAACTGACTGGCACAGGGAGGACGTTGACGCCTTCTGGGGCGCCTCCATCCACTGGAACACGCACCTCGGACAGTACGTGATTCTCCTCAACCGCGCGATAGACAAGAATTGGAAACAGGAGGGGGTTTACGTCAGCTTCAACCGCGACCTCTCGAATCCCACCGGCTGGACGCCGCCCAAGAAAATCCTCGGCGGATTGAGAGCCGACGGGTGGTATCCGCAGGTCATCGGTCTGTCGAAGGAGAATCGCGAGACGGATAAGTTGGCAGGGAAAGCGGCTCGGCTTTTTGTTCGCGGCGAGTCGCGCTGGGAGATCGTTTTTATGAAACTGGGCGAGCCGCAGATGCCATGAAACAGCCTCGATGATTTGGGACTGCCGACGCCAGTGTTCGAGCGACTGGGACAGGGAATGCTCCGCTGCAGAGGCCCCCTGTGGAGTGCGGGAGCGAGAGCTCCCGCTTTGTGCCTTGAACGCAGCTTCAGGACTGCTCAAGCATCCGCTTCAGCCCGTGCGTCCTGTCAGCCCTCACGGTTCGGCGGTTTTTTGGAAGATTTCGGAGGGGAGTTTCGCCTGCCCGGTCCGACAGAAGCACAGCCCGGCAGCAACAGTGCTTGGGGCGGCGAGGATGGTTTGCAACACCGACGCGGCCAGGGTATGATAAAGAGGATCCGGCAGCACGTCGGATGAAGAAATCTCCCCTCAGAAGCATAATAGAAGAGAAGGGGGAGTGTATTCCCGCCTACAGGGGGGCGAAGTCTGCGGACGCGCCAATTGCAGATTGGCGATTGCTTGTTTCGGATCAGACGACGTAAGACAGGATATGCAGAATGATCTGTAGACGCGGCATCCTGCCGCGTGTTTAAGCGGCTGCCTGCCCGAGGGCTACGGCCAGGGGAAGCCGCTTCTATGAACTGTGCATCCTGTAAATCCTGTCCAGCTTCCCCCTGTGAACTGTGCGATCAGAGATCGGAAATCGCGAATCGGAAGTCAGGGCGTGTGCCCGAGAACAGAAAAGGAGAAGAATACGATGAACGGTTCATCGCCTGCCCAGCCGGGGCCTGCCCGCCCAGGGAATCAGACAACATTAAGCGTGATCCTGATTTGCATCTTAGTGATTTTCGCCTGTTTCGTTATTCGAGAGGTCTTAAAGAAGGAGGAGCCCTCGAAAGAAAAGGAATTGACCGGAAAAGAGTCGCCCGCCCGGGAGGTCGTGAAACCTTCACCGGAAAAGACGACAACTCCGGATGGGACTGGTTTGCCGGCGCCCTCGGAAGAGACAACGGAGGTCGTGGAGCAGCCAGGCGAGGCAAAGGAGTTCGACATCGCGGGAAAGGTCGTGGACAAGACGGGCAACCCGATTGCCGGCGCGAACGTCGAGATTCTTTTCTACTCCTGGGCGGATTTCTCGCCGGAGAAGATGGCGCAGACGATGAGCGAGCGCAAGCCCCTGAAATACGAGACGAAAGAGGACGGGCGATTCGGCTTCGATTACCAGGAAGGGAAACGCTACTTCATCAGCGCTCAAAAAGACGATTACATCCAGGCAGTCGAGAATCTGAGCGGTCCGAAACAGGACATCGTGCTGACGCTGACCGCCGGCGGAGCCATCGAGGGAAACGTGGTGGACGCGGTGACCGGGCAGCCCATCGAGCACTTCCGCATCGCTGCTGGCGAGGATGCTGGCGGCGGATTCGTCATTGGGTTGTTCCAGAAAAAGGAGGTGGACATTTATCTCCCCACCGACGGGAAGGAGTTTCACGACCCAGCGGGGAAATTCCGCGTTTCGGGTCTCTCGGGGGGAGAGTATCGCGTGACGTCCATCGCGGAAGGCTACGCGCAATCCTATAAGACAGGTATTGACGTGGAGCCAGAGAAAACAACCGGCGGCATCCTCATCAGGCAGCAACCCGCAGGCGGCATCCGCGGGCACGTTGTGGACGCCATCGGCAAGCCCATCGAGGGGGCTGAGATCATCCAGAGAAACCCGATCCATTCTGAGCTGCTCGGCGAGATCCACATGCCGGAGCGGAGAATCCTGGCGACGACGAAGGCTCAGGGGGAATTCGAGATCAGCGGTCTGCCGGACGGGACTTTCACTTTGCAGGCTCGCCACGCCAACTACTGCCCCGAACAGCAGGAGGTGAAAGTAAAGAAAGGGGAGGTCACGGAGAACGTCGAGTTTCAGTTGGTGCAGGGCGGGGTGATTTCCGGCGTAGTCTTGGCGAAGGTGGACCTCCAGCCGATTGCCGGGGCGACGGTCAAAGCCACTACCGGGTCCTCCTTCCTCATTCCCATACCAACGGGGACGGCTTCCGAGGCGAAGACCGACACCAACGGCATGTTCGACATCATCAAGCTCGAGCCAGGGACATACAACCTGGTTGTCACGGCGGAGGATTACGCCGAGAAGACCATCGAGGACCTCGTTCTCAAGGAAAAAGACTCCATCACAGACCTCATCATCGAGCTATCGCAGGGCGGCAGCCTCGTCGGAACGGTACGAGACCTGAGCGGCAATCCGGTGGCAGCCAGAATGATCGTGGCTGTGGGTTCGGGCGGACAAAAGATAACCCAGACCGACGCGCAAGGTAAATATGCTCTCAAGAACCTCAAGGAGGGCGTCTATACCGCCGGGGCTATTGAGATCAGCACAACAGCACCGCAAATGGGAGCCAGCGGCACAGACATGCATTTCGTGCGCGTCGAGAACGACAAGGAGACCCGCCTGGACATTACGGTAGGCGGTCCCCGAAAAGTCTATGGAAAGGTCACCCTGAAAGGGGAGCCGCAAGCGGGCGTAGTGGTCTCGGTTCAATCCAGCGCCAAAACGATGGCTGCGACCAAGAGCCAGAAGCAGGGCACCGACACAACCGACGAAAACGGCGGCTATGAGATAGATAACCTTCAGCCGGGCGACTACTCGCTGTCGGTGATGAAAGTGGTCGCCATGATGCCGGCGCCCCTCTATTCGACAGACATTACTATTGGCGACAACGACCTCGAGAAGGACATCGAACTGCCGGAGGGGGGAATCTCCGGCAAAGTCGTGGATGCGGAGAGCCAAAAACCCATAGAAGGAGCGAAGCTGACGCTCGAACGGACCAAAGCAAGAGACATCCAGGAAGCCGCCATAGCGAAGATTGGATTGGCTCTCGGCGGGAGCGCAACGACAGATGCTGATGGAAAATACGCCTTCGCGACCGTGCAGGATGGCGATTATTATGTCGTCGCCAAGAAAGAAGGCTATGCGCCGCAGGGATTGTCGGCCACGGTCCGGAACGCGAGAGGTCCCTCCGACCTCGATTTTTCCCTGAGCAGCGGCGAGACGCTCTCCGGACAGGTGACCTATAGCGATCCATCGCGCCGGCCCAAGCAGATTCATCTTTCTGCCAAAGATGTCGGCGGCAGGAGCGTGTTCGCGGAGAAGCTGTCGCTGGGCGAAGGCGGCGAGTACACGGCGAGTGGGCTGGCGCCGGGCGAGTACGTGGTGTCCGTTGACGCAACTGGCTACGCAACAGCCAGCCAGAAGGTGACCATCCGCTCCGGGGGAGGGAATCGGGCGGACTTCGCTCTGAGCGCCGGGGGCACGCTAATCATTCAGACAGTAGACGACCGCGGACAACCTGTTCCCGGGGCCTCCGTAGAGATTCTCGACGAGCAAGGGAGCTTCTATATGGGGTTCTTCCCGGACCTGAAAGAGCTGATGAACATGGGGTTCGAGGCCATCGCCCGAACCGACGGACTGGATATCAGCCGGAACATCTCGCCCGGGAACTACCGCGTGAAAGTCGGCGCCTTAGGGTATGAGGACGATTCCGTCAACGTGACCGTTCGCGAGGGGGAGGAGACTCAGGAGAAAGTCGAGCTGCGGAAAACCAGATAGCGGTGCACTTTTTCAGGTCCGACAGGTCCGACGGGGCAGACAAGTCAGACCTGTCTAACTCCCAAAAAATCAGGCGAGAAGGAAGAGAGCAAAGCTCCTGAAGGGCCACGGTGTCAGCCTTTTTATTTTTTTTCGGTCTCCCTTGGCGGCCTTGTCTCCTCCTTCTCGTCAGTTTCATGGAAGACAAACAGCATCGTATTATAACGAGGCGGGGACGCACCGGCTCGGAGCCGCCGCGCTTGGGGCGGACACGGCCTATGGGCCAGGGTTGCTTTCGGGACTGCCCGGTCCGCCTGCCCGGCCAGGGACAAAACTGCCGCCGGACCGTCGCAGTGCGTATGGCCGCGGGTGGTGCTCGGGACACTGACGCAGCCAGGGGTGGTGTGCGCCTCCTCTGACCGGAACGTCCCCATCCGTATTCTGTTGTCTTGCTATCGGTTTGCTGGTCTCCTTTCGCTTACTGAGGTACTGCCAGCTTTGACTTTCGTTGGAAGGTAGAACAAGTCCGGTGCCAGCCAGGGACGGCGGGTCAGAAAACAACGGCGAGACGGCGCAATTCCTTGCACAGGAAGCAAATGGAATCATGCAATTCGGGAAGCCCGACAACCATCGGAAGGTTCCCTTTCACCGACAAATTATCGGCGTGGAATATCCTTCTTTCCTTGCCGGAATACTGCCACTCGCAGTAGCGCACGCGTCCCCGCGTGCATCTTCATCGTAGACGCGGCATCTTGCCGCGTATTTAGCGGCTGGAAGCCGCTTCTACCGCTACGACCGTCGCAGTGCCTGACGCAGAATGCGATTTCCAAACCAGAGACCGGATCGGCACATCTCGGAGAAAACTATGTCAGATAGCGATTTGATAAGGCATCTTGCCAGCGAGGGACGCGTCGTCACGGCGGGCGGCTGTGTCATTTTCTTAGAGAGGGAGGAGTTCATTGAAGTCCTGAAACGACAGGAGGAACCGCTCGTCGTGTGCTCGCTGAAGGGGACGTTGAAGAACCGCCACACCTACCTGACGAGCTACCGGGGAATGCTGTTTGCCCATCGTGCCAAGTCGCCCATCGAACTCGAAGGATACGACCTCATCAACGCCCAGGAGATACGTTTCGGCGGGCGGCGGCTGCGGTGAGCCTACCAGAACCAGGGATGAGAAGGAAACCGAAGAGGGCACAGAGAGCGCAGAGGATGCGCTGCTTATTTGCGGAGCTTCTCCTCGAGGAGGCGGATGGAGCACAGCTCGCTGCACATCGAGCAAACGTCGGAAAGAGCCGATGGGCTGGATTCGTGGTAGGCGCGAGCTTTCTCGGGA
Organism: bacterium; assembly: GCA_030691545.1. Taxonomy (GTDB): domain Bacteria; phylum Auribacterota; class JABMQX01; order JABMQX01; family JABMQX01; genus JAUYEE01. The sequence goes on along the minus strand of JAUYEE010000204.1, from coordinate 15,068 downwards.
TCAATGGACGCGGCAATCTGCCCGCCCCAGTCGCGTTTCTGCCGCAGGAGGGACAGGCGCAGGTCTTTCTCGCTGGCGCCTTTGATTCCCTTGGCGATGTCCGCGGCGTGAGCAGCGATCCTTGCTGCAATGACCCCTTCCCGAACATCCTCGATCGTCGGCAGGCGAAGGTGTTCCGCTGGCGTCACGTAGCACAGGAAATCAGCTCCCATCCAAGCGGCGATTGCCCCGCCGATTGCCGATGTGATGTGGTCGTATCCGGGGGCGATGTCCGTCACAAGGGGTCCGAGGACATAGAACGGGGCGCCGTGGCACAATTCCTTTTCGAGCTTGATGTTCTCCTCGATCTGATGGAGGGGAATATGTCCCGGCCCCTCGATCATCACCTGGACGCCGCGCTCGAGGGCGCGTTTCGCCAGGTCGCCGAGGGTCAATAGCTCCTGAATCTGTGCCCGGTCGGTGGCGTCGGCGATGCAACCCGGGCGCATTCCGTCGCCGAGGCTGAGGGTCAGGTCGTACTCGTAGGCTATATCGAGAAGGCGGTCGTAGTCGGCGTAGAGGGGGTTTTCGGCATCATTCTCCATCATCCAGTCCACCAAGAGCGCCCCGCCCCGGCTGACGACGCCGAGCACACGCCCCTGGTTGCGAAGCGCGCTCAGCGACGCCTGGGTGACGCCGCAATGCACGGTCACGAAATCAATCCCGTCCTTTGCGTTCTCCTCGATGACCGCGAAAATCTCATCCGGCAGCATCCTGTGAAAGGGCTTTCCTTCTTCGAGAGCGTGCGTTGCCGCCTGGTAAATGGGGACGCTGCCCACCGGGACAGGCGACCGCTCAAGGACGAGGCGACGAATGGCAGCAAGGTCTCCGCCGGTGCTCAGGTCCATCACCGTGTCGGCTCCGTACTTCACGGAAACATCTAGCTTCTGAAGCTCGTATTCGACGTCGCAGGCGTCGCGGGAGGTCCCAATGTTGGCGTTGTTCTTGGTGCGGAGCCCCTTACCAACGCCGAGGACTTTTCTGGCACGGCTAACGGCGCGGTTGTTCCTCAGAATTACGATAGTCCCCTCCGCCACGCCCGCAGCGACTTGCTCCGGCGGCAAGCCCTCGTCGTGGGCGACGGACGCCACTTCCGGGGTGATATTGCCTTTTCTGGCTTCTTCGATTTGCCTCATCGGTTGCGCTCTTTACAGGGATAGCCTGCCCGCGTTCGCGCACAGGCGTGGGATAGGGGCCCACTGGACTCATCGCGCTTCTGAACGGCATCCGGCTGAACGGCCAGGGGACGACGCTTCAACCCCTTTTCAAAACGTATTCTGCCACAGCCTCGTTCCCGCGTCAAGCAAGGTGCGAGGGATGAGATGGAATCCACCGCAGAACGCAGAGGAAAACCTTGGAGTGCGGGACCGAACAGCTCCCGCCTTGTGGTTTTGAAGCGAAGCTTCAGAAGTACGCTTCGTCTGAGATCGGGAGCTTCGCTCCCTCAGATAAAGGCTGAAGCAAGCTTCAGCACTCCAAAGCGTCTTGGCAAAAGGTAAGGACGTTTGGACAACCTCACGTAAAGACGCAAGGAAACGGGCAATGCAGGGCTACCGGAGCGATGAAGATCTCGGTCGGGAAATATACTGTTTGCCTTGCATGGCTGCGGCCTCTATTATCCGTCCGTATCGGAAGGAGCAACGCGTTCTCGCAGGAAATTCACCGAAATGCTCAGCGTAGGAATTGACACATCAACAAAGGTCGGATGCCTTGCCATAGTTGAAGACGGCAAGTGCTTGGTCGAGAAGACGATTGACGCGCAACTCGACCACTCCGCGAGATTGCTGCCGACGCTCGAGTCCGCTTTACAGGCGGCCGGGGCTTCCCGCGCGGACATCGCCTGCATCGGCGTGGGGCTTGGGCCTGGGTCGCTAACCGGGGTTCGCGTGGGAATTGCCTTCGCGAAGGGGCTTGTCTTCGCTCTACAAAAGCCGCTCGTCGGGGTTTGTTCGCTCGAGGCGATTGCCTACCGGGTCCGAGAGAGCGCGAGTATCGTCACGGTTATCGTGGACGCGAAGCTCGGCGGCTACTACCACGCAAGCTACCGGTGGGCGGGGGGAACGTTCGAAGAGGTGCGGGCGCCGTCTGTCTGTTCGCTTCGCGAGCTTCCGGAGCAGATTGCCGGAATCTCGCTCCTCGTCAGCCCGGACGAAAAGGGGATTCCGAGAGAGGTTCTCGAGGGGCTGCCGCGAGACTGCCGTGTTGAAGAAACGCCCGTCCATCCGAGCGCGGAGTACATCGCCCGCCGCGCCCTTGCGGAAGCAAGTCTGCCATCCTACGACCCGGGCAGAATCGTCGAGCCGACCTACCTCCGCCCCGGCATCCCACAGAAGGCGAAACTCGCCTGAGGCGCCGGCTGCGCGCGGCGCGGAGATGCGATTCCGCGCTCCGAAGACGGGTGGGGGAACTCCAGGGAAGTCTCGTGCGTTATTCTACGAAGGTTTTCAAGAACACCGGGCGGAGGGGAAGGCTGCGCAAATACCAAGAACAAACGGTTCGCCGCTCGCGAACTGCATGACGAGAGGAGATGTTTATGGGCGTTTTAGTGACAAAGGAAGCACCGGATTTTGTGGCCCCGGCGGTAATGCCGGATGGGACGATCAAGGAAGATTTCCGGTTGTCGGCGTTGCGGGGGAAGCATGTAGTTCTGTTTTTCTGGCCTCTCGACTTCACCTTCGTCTGCCCGACGGAAATCATCGCGCATGACCGAAGGATAGAACAGTTCAGAGAACTTGGCGTCGAGGTGGTCGGCGTCTCAATAGACTCCCAGTTCACGCACTATGCCTGGCGCAACACGCCGATTGAGAAGGGCGGGATCGGGCACGTCCGGTTTCCCATGGTGGCAGATGTCAAGCACGAGATCGCGAAAGCATACGGCATCGAGCACCCGGATGGCGTGGCGCTGCGGGCTTCGTTCTTGATTGACAAGAACGGGATTGTCCAGCACCAGGTAGTGAACAACCTGCCCTTGGGGCGGAACGTGGACGAGATGCTGCGGATGGTTGATGCGCTCCAGTTCTGCGAGCAGTATGGGGAGGTCTGCCCCGCCGGGTGGCACAGGGGAGAAGAAGGAATGCAGCCGACTGCCGAGGGCGTGCAGGACTATCTTTCGTCCCACGCGGAGAAGTTGTAACGCTTCGGCCTTAGTGCTCCTATTCATAAATGCGGTGACGTATTGCGGATGAATCCGTACCCCGCCTCATACGCAGCCACGCCCTTCCGGAAAAAGCAATTGATATGGAGAGAAGCTTTCCCGTAAGATTGCGGCGACCGGTTTCGCTCTGCGGAGGAATGTGCCGGCGGTTGTGTTTGCACGGGATACCGAGCATAGGGACGCAACGGTGCTCGGTTCACTTCGATTTCGTGCCCCTTATGATTGTCAAAAGGATAACAGGATTCCTTTTTTTTCTGCTGGCTCTTGTCGCGGTAGCTCCCTCTTCCGCGGAGGATAGCTTCTTTGACCGCGAACTCGACCGCGAGATTACATCCCTGACCGGCGCCCTCGGCCGGCCGGAGGCCTTTCTTCACGTTTACGCTATCTGGGACCTCGTGGACTTCGCCCGCTGGGACGAGCGAATCCCGAACGCCCTTTCGCAGGTTCTCGAATCGCCAACGGCCTCTCCGGTGCTCAAGAGCCACTCCCTCTGGTTGCTGAGGGAGGTGGACCTGAGGCGCGGCGACCTGGAGGGGGCCTACCGAAAGCAGGCCGAACTCGGCTTCATCGCTCAGTGGTTCATCATCGGACCCTTCGACAACGAAGGAATGGCAGGATTCGACCTCTCCTACCCGCCGGAGGAGGAGATTGACCTCTCCGGAACGTACACGGGCAAAGAGCGCCCGGTCTCCTGGCGGGAATACCCATTGCCATCATCCGACTGTTACGTTGACCTCTCCGCGACCTTCCGGCCGAACACGCAAACGGCCGCTTACGCTCTCGCTTGTGTGTTCTCGCCCCAACAGCAGGCGGTGGCGGTTCGCCTGGGCAGCGACGACTGTGCGAAAGTCTGGATCGGAAACAGGCTGGTCATTTCGGACCGCGATCTCCATCCCATCGGGTTCGACCAGGCGGTTCTCCCCGCCACCCTGAAGGAGGGCTGGAACAAGCTTCTGCTGAAAATCTGCCAGGAGGATGGCGAGTGGGGATTCTGGCTACGTCTGACGGAGCCCGACGGCAGGCCCCTGTCCTCCCTTCGCATCGCCATCGGGAGTGACGAGGTTGCCCAGGCAATCCAACAGATACACCAGGAGACAGACGAGAAGTCGTCTGCTTCGGAGTCGGTTGAGGAGCACGCTCCCGCAGCCGATCCCATCGCCCAATTCCGCGGCATGGTCGAGGGCGACCCCAAGAATCCTGTCCACCACGCGTCCCTTTCGTTTCTCCTGTCGCATTTGAACGCTTTTGACAAGAATACACGCGCCCACGTGAAAGAGCTCGAAACCGCCGCCGCCCTTTCCCCCCGCGAATGGCAATACCATTTCCGTCTTGGCGAACTCTACGACGACGAGAACAAGAAGAGGGATGCCTACCAGAAGACGACAGAGCTGAACCCCGATTTCGCTCCCGCGTATGTGCGCCTCGGAGAGCATTATGCGGGGAAAAACCTTCCCAGGAAAGCCCTGGGGTTCTTTCTCGAGGCAATAGAAAAAGACCCTTCGTACTACCCTGCCGCTTTGGGGATTGCACAGCACTACGCTGAGAACGCGCAGAAACCGAGGTCGGCGAAACTGTGGGCGGAGCTGTTGCACGAATATCATGACGTTCCCGACGTGCTTTCGCGCGCGGCGAAGTCGTCCCCCTCCCCCAGACCCCTTCAGGCAGTGCAGGAGAGTTGCCAGAGGGCGCTCGAGCTGAATTACGCCGACCGCGAAGTTCGAGAAGCGCTTTTGTCAAACTGCCACAAGAGATTGGATTTCGAGGGAGCGCTCGACCAGCTTGGCATAATGAAGCGGCAGGACCCCATGTCCACATCTCTCCTCCTCGATCACGCTCGTCTTTGCGGCGACCGCGCTCAGTACGACGAGGCGACCGCCCTCATCGTCCGGGCGCTGGAAATCTGCCCGGAAGAGGACGCAGCCCTTCAACTGAGGGGGGAGCTGCTTCTTCAGCAGGGAAAGGCCGGCGAAGCTCTCGAGTGGTTTGAGAAGTCCTATGCCGTGAAGCCCCAAAACCATCCCCTTCGTGAGCGAATCGAGGTCTTGAAGCCCAAAGAGAAGCCATTCGAGGAAGACTACAGGGTGGACGCTTCCGCCCTCGTGAAAAATGCTGCCCCGGAGATAGGTTCACCGGGCGACTCAGCGGCTTATTTGCACGACCTGTGGATCAGGGAAGTGCACCCTAACGGCTTGACCAACTCCTACCACCAGGAAATCGTCCGAATCCTCTCCGAAGCAGGAGTGGAGAATTTCCGGTTGCGGCGAGCCATCTACCCGCCGACGACCAATCAGATTCAGGTGAAAGCCGCCAGAGTTTTCAAGAAGGACGGGCGTGTGGTTAACGCGGATGGCCCCTTTACGCACACTTTCGGCGGCGAACAGAAAATCTACTACGACCTCGAGGCAAAATACGTGCGGTTCTCGAGCTTAGAGCCGGGCGATACCATTGAGTTCGCCTATCGAGTCAATGCCACCGCTCCCACGAATATGTACGGCGACTACTTCGGAGACATCGTTTACCTCAAGGAAACCGTGCCCAAGAAAGTGATGCAATACGTGGTGCTCGCGCCTCCGGAGAAGAAGCTCTACTATAATGTCGTCAGCCTGGACGTGCAGCCGGAAATCTCCAAACAGGACAAGCTGACTGCCTACCTCTGGAAGATCGAGAATATTGAGAAACTCGAAGCGGAGCCCTCCATGCCGGGCTTCTCCGAAGTTCTCCCCTACGTGCACATCTCCACCTACCCGGATTGGGAGAGCGTCGGCGAATGGTATTGGAACCTCGTCCGCGAACAGTTTCTCCTCGATGCCGGCGCCCGCGCAGAAGTTGCCCGCATCACCGCCGGTTTGGAGAACGAACGCGATAAGATTGTCGCCATTCACAACTACGTCGTTCAGAACACTCGTTATATCGGGTTGGAGTTCGGCATCCACGGCCACAAGCCTTACCCCGCGTACAAGGTCTTTGGAAGGAAGTTCGGGGACTGCAAGGACAAAGCCGGACTGATGCTGGCGATGCTCAAGGAGGTCGGTGTCGAGGCGTGCCTCGCGGCGATACGCACAAAGAGCCAGGGCCGCTTTGAACCGCAGCCAGCGTCCCTGGCGGCGTTCAATCACGCCATCTGCTACATTCCCAAATACGACCTGTGGCTCGATGGAACAGCCGAATATTCCGGCACAGACGAATTCCCCTACGAGGACCAGGACACATGCGCTCTCGTCGTAGGAAAAGGTGTCCGGAAATTCGTCACCACCCCCTCTCTGCCTGCCGAGAGAAACCTTATATCGGACAGGTACGAGGCGGTGATCCTTCCGACCGGAGGCATCGAGTTCGAGACGGCGCGGGAAGCCATCGGCCAGTATGCGCCGTACTTCCGGCAGATGTACCAGGAGGAGAAAGACCGCCGCAACGCCCTGTCCAAGTCCTGGGGAGCGACCCTCCCGAACATCAACATATCCGAGTTCCGCTTCGACAACCTGAAAGCACTGGAGAAGCCCGTTCGGTATGCGCTGAAGGCGACGGCCCCGGACTATGCTGTGGTCGGCGGCGACGGTTCCATGGCGTTCCCCGGACTTATTCAGAAGCTCTACCTCACCCGCCAGTATGCTGCCCTGTCAAAAAGGAATTTCGACCTCGTTTTCGATTTTCCCTGGACGATGGCGTCCTCGATCCGCTTCCGTCTGCCGGCCGGATGCAAGGTGGTCTCTGTGCCCCAAGACATCCATCTTCACGCCGACTTCGGCCGGTGCGACGTTACATTCGCCTCCCCCGAGGCGGGGTTGCTGGAGGTCGTATCACGATTCTCTTTCGATGTCACGCGAGTCAAACCAGAGCAATACGATGCTTTTCGCGAGTTCTGTCGCCTTGTTGACGAAAAATGGTCCGAGAGAATAAGGATAGCCCGGTGATTCGATTCATCAAAGCGGCTGGCATACTCCTGGCGCTCACTGCCCTTTTCATAGCGACCGCCTTTGCCTCCGACTATCCGCTTGGAAGACTGAGCGACCCCGCAGGGGAGTTGGATGCTCTTCTCGAAAGCTGCAAGGAAAATCCCACCTCCGAGCAGATGACCACCGTCGCCTATCTGCTGCACATCTATCGAGGGGACAACCAGCAAGCCCGATCGTTTTTCGAGAAGGCTCTCGCGCTTCAGCCCGAAAACCCTTGGGCAAGGTACGGACTTTGTATCGTCAACGAGATCGAGGGGCGTTTCGACGAACTGCTTTCGGACTCTCTCACCCTCTGCGAGAATTCTCCTTCTCATCCGTCCGCGCTCCTGGCTGTGCTGAATGTGCGAGAGCTTTTCGGCGCGATCCCAGCTTACAATGAAAGAGTCAAGAGGGTTCTCCAGCCGATTCTCGCGGAAAGGCGCTCCGGTTGCGTGCAGTTCAAGGAGATCTGCCGCGAGATTCTGGCAGCCATCTGCCAGAGCGAGGGCGACGCGGAGGGGTTCAATGACCTCATGCGGTGCGGAGGATACCCCGTCGAATGGCGCGTCGTCGGGCCCTTCGGCGAGTACCCGAACCTTGCCTTCCTCTCGACATGGCCGCCGGAGAGCGACCGCCCCCTGAAGCCCCGCTACAAAGATGCAACCCGCGAGCTCAGGCGAAGAGAGTATTCCTCCCCGAACGGCTTCTTTCAACCGTACTGGGCGAGGCACGGCGTGTACTATGCAGAGACCATCCTCCACGCAGCCCCGCACAGCGAGGTCATTCTAAGAATTTCCTTCCCCTTCCCCGTCGCTGTTTTTCTCAATCGCCGTTGTGTGTATAGCAAGGACGCCGTCAGGAGCTACACGCCCCTTGTCGAATACGTCCCGGCTGCCCTTTCGCCCGGTCAAAACCGATTGCTCATGAAATGCCTCATCGGCGGCTGGGCGTTGCGGGGGGATGCCTGTTTCAAGAGTCTTCGCCAGCGCTGTCAGAGTTCCGCGCAGAATCTCGCCCCCTCCATTCAAATTCTGTCTCCGCCGCCCGGCTCTCCTCCTGTTCTCGCGGACATAGCGAGCAACCCGCCACAGAGCGCTCAGCAGCCCATGCACTCGCCGTGGGAATCACCCTCCCTTGCCTACTTCTCGAAGGTCCTCGAAGCAAATCCCGCCGACCCCCTTGCCCTGGCGTGCTGCGGTATCCTGAAAGGGGCTGAGGGCGATGTTCAGAAAGCCAAGCGGTTCCTCCTCGCCTCCGAGAAAAGTGCTCCTTCGTGGGCGTACCTCAAGTATGTTCTCGGGGGAGCCCTCGCCTCAGATGCGAGCCTGCCCGAACAGGTTCGGCGGAGCGAGGCGAAAAGCCGGTTTCAGGCCGCGCTGGATAGTGCGCAGGTTTTCCCGCTGTCTTTATACGAGCTTGCGCTTCTCGACCTCGCGGAGCAAAAGGAGACCGAGGCGATTGACAAGCTGAATGAATGCATTGCCCAGTCTCCGCGTTTTTTCCCCTTCCATGAGAGGCTGTGCCGGGTTTACCAGAAGAAGGAGTGGGCCCCCGAGCAAAGAAAGCATCTCGAAGCGATGCTCGCCCTCGAACTGGAATCCTGCGAGCCGTACCACCTCGCCGCGGATTTCTACCGAACCACAAACCAGCACGAGAAGCTGGAGGAGGTGATTGAGCGGGTGCATCGCAGGCACATCCACTCGGAATACCTGGCGAGACATCTCCGCGAAACCGGACAGGATGCCCTGGCTCTTCCCGAGTACGCCAAACTGAAGAGCGCACAACCGCACCAGCAGACGATCCGCAAGGCGCTGGCGGAGCTTTACGAACAAAGCGGCCGCTGGGTGGATGCGGAGAGAGAGTTGAAAGAGGCTCTACAGGTTTATCCGGATGACCTCTCCTTCTGGAAAATGCTCGCCGAGCTAAAGGGGCACACCGGCAAGGAATCGAGCGAGAGGCAAATCTGGAGACGAGTCCTCCGTGAGAATTTCGTGGAAAAGGACGCAAGGAAGGCATTGCGAGGTTATGGGGAGAAGGATCTCCTTGATGATTATGAGATTCCGTCCCAGCGATTTGCTCAAGACCCTATCATTCGCGCAAAGTACGCGGGCGTTTCGTCGGCGATTTTCATTGACCAAACCGTCGAGGAAATCTACCCGGATGGCTCTGGCCGCCGCAAAACCCATCAGCTCATTCTCCTGAATGACAAGAAGGCGATTGATGCGTGGGGAGAGGTTGACGTTCCAGAGGACGATCTCCTGGAACTCAGAACTGTCAAACAAGACGGCAGTATTCTGGAACCGGAACCTCCGGCAGAGGGCAAGACCACCTTTTCCATGGCGGGCCTCCAGAACGGAGACTTCATCGAGTACAAATACATCACCACGAGGGCTCCTCGTCCTGACCAACCCCCTCGTTATATAGGGGACAGCTTCTTCTTTCAAAACATTGAGACTCCTATGGAGCTGTCTCAGTATGTCGTCATCGTCCCTTCCGACATGAGACTCACGTATGAGGAGACGAATAATCCCCCACCACTTTCCGTGATTCGCAAGAAGGACAAGAAGGTTTATCGGTGGGAGGCGCGCGACGTCCCCGCCGTTGCCCGCGAACCCCATGCCGCTTCGGAGACCGAATTCCTCCCCTTTGTCCGCGTCGCCGCGAACTTCGACCAAGAAAGCGATTTCCTCCGGTATCAAGACCACAGCATCAGCGTAACGAAGATCAGCGACGAGGTCAAGGACGTTACCGCCCGGGTGCTCGCGGACTGCCCAAACGACTCCGACAGCCGAGCCAGAGCCGTGTACTCGTTTGTCAACCGGGAGATTCGCGGAGAGGGAGGCGGCGCTTATCTCGCAAAATCGCCCAGCGAAACCCTCGCCGACCGTCGCGGCGACCGTCTCGCGCTTGCCAGGGCGATGCTCGAGGTGGCGGGCGTCCCGACGAGGATGCTTGTCGTTCGGGGGAAACTCGAGCACGCCTCGAAGGTTTTCCCCGAGTCATTCAATTCGGGCCTTCTGGCCCTCCAGGACGAAACCGGCCGATACATCCGCTTCCTGGATTTCAGCAGCCGCTACCTGCCGTACGGGTACGTTCGGTCCACCCTGCAAAATGGAACGGCCGTTCCCCTTCAGGATTTTACCGTTGCCGACTTCGGCTATGGGGTGGCCCATTCCGGCAAGTTTCTCCGCGAACGCCTCACGATTCCAGGTTTCTCGCGCGACGACAACTGTGAGAAACGCTCTCTCCAGGCGACCATCGGGGAGGACGGCTCCGTGGAAGGAACTCAGGTTCATCAGTACACCGGAGATCGCGCGGCTTCTCTTCGGACAGGTCTCCTCGAAGCCGAGCAATACGAGATCAAGGAGTTCATCGAGAGGACCGCGAACGCTTCCTTTCGCGCGGCATCCTTGCTGAGCCACAAAATCAACAACGTCTCCGACGCGGAGCAGCCCCTCTCGCTGGAATACGCCTTCAAGGCCCCGGCCTTTGGCAGGGTTTTGGGCAATGAGATGGTTCTCGACCAGCTTCTTCCGGTGTCCCGGTTGGGCGCCATCCTCGCGAGTCTCGAAAGTCGAGCAACTCCGCTCCAGATTGATGCAGACTTCAATCTTTCTTTCGAGGGCGAGCTGAAGCTTCCTGCGGGGGCCCGCGTTGTTGCCCTTCCGTCTCCCACAGACCTGGAAACCGCTTTCGGACACTACCATCTCCGCTTCACCGAAGGCGAGAATGCAGTTCATATCGTTTTTGATATGTATTTGAAAGCTCAAAAAGTGCTTCCCGCGGATTACCCGAAGTTTGCCGAGTTCTGTCGTGGAATTGACTCCGCGGAACGTGCAGAAGTCCGTGTGCGGTTGGAACCATGAATCCCGGCGGCCCGCGATGTCCCGTTCCGCCTCAGTACGCACTTTCGCAACCGCATTCACGAAGCATAGACAATGACCTGCATTCACACAACCAACTCCAGATACCGGTACCTGGTGCCGGGCTTCAGACGGCACTGCCATTTAGCCACCGGCTTCAGACGGTGGTCGCGGATGCCCTATGCGTCTTGCACAAGCCGGCTTCAGCCGGGCTTCTCGACTCAACGGATTTATCCATAGGACGTGACCGAACCCGTGAAGCACGGCACATAGTTATGGAACCGATGAAACGCAATCCCATAATGTTCCTCATCTCCGCCCCGTCCGGCACAGGGAAAGGCACCGTCGTATCCGCCCTCCTCGAGGAGGTGCAAAACCTTTCGCGGATTATCACCACCACATGCCGCCCGAAACGAGAAGGAGAAGTGGAGGGAATCTCCTACTATTTCATCCCGAGGACAGAATTTGAGATGCTTATCCGCGAGGGGGCGTTCGTGGAGTGGAATCGGATTTACGGCGATTTGTACGGGACGAAAAAGGACATTGTGGAGCGGTTCATAAGAGACGCTGGCGAAAAAGGGCGCGATCTCATTCTCGAAATTGACGTGGACGGAAAGCGGAACTTTGCTCGCGAGTACGGAAACAGAGTGAACGTCGTTTCCATCTTCCTCCTTCCGCCTTCGCGTGAGGAACTCGAACGGCGAATCAAATCTCGTAAGGCGGACAGCCCTGCCCGGATGAGAAAGCGCCTCGCCCGAGCGAAGATGGAACTCGCGCGACAGAATGAATATGATTATCGCGTCGTCAACGACTCCAAAGACGCCGCCGTCGAGGAGGTCAAGGCAATCATCGCGTGCGAGCGAGCTAAGCGCAGACGCTCATGAATCCAATAGCGTATCGCACGGTGCAGCGTAGGAGGAGATGTCGTATCTCATGAGGCCTTACACCCGCCGGGCTTTAGCCGGCGGCCTTGTTAGCCACCCGCTTCAGCGGGTGGTGGCGCCTCTGCGAATCGCATTGCCGGAGCCGGCTTCAGCCGGGCTTCTCGACCAAAGGATTCATCCGAGAATACGTTGCAGAACTTACGAACAACAGCGCTAAGCGGGATCAAGGCACGGTCGCCCATTGATCGCGTCCGGCGCCAATCCCCAAGCAAGCGGACAATTACTCGCTTTCCGAGGCGCCGTTCGTCGCGGCGAAGCGAGAGGACAATGTTTATGGAAACAGCCGGACATGATGGCAACATTCCCGTGATTCTTGTTACCGGGAGGACCTTGCCGGAGGTTTGGGAGGAAGCTGTGTTGCGGACCTGGAAAGAAGGCGTCCAGGCCCGCACACAGTACGATCTCGAAACCTCCCCGCCGAGTCGCGATGCGACGGTTGTCATGGTCATCGAATCCCCCCTCGCAGAGCCGCGTCTCCACCGCAGTTTTCCCGCGGGACTCGAGGAACTGGAAATCTACCGGCAGGAAGTCCTCTACGGCGTTCACGATTCCTGGATCAATCCCCTCGACCAGAAATGGAGCTATACCTACCACCAGCGTCTTTTCTCTTACGACGTCATCCGCGATTTTGCCGACGCTCTGACGGGAGGTCCCTTTGGCCCGATCAACCAGGTTCAGCGAATGGTGGACGAGTTGCTCGCCTGCTTCTACACCCGCCGAGCTCAGGCCATCACCTGGATGCCCACCGTTGACCCCGGTCACCACGATCCCCCCTGCCTCCAGAGAATCTGGGCGAGAGTCCTGCCAGCAGACGGCGACCGCTACGTCCTCAACATGAACACGCACTGGCGTTCCCGCGACGCCTATAAAGCTGCCTTCATGAACCTTTACGCCATCACAGACCTCCAGAGGATTCTCGCAGAAGAAATCTCCATGAAGTCCGGCAAGAGGGTCGTCCCCGGCAGACACGTGGACATCTCCGATTCGTTTCACATCTACGGTTCGTACTTCGAGGAATTCCGCAACGGTTTCCTGGCGTTGCTTGAGAAAAGGACGTTCGAGCAGCGGGTCTGGCGAACGGAGGATGTTGCTGAATTTCTCCACGCCGGGAAACTCCAACTCCTGAATGGCAAGCCTGGCGAACCGGATGTCAGCCTCGACCATAAGAAGAGAATCTACGCGGAGCTTCCTCCAGGTTTTCGAGAGAAGGTCAGGGAAGACGTCCGCCAACAGCTTGAGGCTGGAGACGCATGATGGGATTTCGACCCGCCGATCTGCCGCGTTCCGCGAAAGAAATATCTGCCGTTATCTTCGACCTCGACGGCACGCTCATTGACTCCTCCGAGGCAATCGTCGAGTGCTTCGAGTTCGCACTGCGCCAGACAGGGCATTCCCCCGGCGACCCTCAGCTCATCCGGCGCAACATCGGCACCTCCCTGGAACGAATGTTCTCGCTCTTCACGAACGGCGACACGACGCAGCTCGTCCGTTTGTACCGCGAACGATACGGGCAGGTCTTTCTCGAAAAAACTTACCTTCTCCCGGGAGTGAAGGAGACGCTCGATGCACTGAGCGAACGCGGCTATCGCCTCGGCGTCGCCACAACCAAGCCGCGATACTTCGCCGAGCCGATCCTCCAGAATCTCGGCATCCTGCGATTCTTCGACGCCGTGGCAGGAGGCGAGGAAGTTACTCGGTTGAAGCCCGCCCCGGACCTTCTCCAACTGGCGATCTCTCGACTCGGCGCACCCAGCGACGAGACGTTCTATGTCGGCGACCATCCGGTTGACGTGGAGGCTGCCCGGTCTGCGGGTCTCGAGGTCATTTGCGTCGCGACCGGCTTCTGGACGAGGGACGAACTCGAAAAACTAAACCCCACCGCGGTCATCGAGAACATAACCGAACTCCTCCCGCTTCTTCGCGACCACCGCGACGACTGACCCCGGCCGCCCTGATAGGTGCCCGTCCTCCTGTCCGGTCAAGCGGACAGGCACACGTGCATGTACGGCCTCAGTTATGGGTGGGGAGTCTTGCGTCGCGACATCTCGGCGTCGTGGCGGGCGTTGTATGACCAAGAGGCCGCGCCAAAAAACAAAACGCATTCGCGGTTCCCAGAGCCGCTGCCGCAGGGGCGAAGCCTTGGAGTGCGGTAGCTTGCTACCGTCTTTCCCCGAGGGAGCGAAGCTCCCGGCTGTCCGCAAAGACGCTCCCGCTCTGCGGCCTGTGGGCTCTCTCCGGTGAGTCCCCTCCGAGACTGAGGCATTACCAAGTGCATGTTGAATTATCACTCGTCCCGTGGCAAAATGATTGATAATGAACTTCGAGATTCTCGGCGAGATCACAAATACCGAGACGATTGCCGTCGGGCGTGCGATCCGGGAAATCTCTCGGCTTCGCCGCATCTACGGTCAAGGCAGATGGCGAAAGATGAAAGGGGTTGCCCGCGTCCGTCTATCTGACGGTGGTGTGAGAATCGCCGAGCTTCATTGGTACGAGGCCCACGGTATTGGGAGAAAAGAACTGAAACGAAAGCGTTACCTGGACTGAATCATGGGAAGAAGCATTCATCGTAGCGATCCACGGTTTGTGGTGTGCGTCAACAATTCGGACTACCCGGCATCGCTTGAGCTCCACAAGATTTACAGGGTGATACCGGACGACGACGCAGAGGCTCATGGAGATGTGCGTGTTGTTGACGAGAGCGGAGAAGACTACCTTTACCCTGCCGCGTGGTTCATTGCGATTGAACCTCCTCTTGTGGTGAAGGAGTCGTTGCTCCACGCTTCGTAAGACCTTCTGCACGCCGAACGAGCAGGTGAAGCAACGGTATGACCGAGATGGACGAGATTATTGAAGAGATTCGTCGCAGCCGCAATCGCATGTCGGAAGAGTGCGGCCACGATTTGCGCCGGTACCTCGAACGTCTCAAGACCTTCAATAAGCGATACGCTGCCCAGGTCGAAAAATACCGCAAATTGCGGTCCATCTCTTCCCGGGTTCAAGCGACGCATGGTTAACCTATGTTTGTCAGTTGGTGTCGTAAGTTGTTGATTTGCAGGGGGCCGGTTTTTCAATTTGTCATCCCGGGGTCTTTTTAAGGTGCAGTAGCATGCTTGTTGTGCCTTTCGGAGCCGGGGGG
>JAUYEE010000109.1 GCA_030691545.1 bacterium | reverse complement strand
CGCCTCGAGGAACTCCTCCCCGATAACTGGAAGGCCGCTCAAACCGCCAGCCAGAATATCCCTGCCTGATTCCCCACCGTCAACATCTATGCCAAGGTCCCCCTGTGCCTACCGGACGGATACCAATGTTGTCCCCGCTGGCAAGAATGCAGTTGTGCATTCGAACGCAATCCGCTGGATTCTCCACGCAAACGTTGAACACTCTGCAGTCAACGAAATCGCAGTTGACGGCTGTGGTGGTCTTGGGCAGTCCGCTCCAGTCCAGCTCGAGGTTCGTGCCATCGTTGTGATAGCTCAGGCAGTTGACGAGCGTCACGTTGTCTGCCCAGATTTTGTACCCGCCGTTTCCACAATCGTGAGCGGAACAGCCGTTGAGCGTGGTGTTGCCGGCGCTGATATCAAAGCCGTCATACACATCATAGGTCAGGCACCGATTGAATACGAAGTCGTGTTGTGTGCCATGTCCGAGAGCGAATCCGTCCACGTTCTGTTCGGGGTCTCGGCATGTGTGGGCGACGCAGTCGTTCAGAACGCCGTTGTGGCAATCGGCGCCTCCGGAGGGCGATGCGTCAAAACCGTATAACGTGAAATGGTGTATTTCCACTCGGTTGAGTTCAAAATCATGGGCGCCGTCCGCTGCCCCGATCCCGTACCAGACATCGTGTACCTCACTGTTGGAGATGTCCACGTGCCCGCAGTCCTCAATCCATATTCCCGTATCCCAGTTGCGGATTTCCAGTCCTGCCAGGTTGATGTACGAGTGAGAAATGGTGACGCCGCTGCTGCCGGACGAGACGCCGCTGCCGTCTATGACGGCCTTCTCGCCCGGATAGGATGCGAAGATGATGGCCCCGTTCACCGCATCGCCTCCCCGAACGGAGAAAACTCTCTCGTGGAACACACCGCCTCTTACAAAAACAATGTCTCCGGGCTCCACGATTTCCACACCGTGCTGAATGGTCCGCCAGGGCTTGTCAACGGCGCCGGGATTGGCGTCGTCTCCGTTCGGCGAGACGTAGTAAGTCGGTAGCTGAGTGACGGTGCCGGCCCAGTGGGTTTCCGCTATGGGCCAGTGGGTGCCGGGAACGTCCGACCAGATGCCGGTACCGAGGTCGTAGGCGTGCTGGACATGGTACGGCCCGGCGCCGAACGGTTCCCAGGTCAGGGAAATCTGGCTGTCACTGAGTTCGAGGGAGATTATTCTCCCTGCCGGAGACACTTCATCTGAACGAACCCGATAGAATCTGGATCTCTCTCCACTGCACGGAGTGGTGGGAGCCGACGCTCCAAGCAGAGCGAGGAGAAGAAGCTGCATCCACAGATGCCTGTTTAGCGGCTCTCCTGGGTTCATTCTCGAATTCCCTTTGTCGGATTCACCAAGAACTTGGGCCCCTTTGAAGCTTCCTTCATACACTTTTTTGCCGCCTCCTGCCAACCATCTTCTCCTCGAGAGCGCATATCGCGCTCGCGCTTCGCTTCGAAGGTCCGGCATCTGTCTTATTGAGGATTGCGCCGCCAAAGGAAAGGACCGACGCAGACAACTGGGCTCGGCAACTCTACGTTTGCCGCATTGCATGGCGGGGTAAGCCGCGTTCCTTTGCCAGCACAAGAGGGGTGTTCAGGAGTGCAGGCGAAATTGTTTTCAGGGGCCTGGGGCTTCGCTCGTGTGGCGGCTGAGGTCGTTCATGTACGTCTGATAGCGGTCAAGGATCTGCTGGTCAGACGGATTCTCAGCCACCCAGAGGCGTGTGCGCGCCCGCGCTGTCTCGCCTGCACGAATGGTCTTGCCAAAAAGGGAGAGATAGAGTGAGAAGTGGCCCTCGGTTTGATGCGGTGTCGAGAGGGCAAAGCAATCCTCCGGCGGCGCCATGAGCACGGCGGTAACGCCCCTGCTCGGGTCACGGCGCACGCCGAGAGGTCTGTCAAGCTCCGGCATGATCACCCAGTCAACCGGATTCGGTTCGACCTTCCAGCGGCCGTCTTTGATGATTTGCACGGCAACCGGGTCGCGTGGGAACATGAGCCAGTCTCCGAAGGGCTGGGTCGCCGCGAGGAAACCGGGCTTCTTTCCACCTTCAGGGTGCTGTTTCACAAAAACCAGGGAATTCGTAAACGCCTCGCTGAAATAGGATGCCAGGAACGCTTCAAAATTCGGCAGGTCTTCCTGCGCTTTCACTTCGGTCACCAGGTCGAGCGATGAAGGGTCGCGCCAGCGATAAGTGGCCTTCAGCTCGAAGGGGCAATCCTGCGCCTCGGCCCAACAAACCTCCACAGCCCCGTCGTCGAGCAACTTGGCCTTGCTCGGCCAGTCCCACGCCGCCGTCCCAAAGCGGCGATTGGCGACAAACACGCGGTAGTGACCGAAGATGCCATATCCTCGCGACAGAGTGACTCCGGAAGGCACGTGAACAACCGACGAAAGACCGAGCGACTTGCCCTCGGCTCGCAGCTTTCCCCGAAGGACACCCGTGTCAAACTGGAACTCGCCGTGCGGTGCCTGTGTGAAGGTGAGGTTCGGTCCCTGTGCCCTAACTTGCGCGGAAGGACCTTCTATAGAATGTCCGCGTGGCAGCACCGCCATGGAAAAGGTGGCAAGACAAGCGCACCAGACAGCGGCACTCACGTGTTCTCCAAAGCCGATTGTCATTTGTCCTCCGGGTCATGCCTGAATGGGCCAAGCGGGGCCCGCGGCTTATATTTTGTGAAAAGACTCGACAGTTCTCTGAAGTCTGGGCTCGTCAACATGTTCGTGCCTCAGGCGCAAATAGTCCATGACCATATCCAGGGCGGCATCGAAGATGGCCTTGTCACCTTGAGACTGCCAGAACTGGACGTCAAATTGGCGGTCGCCGTCGCCGATCTTTCCATAGCATTCCGAAACTTTCTTCACTTTCTGTCTCCGACGGTTCAATGAGACGCCTTGCCCCCTCAAGCCGCTGAGTGCTCGCCGGGCGTCCTGGTGCGCCCTATTGCGAGCCCGTTGCAGGTTTTGACTCGGAGTTACCTTCGACCTCGTATCTATACGTCACATTGACGGTGACGTCAACGAAGTTTGCAGACGCCGCGAGAGGGCTTGTCTCAGGCGAGGCCGCCGAGGCCCTCGACCCAAAACCAGGTGGCGCGCTGCGCCAGGGGGACGGAGCGTAGGTCACCGCGGTCGCATTTCGGAGAGTCCAGCCCAGACACGCAGCCGTTAACTGCGCCTTCTCTTTCGCGTCCTTGAATGCAAGCTTTGTGGCTTCGTCTTCCAGTTGCCGTTGCTTTGACGAGAACAGGTCAACGGACAGTATCTCATCAACACCAAGCTGGACGAGGGCGGCCTGAAGTGATGCGACGTCTTTCGTACGGTTGGTGCGCATTGAGTACACGGACCTCGCGAGATAGAACTCATCTTCCGACTTTCCGCTGGAAGCGCGCTGTCGCGACAATGTCGTACTCTGCAATGACACGATGCCCTCAGGATACCCGTTCTCTTCGAGGTGCGCGTTTACTCCCTCAAGGATGCTATCATGCTTTTTCTTGCACTGCTGCACGTCCTTGTCGCGGACCGATACGCTGAACCGGATGTCTGCCATGTCAACCGTGTAAAAAACCTTTCCATAACCTGTCACGGCAAACTCGTTCGGCGTCTCGGCTGCCACACCGACGCTGCAGAAAAGCAAGGCTGCTGAGAGAAACGCGAATCGTCCCATTGTTATTCCCTCCCTGTTGTTCCTCCGGCTGGACGAAGGTTTACACCGATTCCTCATCGCGACGATGCGGCGTTGCACGATGCTCCTATTCTTCTTCAACGCATCCAGGGCGAAAATGTTTGCGCACCCGCGATATTTCCTGAACGGTGCCAGCGTAAGCGCTGGCGCCGCCGATGATTTCAAGTCAGAAGGCCCAAACAGTCCGCCGTTCCCTGGTCGTTTCTCGTCCCCCGCTAAAGTAGCGTTGTTTTGCCCGGGATATACACCGGATAGACGCCGTCGGGCCCGGGTTTGACGGGCGGGTCCATGTCGCGGCGGCAGTCCTCCGGCTTGGGCGGATAGTAGAAGTCGGATTTGGAAATCTCGTCCCAGGTGACTTCTTTACCCGTGTAGCAGCTTATCTGGCCCATGATGGTGACGAGGGTGCTGCGGGCCATGTAATCGCCGTTGTTGATTGTTTTGCCGGACCGGATCGCTTTGAACAGCTCCCGGTGCTCGATCTTGTAAGGGTTATCGTCGCCGGAACTGGTGTACTGCCAGTTGGTCTCGCCTTCGATTTGCATCGCTAAGATGTTGCAGCGTCCTTTCGAGCCGAGGAGAATGCTGGAGACCTCGTTGTAGCAACCGACCTGCGTGCGGCAGAAGGCGTAAGCCTTGACGCCGTTGGCATATTCATAGACGACGGAATGGTGGTCGAAGACGTTGCCGTAGATTGGGTCGAACATCGAGGACCGCCCAGCCAGCCCGTGGCCCTTGACGGGCGCCTGTTCGCGCATCACCCAGGTGGAGCGGTCGAGGTTGTGGACGAGGGACTGGGGAACATCGTCTCCGCAAAGCCAGTTGAAGTGATATTGATTGCTGGCTTGATATTCGACTTCATTCATGCCGGGCTTGCGTGCATAGAGACCGTAGGCCTCGCGGAGAAAATTCTCTTCAATGGCGACGATCTCGCCGATAGCCCCGTCGTGGATTCGTTTGACGGTCTCCTGATAGCCGGGGTGATAGCGGCTCTGCAATCCGGAAACGACGCAGAGCTTCTTCTGCCTCGCCAACTCGCAGGCGGCGCGCACGACCTTGATTCCAGCGGGGTCAATGGCGTGAGGCTTCTCGACGAAGACGTGCTTGCCCGCCTCGATGGCGGTCTTCATGTGTAGAGGATGGAATTTCGCGGCGTTGGCAATCAACACGACGTCTGAGCTTTCAACCACGTGCTTATAGCCGTCAAAGCCATCAAAGCAGTGGTCGTCGTCCACCGCCACCTGGGCAGGCTTTTGCTCCTTGAGATACCGTCGCTTTTCCTGAACTCGGTCCATAAACACGTCGCACATTGCGACGAGCCGCACACCGGGGTCTGCGTCCATGGCGTCCACGGCAGCCCCCGTGCACCGGCCGCCGCAGCCGATCATGCCGATGCGGATGATGTCGCTGCCCTCCGCGTGAGCGTAGCGGCGAACATCGAGGCCACCAAGCGCCAGCGCCGTCGCGACGGTGGCAGAAGTTTTCAGAAAGTCTCGGCGGGACGTTCCGTGATCGAGCGGTTGCTTTTTCATTGTCTGCGGCTCCTTTTCTGTTGGTCTCACTTGTTGTTTACTGTCAGTCTCTTTTTGTTTTGCTCACGGTCAACCCGCGAGCTGCCGGAGAACGCCGCCCTTTCGGCGACCGGCGCACCGATGGAGGCGACGGCAACGGCGTGACCGGCGATAGAGTTGCGCTTGAATCCTACCACAGTTTTGGACTCGTGTGGTGCTTTGTCCAACGACAGAATAGAGATTATCGGACATTGATCGAGAAACGCATGGCGAGGCGCCGGCGGTGGGCGATGCCGCCTTCCAGAAGAAGCGTGTGGGCAAGATGGGGGACGTGGATGATCGTGTACGGGGTGATTACGGACGGGGAAGGGAACCGGTAGCGGTGGATGTTTATCTCGGCGATACGACCGATCCCACGACACTGCCGGATCAGGCGGAGAGGCTGGAAAAGCAATTCGTCTTGTGGCGGGTCATTTTGGTTGGGGACAGGGGGATGGCGCCCAGGAAAGGTCTGGCCAGGAACCCTTCAATATCGGCGGGGTCTTCGACTGTGTCGTTGAGGTGCTCGACGAAAAACGCTGCACCGCACCCAACGATTAGTCCAGCAACGACAGCGAGCATCAGGTTGAGTTTTGTCCTCGGCTTGAATGGTCTCGTCGGCGCCTCCGCACGGTCAACAATCCGAATGTTGCTTTTCTCCGTTCTTTGCGAGATGTCGGTCTCGCGGCTTCGGTTCAGGATTTCGTCGTAGAGCTTCTTGTTCGTCTCGACTTCCCGCGCGAGGCTTTCGTATTGATTCACCCTCCGCGTGAAATCGATCACCTCCTGTTTCTTCTTCTCGCCGGCTTGAACTAACTGTTCCTCCTGGCTCTTCGCTTTCTCGCACAAGTTCTTGGCTTCTTCGACAATCTTCGGAATTTGCTGGTCAATCGCCTCGCGTAGGCGCACAAGCTCCGCCCGCGCCGAGATCATGTTGGGGTGTTTATTGCCGTAGCGCTTGGCGAGCGTCTCAATCGTCTGGACGGACTCCAACTCACTCTGCCTCAAGCTCTGAATTAACGGATTGCTGATTACCTCTTCTTCATGTCTGAGTTGCTCAAGCGGAAGCGCCTTGAGCTGATTGTACCGCGCCTCTTTCTTGAGCCTTTCTGTTCTCGCAGTGGCTGCAGCCTCGTTCAGTCTCGAGAGTTCTTCAAGGACAAGGTTTTGCTTTTCGTTAAGGGAAACGATATTGTTCACTTCTTTATATTCGGTGAATCTCACCTCCGATGCGTCTAACCGGGTCTTTGCCTTCGTGAGCTCTTCCCCCAGTTTTTCGGACCCCGCCCGAATGGATTCGAGTTTTTTGTTCAGGTCCTGTCCAATGTAAGCTTCGGCCAACGTGTTGGCGACGCGAGCAGCTTGTTCAGGGATGGGGGATTCCGCCGTAATATCAACCAACCGGCTGTTCCGAACAGGCTCGACCTTCGTCATTCCGAGAACGGAATCTCTTGTCAAATTCGCGTCCTGGGGATTTTTCGGCGCCTTCAGTTTCTCAGCGACGGTTTCAGCGAGCGAGCGGCTTTTCAGGATTTTGTACTGTGTGTTGTAGTAATCAACGTTTGTTGTGTCAACCTGAACCACTTCCTGAAACGACAGGAGCTTCACGTCCTCTTTCTCGATCTCGATCTGCGCGGTTGCCCGGTACATCGGCGTCGCCTTGAAAGACGCTATTGCTGCAACCGCCACAAAAGCCACAACACAGGTTATGGGAATCCACTTCCTCTTCAGGAGAATATGGAAAAGGTCCCTTATCGCCAGCCGCTTCTCATAAACCACTGGCTCGACCATCGCCTCCGGCTGCGGCGCCTGCTCGTAATTCATCTCCGCACCATTCCTTCTCATCATTTCAAGCGTCTCCTTGCCATTGACCTCATGGAAGCGCTATACAAAAACCGTGTGCCTCCATAAATATGCCTTCGTGAGCACTTTCTCTCGGCGTTGGTCATGTCTCCACCCGATGAATCGCCTGAGGCTCCGGTTCCACCTCTGCACGCCTCCACGGCAGCCAACTGAGCGTCTCCTGACTCACGTTCGGATTGCATTCCGGCACCATTTGCATGAGTTTCTGTCGAACCTTATCGAGCTCCATGGCGACAGACTTCTCAATTAGATAGTCAATATCGCTGTCGAGTGCCTCGCGGTCCACGCCATTATCCGCAAACTCAATGCGACGAATCTTTGGATGCTCTGTCTCCACGACTCTCTCGTTGCAGCCCACAAGCTGCTCTTCTAACTTCTCACCGGGACGGACTCCGGTGAAGACAATGCGCATATCTCTGCCTTCGACGTGTCCCAAAAGCCTGATCATCTGTTTCGCCAGATCAACGATTTTCACCGGCTGTTGTGAGGAGCCGCTGTTTTTATCACGGTGTCTTATGCGGATCGGCATAGAATCCTCCAGAATGACGTCGGAGCGCGTCGCCGGGGCTGCGAACGCCCGCCGGTCCACGGTTGAGGACATGGGTATAGATCATCGTTGTCTTGATGTCGTTATGTCCCCGGAGTTCCTGGACAGTTTGGATATCGTAACCGCCCTCTGAAATAGATGAGTCGCGACGGAATGCCGGAATGTGTGGCAGGGAATGAAGTGTGAACGGTGAGCGCCGAATGGTGAATTGCGAACGGTGAATTCGGAATGGTGAAAGAATCATGAACGGTGCTCCCTGGAGCGCTTGACAATGGTTCTCAGGATGGCGACAATCTGGTCACATCTGCGAATCAGGTCGCTCACTCCACTTTCTTTCATCATACCCCTGGCAACAGGCAAGTCAAGCCAGTAAAGCGTTTCATGAGCTTGCTTGCGGGCAGTAGAGCATTTGGAAATGAAGTCCGCGCGGGTTGTGAGGACCAAGGGGCGAAGAGGCGCCCTGGGCCGGTGCCGGCCGGCTGTTATGTGCGAAAGCGGTTGGGAACGACGCTCTGGACTGGGCCATTATTATGTCCCCAGAAACGTTTGATTGCTTCTTTCCAAAGTGCCGCGTCGTTTTATGCGCTTCTCATTATGGGAAAGGGTGGAGCCTTGTCAAGCGTAACTTGGGCGAAGGGGTAATGCCTCGGTCTCGGGGGGAAGGGCGTCCTGAGCGGTCTTCAGATGGCGACAAGCGGAGGAATATAAACCGCAGAGGGCGCCGAGAGCGCTGAGAGGTCAGATTCGTCATTCCGCCCCAGGCGGGGCGCCTACCCATCCCCTCTGCGTCCTCTGCGGTCTCTGCGGTGAGTCCTCGCAAGACTGAGGGGTTGCGCGAAGGGGTCTGTCCGCGGCGGGGCGCCGAGGCCCCCAGGATACATGGCCACGCTTTCCCGGTCGTTCGGGTTGAATGCTTTGTTCTGCCAGTAACTAAAGTCGGTCTTTCCAGTAATCGGGGTCTCGATGTAAATGCATCACCGCAAGAATGAAGATGACATCTCCATCCTGGGAATAGACAACGCCATAGGGGAAACGCCGGGTGAGGCACCGGCGTATGTCTTCTTCAAGAATAGGCCAAGCTTTTGGGAAACTGAGAATATTCTCAATGGTCGAGTGAACTTCGATGGAGAAATCGTAGCCGAGACCTGGCTCGCAACCTTCGTAGTAGTCTATGGCAGCGAGAAATTCCGCCTCAGCTTCAGGATGAAAAACGTACTTCATTTGGCAAACCGTTTAAGAACTTTGCCAAAAACCTCATCGCCAGGAATCGGCTTGACTTTTCCAGAACGGAGCTCATGGAGCCGTCTCTTTGCCACCTCCGTCCATTTGGCATCTATCGCAGTGTCCGGCTTATTGAGACTGTGCAAAAGCGAATCCGCTATGAGCGCCCGTTCCTCAGTGGGAAGAGAAAGGGCCTCTTCTATAAGCTTTCTGGTCGTCATGATGATCGAACTCCTATGTTGATGAACTGATTTTCCATCCCACAAAACCATGGTAGCAGTCTGCCAACTCTTTGCCAATGGAAGTGCCTGCTCGAAGCAGTTGGCGGGCCAGAATCCGAGCGACCCCGCGCATTTCATCGAGGGTTTGAGGTAGCCGGACGATTCAGACAGCAGAGGGGAGGGTTCTTTGCTCAATACTCTTTGTTCCGCTCTCGTTTTTCAATCCACAATTCACCGTTCGGAGCTCTCATCCCGCGCGACGGACAGGCGCCGCCATCAATCATTTGTGCGCCGGCGGGGTCCTATCGCGTGCGAACGACGGTGAAGAGTTTGACGTAAAGCTCGAACTGAGAGCGTTCCGTGGCGGTTTTCGGCGTAACCCGGAGGGTCTCTATCCCCACGACGTTGTCCGGTTTCTCAACTTCCTGGAGAAACTCCACGATTTGCCGCAATGTCTTGTTGCTGTAAATGAATGTGGCGGAGCGCCTCTCGAAGTCCCCGTGAGTGGTTGGGCGAGAGGGAATCTCTCGGGCCCGGGTGAAATTCATCCGGTTTTCTGTCTCCGCGACGAACGCTGAAAGGTCGAAGTCCTTCCGTCGTCGGTCAAGACGATTCATGACGGGATCGGTTTCAATCTTCAGGCGATTGTACTGAGACTCGATCTTGCGGAGTTCCTGCAGCTCCCCCCGCATCGCACGGACGGAGGATTTCAGGGTCGCGAGCGTTTCCCGTTTGGGCATGAGGACAAACCACACCACGAGAAAGCCCACCAGGAATATCCCGCCTGTGATGATGACGTTTCTTTCTTTCCGCGAAAGTGTGCGCGCCATCTACGAACCGGTCTCCTTCCGTGTCGAAGGGGCAGAACGAGACGCCTTCAATCTCAGAATGTACTCGACGTTCACTCTGCCGCTCGCGGCCTCCGTGGTCCCTTTGTCTTCCACAAGGGCAACGTACTTGAGTTCCTCAAGAATCTCCTTCAGCCGAACGTGGTCGGCCACAGAGGGAGCCGTCCCCTTCAACGTGACCGTCGCGTCCCACGTGGGCGTGGTTTGCCCCGTCGGCCTCCGCTGCACCGTCGTCGGCAAGTCAGAGGGCCGCGACTTGGTGTAATTGAAGAGGGAGGTTTCGGCTGTCATCTCCTTGGGGACTTTCGCGGAGATGTCCTCCAGCACCTGCAAGACGGAGATGCCGCCTCTCAGCTCCCGGAACGGCGTCAATGTGTTCTTCTCTTCCTCGAGGAGCTTGCGGACATCGGCGTTGCTCTTTGGGTTTTTCCCCAAGAAGATTGTGCGTCGCCTTTTCTGAATCTCGTAATTCAGGTCCCCCTTGTTCGAGGTGTGCCGTTCGATGGAAGCAAACAGGCTAAAAACCAGCAGACCAGCGATGAGAACAGGCAGCGCCGCCGTGACAATCAGATGTTTCCTAAGTCGCCGCAACGGGCGGGCGTAAGCGTGTTCTTCCTGCCGGAAGTTCTGGAAGAATGGCGCCTGCCCCAAGCCGCGCAGCGCCAGGCCCAGCGCCGTGGCAAACCGCGCAAAAGAAGCCGGGTCCGCGGACTCCGCCTTGACGCTCGCCGGACAGGATAAGAGGGATACCTTTGCGGAAAGCGACTCCGAGAGGAATCTGTCCAGTCCGTTCAGGGTGGCCGAGCCGCCGGACAAGAGCACCCGGTTGAAGCTCCCACCTTTCGCCTGCGAGGAGAAGGAGCGGATGGTTCGGTCCAGCTCCGGTCCCAGCCTCTCAAAAACTGACCCGATTGCCTGGGAGACTTTCTCGGCCGCATCAGGGGAAGCACTCGCGTCTCTTTTGCGGGTCTTGAGTTGCTCGGCTTCCTCATAGCTGACCCCAACGTGTTGCGCGATCGCCCCGGTGATGTCCTCGCCTCCAATGGGGAGGGAGCGGACAGCGAGCAGCTTGCCTCGCTCGATATAACAAGCGATGGTTTTGGAATCGCCGATGTCTATGACGATCCCGCTTTCTTCCGCCAGTTGCGGTTCCGCCCACAGGGCGGCGCTCGCCACAGCCATGAAATCCGCATCCACAACTTCCGGGTCAATGCCCGCCTGCGCCAGGAGGTTCAGGTGATTCTCAATGACTCCCTTATGGACGGCTGTCAGGAGCACTTTCATCTTTCCCTCGGGGGCCGTCTGGGTGTCGTAAAAATCAATGATGACCTCCTCGATTGGGAAAGCAAGGTACGGCTCCGTCTGGAACTTGAGAATTTGGCGGGCCTTTTCCGCGTCGCTGAAGGGGATTTCGAGATTGCGGACCGTTGTCTGCTGGGTGGATACGGACGTAACGACGATTTCGGACCCGATCTTGAGTCGCTTCCCAAGCTCCTCAAGGGCAAGTGCCACCTGCTGCGGCTGCGGGGCGCCGTCGCGCGGGATCGGGACCTCGATGAAGCTTTTGATCGAGACGGACGATCCCCTCTTCGCGGCAACCACCGCTTTCACGGAGCGACTGCCCACGTCAATTCCGATGGCCTTATTGCTAACAGTGAGTTCTCTCAACCTTCCTCCGCAGTGCTGGCAAATGAACGGACGAATGCTATCACATCACATTGGCCAAAGCAAGGTCGTCCGTGGCCGTTTCCGGCGGCACGTCCTCGATGCGCCAGTAGTGAATCGCGACTTCCCTGGCGTTGGTCCGGGAGATGATGGCGGTGACTTTCACTGCCGACCTGTGGAACTTGCCCGTTGATTCGATCCGGAAGTACGTGCTTTGCGTTGTGATTAAGCCGCTTCTCACCAGGATGTTGTAGAGGGCGGGGGATGCCTGCTGAATGAGTAGCTGGAGTTCCCTCACCTGTGTGGGGTTTTCTTGTCGCGCCTCCAGAATGGCATCGGCCACGAACTCATCGTTCTCGAAGACCGCCAGAAGAACCTCCCGGGGCGCCGTGTTGAAATTGATTCTTCCCGTGGAATGCACCGTGAGGAAATTCACCAGGCCGTAAAGCGCGTTGGGGTCCATCTCCTTTTGCCATGGGGCCGTCTCCGGGAGTTTGTAGCCGAGTTGCTCTCGTTCCTCCCAACTCTCTTCTTCCATCCCGGACAATTGCATGGGATACGGCGTGGTGCCGAAGAAAAGGAGGTCGCTGATTCCTTTGACTAACTTCAGCTCGTAAACGGATTCCATCGGGCCGTTTCGGCACGAGTACGGCACCGGAAGGCTCTCGTAATACGTGTACTCCGCCTGCCCGTCTTCATCGGTATCCACCCAGTCGGCGACATTGTCCACCAGTTCGTAAGGGGTCACATCCGAAAGGCGCATGTTCTCGATCAACGTCTGCACCCATTGCCGATAGACCGCTGGATTTGTACCCCCTGCCAGCATGTTGACATTGATTTTCCTTTCCTCGTCGCAGATGAAAATCGTTGCGGTGGGGACCGTTCCCTTTTCTTGTCGAGCCAGATAGTCCTCGTGCTTGAGCAGCGCGATGTCTTCCTCGGCCAACGCGGTCTCCGCAGCGACCTGGTCCGGGTCCGTCTTGTCGAGGACAATCCCGGTCAGTTGCGCCCAATCTTCCTGGAGGTTATCTTGACCCGGGTCGTCCTGTCGCAGGAGGTAGATGCCATGGTACACTCCGCCCTTCGCCGCTTCGAGGGCAATAAGCCTGTCGCGGAAGTTCGCGGCGATGTGCATATCCACGCGGACCGAGAAACTGAAATCAAGAATCACGACCGCGAGGATCGCCACCACTGCCAGCACAACAAGCAGTGCAATTCCCTTATCGTCTGCTGCCCGGCGTCGGCGGAAGTGTGCCCGAACCTGCATTGGGTGTAGTTCTCCGCGTTGTTGAGGCGCCGGGTGTTCTCGATCCGGCGCCCGGGGCGTAGGGACGCATCCCTTCTCCGCTTTGTCCGCCTCGCTCCCCTCCCCCTCGGCGCCCGGGGCCAAAGTCGCCTCTCCCTTGTTCGCCTCCTTCTCCCCCTCTGCCGCGTGGGGGGCCCGCTTCAGGCCCCGTCGGCTGAGGCCCACCGCGCTGTCTGCCCCCTCCTGTCGGTCCTCCGCGGGTGCCCTGTTGGCGGGGGGCCTGGGGTACGGTTGGCTGAATCGAGGTTGCTGTTCGTCCCATGGCCAGGGTCACGGTCGTCGTGAAATCCTCGATGCCGCCCTCTTCATTCTCAACCGAAAGGTCAACTCGCACCGCCCGTGGTAGATAGGGCGTCTCCTCAAAATCCCACTCGGCCTTCCAGGCTCTCTGTTCCTCGGCTGCCTGCTGCTGGTCGGACACGGTGCCCCCGGATTGCTGAGCCGGCTCCTCCGTGCCCTCGAGATAGGTGAAGTTCAGTCCAATCACCTTCTTGCCCAGAATCTCCAGACTGCCGCCTATCTCAAGCTCGTCATCGGGGCTGACGTCTTCCCTGCGGACGAGGATTCCGGGATTGTACTCGTCAAGGTAGTAACTGACCTCTGCTAAGTCCCCCTCGGGAGCATCTCTGCGAGAAATGACGTGCGCCGTCGTAACGAACGTCAGGGCGTCGGCCCCGCGGTCCACGCCATCCGACGGCGTTCCGCCCGGCACGTCCTCCCCGCGGAAAACGAAGTTGTTCTGTCTTGGAGAAAATTGGGCGCAGGTTAAATCCCGCCGCATGCGATCCATGATCAGACGGGCGGTTTGGTAGGCCCCTTTTGTCCGCTCGTTCCGCAGAACGATTCGTCCGAGGGTGTGGAAGGTTCCATACATCACTGTCATGATGATGGACATCAGCGTCATAGCCAGCAGCACTTCGACAAGAGTGAAGGCGCTAACTCCTCTGCCTCGAACCAGTTGTTGTGCTCGGTGAGACTCCACTTCGTGCCTCCTCTCTTCTGTTGGTTGCGGCGATATATGTCACCAGCCGGACCGACGGGCTGATTTGCACTTCGTCCCAGGGGTCCACGTCCACGGACTCGCGGGCAAGCCTTTTTGAAAAGACCTCCACCGTAACCTTCCGGACGCCATCAAATTCTGTATCTTCGATGGTCGTTGTCCACCAGTAATCCGCTCTCCATAAGGGCTGAAGGCGATCCGTGTCTTCTTCGTCGTAGAACTCTCCCTCTGTCAGAACGTACCGCAGGCCATTCTCGTACTCCTCGGCTTCCAGGTCGTCTATCTCGGGCAGACCTTTCGCCTCAATCTCGTTGATTTTCTCCTCGGCGAGCATGGTCGCGCGGGAGAGAATCTGCGACTTGAGGTATTGCCGCAAACTGAGCGTGTGGCTGTTGAGAAGCGCGACAATCGAGATCGAAATTACAGACAGCGCCACGAGCACCTCCAAAAACGTGAAGCCATCAGTCTGCTGTGCGTGGCGGTATTCTTTCATCTTACAAAGCATCTTCTGCCCTCCTCGGGGGCTCCCTTTCAGTCAATTCCGGGGGCAGCTCCGGAACTACGACGCCCTTATAAACCGTCGCCTGCCCGTTGTAGCGCTCCAAGTGTACAGTGTAGAATTTCTCGCCGGGGTTGGTCAGGTGAACGACGGTCTCGTCGGCAGTGCCGTTCGGGCGAAAGGCGATTCTTGCGCTCCCATCGTACAGCTCTGTCCCGTCCTCGAGTATCACCCGCGCAAAAGAGACCTTCTTCTGCAATCGCGTCGTCTTGATGAAATCGTCCGTGTACGGCACGTACACTTCCTCTTCGAGAAGCTCCAGTTCCTCGTAAGGCGCCATCGCCAGTTCAGGCGGCGGATTGAAGTACGTCACCTCGTACTCGTCATGGTCGAGGTCAATGGTCAGAAAATAGCTGCGGTTATACCTCGCAGCAAGGTTTCGCACATAGGCCATGGCGCCCGCCAGTTGACGAGCGGTGCCTCCGAGCGTCGCCCTCGAGAACATTGCGCTGAATCGCGGCGCCACGATCGCCATCATGATCCCCATGATGGTCAGTACCACTGCCAATTCTAAGAATGTGAATCCGTTCCTTCGGCGGGGCATGAAAGCCACCTGATCAACCCCGACCGGCTGGAAGGCGCCAGTTCCCGGCGCCTCCAGCCGGATCAGCGAAACTCGTCGAGATTGTGATTCGTGATGTCCTTTGCGTAGGCTTCATCACCACCCTCCCTTCCGTCTTTGCCGAGGCAGATGATGTCGTAATCACCCTCCGTGCCGGGGCAACGGTAAACATATTCCCGCTGCCAGGGGTCTTTGGGGATTCTCTCCAGGTACGGCCCGCCCCAGGTTGCAGCCACGTCGGCGTCCAGCGGCTTTTCCACCAGAGCTCTGAGCCCCTCTTCGGTGTTCGGGAAGGTCCCGGTCTCGATGTAGTACTGCTCCAGTCCGCTCTTGAAATTGGCGATCTGCACGGCGGCTGCCCTGACGCGGGCTTTATCCGGCTGGTGAATCACCTTGACTCCCACTACGGCCACCAGAATGCCCAAGATAGTGACCACAACCAGAAGCTCGACAAGCGTGAAGGCATTCCTCACTTTCCGATTTCTATTCTGTTTCATCGTGAAACCTCCGTTTTGCTTCAGCCGAGTGAAGACTTGTCACCCGGCCAACTTGTTCATGTCGAAAATCGGCAGGAGCACCGACAGCACGATAAAGCCGACGATCACTCCCATCACGACGATAATCATCGGCTCCAGGAGCGAGGTCAGACTGCTGATCGCCGTCTCGACCTCATCTTCGTAGGCATCGGCCACGTTGAACAACATCTCTTCCAGATTCCCGCTGGCTTCGCCCACGGCAACCATGTGCGTCACAATCGGCGGAAAATGCCCGCTGTTCTTCAAGGGATCGGCAATGGTCTGTCCACGGGCGATGTTGTCCTTCGCATCGTCAAGAGCCTTGCCGATGACGGTGTTTCCCACGATGTCTCGCACGATCACGAGGGCCTGGAGCAGCGGCACGCCCCCCGCCACGAGCGTCCCTAATGTGCGCGCGAACCGCACCATGCACGATTTGCGAACCAGCGTGCCCAGCACGGGAATTCTCAGCCGGAATGCGTCATACCGAAGTCTTCCGGCTTCGGTGCGGATGTACCGCTTAAACGCCACAAAAGCCGCCACAATGCCGCCTATGAGGATCAGCATTTTGTAGCTTCTCACGAAACTGCTGATCGCGATGAGAATCTGCGTCGGCAGGGGAAGGTCCCGATTCATTTCCGTGAAGAGCTTGATCAACGTGGGCACCACGTACGTCATCAGGAATGTCAGAACCGCTCCGCCGACAAACAGCATCACAATTGGGTACGCCATGATCGAGCGAATGCGGTTCCTCTGCTTGTCCGTCTTCTCGAGGTATTCCGCAAGCCGTTGCAGAATCGTCTCCAGGGCCCCCGCAGACTCTCCTGCCCTCACCATGCCCACGTAGAGGGTCGAGAAGAGTTTGGGATGGTCGGCGAGCGCGTCCGCGAACGTGGAGCCGGAGTTGACCTTCTCGCGAATCTCAAGCATGACTTTCTGCAAGGGTTGTCCCTCGAGTTGCTCGATGATTGCCGAAAACGACTGAACCACAGGCATTCCCGAACGCAGCAACGTCGCCAACTGCCGGGTTGCTGTGGAGATGTCCTTCCGCTTGATCCGCCGCAGAACCTTTCGGACCTGCACCTCGGAACTCAGAGTGACTTCCTTCTCCGCCTCGGCGATGCTGGTGGTGTAAAGGCTCTGCATCCGAAGCTTCTGGCGGGCTTCTTTCGCGCTGTCGGCGTCCACGATGCCGCTGAGAGCCTTCCCGGATGCATCGAGTGCTTTGTACTGATAAACAGGCATTGTCTCAGTCCGCTCCTATCAAAACGCGTGTCGAATTTCGAAGATCAAACCGGGCATGGCCCGGGCTTCGGGTGCTTCGTGCTCTTCGCCTGCCCGTTCTCGCTCACAGGCTTGAGACCCTGCGCCTCGCACCGTGCGCGCTTTCGGCGCCCGTCGGCCCGAACGGCCAGGGTGTCCTTCGTGTTGAGAAAACCATCTTGTTCACCACGAAGAACACGAAGGGTCCTCCCCTTCCAGGGCAACCCGCAAGAGGGAATGCAGGCGAGCCTGCCCGCGGCCGGGCACGAGCGCCGGACACCGCTATTGCGAACTTGCGCGCACCCGCGCTCTGCCGCGATGCGCGGCCGGGGACGCCTGCGCTACTCAGAAGATGTCCTGTTGGGTAACCCTCATGACCTCCTCGATGGTGGTCTCTCCCTGGGCGACGGTCAAGGCCCCGTCCATCCGGAGGGTACGCATTCCGCGCTTGATCGCCAATTCTTTGAGGGTGTTCGAATCGGCTCGCTCCAGAATGAGCTTCCGGATGGCGCCGTCTATGATGAGCAGTTCGAATATCCCCAGGCGGCCTTTGAATCCCGTCCCGATGCAACTGTCGCACCCGCGGCTGCGGTAAATGGTGTTTCCTCCGAGTTTCTCCGGCGCCAGATCAATCTCCGCCAGGACGCTTTTGTCCGGCGTATAGGGTTCCTTGCACTCCGGGCACACCACCCGGACAAGCCGTTGCGCCAGAATGGCGATCACGGAAGACGAGACCAGATAAGGCTCGACGCCCATGTCCACCAACCGGGTGACCGCCCCCGGCGCGTCATTCGTGTGAAGGGTGCTGAAAACAAGATGCCCTGTCAGCGAAGCGTGCGTCGCAATCTCGGCGGTCTCGTAATCACGAATTTCACCGACCATGATGACGTCCGGGTCGTGTCGGAGAATCGAGCGGAGTCCATTGGAGAACGACAGGTCAATCTTCGGTTTGACCTGAATCTGCGCGATGCCGGACAACTGGTACTCCACCGGGTCCTCGATGGTGATGATGTTCAACGTTTCCGCGTTGATTTTG
>JAUYEE010000010.1 GCA_030691545.1 bacterium | reverse complement strand
CGCCTCGCGGATTTCTTCAGAGTTCACGGTAAGCGTCTTCGGCAGGCCCGCGACCAGGTCTCTTCCCTTAACCTCTATGGTGAGCGGTTCATCGAGCGGAATGGCGGCGCCGACATCTATCTTTATCTGTTCGGCCGTCCGTTCCCCAATCATCAGGTTGTAGCTTCGTTTCATGTACGTGATGATCGCCTCATCCATCTCGTCGCCGCCGACCCGAACGCTCCGACTGAAAACGATCCCGGCGAGGGAAATAATGGCGACTTCCGTTGTACCGCCGCCGATGTCAAGAATCATGTTGCCCGCAGGCTCGTGAACCGGAAGCCCCACCCCGATAGCTCCGGCCATCGGTTCCTCGATAAGAAACACATCTCTGGCTCCGGCTCGCGCGGCGCTGTCCTCGACGGCCCGTTTCTCCACTTCCGTAATTCCCGAGGGCACCCCGATAACCACCAGGGGACTGATCAGGGTCTTGCGATTGTGCACCTTTCGGATGAAATACTTGATCATGTTCTCGGTGATCTCGAAGTCCGCTATGACGCCGTCCTTCAAGGGCCGGATCGCCACGATGGACCCCGGCGTTCGCCCCAGCATCCGCTTCGCCTCAGTGCCCACGGCGAGGATTCGGTTGGTATCTTTCTCTACGGCCACTACCGACGGCTCGTTCAGAACAATACCCTTCCCCTTCACGTACACGACGGTGTTCGCCGTGCCGAGATCTATGCCCATATCATTTGAAAAAAAGCCCCACAACTTGTTGAAAACCATGAACGCTCCTCCTTGGGACCGTTGCTTCCTCTGGTCGTGGTGGTCAGCATCTCTTCGGAAATCTGATTAAACCACACCCCGCACCCCAACGCAATACAAAAACACACTTGATGTGAAATCAAACGCCGGGCGGCGGTTTCGGACGGCCTTCTTCGTCGCGTGTCATAATCGGTTCTCAGCCAAGCGATTCTGACAGAAATCGCTCGATGTCCTCGGCCTCAACCTTCCCCGGGGTGCGAGGAACGTTCCGGTTCGCTATCACGTAGTCCCGAAATGCCTTCAGGTCATCCTCCTTTACCCCGTACGCGCGCAATTGCGTGGGAACTCCCAATGACTCGACAAAACTCAGAAAGGCCTCGTGCCCCTTCTTCTCGGCGCCGAAAACCGAGTAAACAATCTTCATTTTTTCGGGGGACGACCTCTCAATGAATTCGAGGTACTGGCCCAGAAGCGCCCCGTTCGCCTTCCCGTGCGGCACGCCGTAGTGGAGCGTGAGATAGTAACCGAAGGCGTGCAGCGCAGTCGTGCCCGTCTGCGCGATGACCATGCCCGCCACAGCCGCCGCGTAAAGCATGGCGGCTCGCGCGTCGAGGTCCCGTCCGTTCTCCACTGCCCGGGGAAGGTACTCCCTGACCACTCGGATGCTCTCCAGAGCGAGGCAATCCGAAAGGGGCTGTGAGCGACGCGACACATAGCCCTCGATGGCGTGGCAGAGCGCGTCGAGTCCCGTGTCCGCCGTGATGTCCTTGGGCATGGTAACGCTCAGCTCCGGGTCGAGGAGAGCCAAAATCGGAAACGTCCGTAGGCCATTCAGGTTCAGCTTGTCCGTCCCCTGGTCGTTGTTGATGATGGCGTATTGGGTGGTCTCGCTCCCGGTGCCCGCCGTGGTGGGGATGCAGACCAGCGGCAACGAAGCATTGTCAAACTCGTGTACCGGGAAAAGCTCCATAAGGGGCCTGTCGTTCGTTGCTAAGACCGCCGCCGCCTTCGCGGCGTCCATCGCGCTTCCGCCGCCCAAACCAATCATCAGTTCCGCTTTCACCTCGCGGGCAAGGTTGCCGATTGACTCGACCTCGGATACCGGAGGATTGGGCGAAGCGCTGGCAAAATGAACCTCTGCAACACCAGCCTTTCGCAAAATCGCCTCGATTCGATCGTGAAGCCCTGTCCGCCGGGCGAAACTCTGGCCGGTGACCACAACCGCTTTCTTAAGGTGAGGCACGTTCTCCGGAAGTTTCTCAATCGCCCCCCTGTCCAAAACAATGCGCGTGGGCATGCAATAGGAAAAAGCGTGCATTTTCATTCCCTTACGTCATATCTAACCTATGCGGCACGCCGGGGCAATTCCGGTCGAGATGCCGATCGCCGATGCGTCTCTCTGCGAGGCGTGCTTCACTGCTTCATCTCGATTCTATAGAACTTGAGCGTGGAGGCGGCACCTGGGTCAGTCCAGGTCGTCGTCTCGCCGCCGGAGGGGATTGTCGTCTCCTCATTCCATAGCCCACACGGCAGGCCAAGGCATGACCAGACCGTATAGCTATCCCCCGGACGACTGTTCCACGTCAGCCCAGTCTCCCCTTCGCTGGGCTCGACAAGTCCCACGACCCTGAACTCGAAAGAACCGTATTCGTACGCTCCCATGTCCACTGTCCACGAATCCTTGCCCCGCCAGATTCGCGGGTTCCCATCCAGGTCAGCCCATCCCCACATGCACTCCTCGTTCTTCCCCACGTCAATGCACGGAGAGGCCCCCTCTAACCGGTCGCCGCCGCCCTGGACGAATTGCGGGTCGTCGCTAATGTTTCCTTCGCCGCCTCTGGTCCAGTCCTGGATGCACGAATATGCGGGTGTTGTCGTGGCGCACAGTTGGGGGCAAGCAGAGGCCTCGTTTCCCCAGATGATACAGTTCCCGATTGCCCCGCTGCAGTGGATAATACCGCCGCCGCCATCGTCCGCAGAGTTCCAGCAGATGGTGTTGTTGATGATTGTCCCGTCGCAGCGATGCAGGCCGCCGCCGTAGTTGCGGGATGTGGTCGTCCACCTGGAGGTCATGGCCCAATTGCCGGAAATCCTATTGTTCTCAATGATCCCATCGCAATCGTGCAAGCCTCCGCCCCCTCCGCTTGTGACGTCAGCGATGTTGCCTACGATTGTGTTGTTCCGGATGGCTCCATCGCACCAAGCCAGCCCGCCCCCTCCGCCATACTGCGCCACGTTGTTGCAGATCTTATTGTTCTGGATCGTCGCGTGGGTATGGTTCTCGGCACTTCCCCCGTGTATTCCCCCGCCGCGCCACGACTCCCCGTTCTGGACGGTGAAACCTGAGAGGACGCAGTCCGGGCCCTCGTTGCCCGAAAAACTCACCACGGAGCCCCTGCGGCTTCCGTCGAGGATCGTGCTCGCCACGATGTCCGCAGAGGAGGGATCAATGCTGCTGAGAACAACGTTCTTTCCGCCGAAGCTAATGTTCTCTTTGTAGACGCCCGGATGGACCACGATCTGGTCTCCGTTGTCGGAATCGGACAGGGCGGTCTGGATGGTCGGATACCGGTTATTCTTGGTCAGGTTTTCGATAGGGGCTTCGTCGGCAGATGTCGGGTCCCGCCCGTATCGGTATTCGGTAACGTTGCGAATGCCATCTGCATCTCCGTCGTGTGGTCCATCTTCTTCAAGGCCGCCGAACCAATGTAGCTCCCAATCGTCGGGCAACCCATCAGCATCCGCATCCGGGCATTTGTACGTCGCTTCGGCAGTGTTGCCGTAAGCACCTATATTGATCCGTCCGCCGTTGGGCTCAGGTTCATTGGAGAATAACGAAGCGGGATCGCCAGCGTCAATGCAGGGCGACCAGGTTGCCAGACGAAAAGGTCCGTCGTCGGTGTAACGGAAGTAGGGCTTAAAAGGAATATTGCCCTCGCCTCCCGCAGCCCAGCCCTCAATGCAGGAGTAGGTCGGGGCGCTTGAGCTGCTCACTTGCGGAAAACCCGCGTTGCCCCAGATGATGCAGTTGCGTATGGGGCCGGTGCAGGTGCCGAGGCCAGCGCCTCGAGGAGCTGAGTTATTGGCAATGGTGTTGTTGACGATTAGACCACCGCACCAATTCAAACCACCACCCGATTCTACGGCGGAGTTTCCCGTGATTATGTTGTTGCGAACGGTGCCGTCGCACCAGTACAGCCCGCCACCGGCTTGCCGGGCCCGGTTGTCCCTGATGACGTTATATTGTATCTTAGCATGAGTACGGTCATAATACGTTCCTCCGCAGAGTCCGCCGCCATGCTCGGCCAGGCCGTTTTGAATGGTGAAGCCCCACAGGACGCAAGTCTCGTCCTCCGTTCCTGAAAAGGTGACGACGGAGCCCGATTGCTTGCCGTCAATGATGGTGTTGGCGACGATGGTGGGGTTAAGGGGATCCGTGCTGGTGAGGATGGTGTTTTTGCCCTTGAACTCAATGTTCTCGACGTATGTTCCTTCGGCGACGATGACCGTGTCCCCGGGTGACGCCGCGTCAATCCCCTCCTGAATCGTCTTGAATGCAGTCTCCCACGAAGCCCCATTGCCGGACGAAGAAACGGAATCGTCCACGTACAACGTCGCGCCTGCCACCGCATGGCAAAACCAGATGCAGACCCCTGAAGCAATTATGAAGACGTTCTTTTGCATGTTCTGGACCCTCCCCAGAGTTTTCTGCCGGACTTGGTACCTGCCTGAAAACCGTTCAGACAATACCCCGGAGAGAGTGCAGGTGTCAAACGGATTGTGCGACATTCGAGGTGAAAAGCATCTGGGGAGTCAGCACGACTGACAGCGCGGGCCCGGCAGAGGAGCTGACAATGTCGCGAGCGCGGCCGGGCGGGACAGCACTGTCCTTGCTTTCGACTCGGTGCTGGGGCCGTGACCTCCACCCGCTGTCAGAATCTCACCTCGCCTTGCCTGCCAGCCCATTGCAGGCTCACAGACCGCTAAGGCGTGAGGCGGCCCATGAGCCTCGGAAAGGGAATGGTCTCGCGGACGTGGTGGATGCCGCAAATCCAGCCGACGGTCCGCTCGATACCAAGCCCGAAGCCCGCGTGAGGCACGGAACCGTACCGGCGCAGGTCAAGGTACCAAGAGAAGGCCTCTCTTGGCAAACCATGCTGACGGATTCTGTCTTCGAGGACATTGAGGTCGTCTTCCCGTTGGCCCCCGCCGATGATTTCTCCGTAACCTTCCGGCGCGATCATGTCCACACAAAGAGCCACTTTCGGGTTCTCGGGATCGGTCTTCATGTAAAACGCCTTGCACTCCCTCGGATACCGGTGAATGATAACCGGGCGATCGAACTCTTCCGACAGGAGTGTCTCCTCATCTCCCCCAAAATCCTCTCCCCATTTCACCTCCATCCCTTTTCGGTGGAGAATCTCGAGCGCCTCGTCGTAGCGAATCCTCGGGAAGGGCTTCTTGACCGTTTCCAGCTTCGTGACATCTCGTTCCAAGACTTCCAGTTCCTTCTTCTTCCGCTCGACAACTTGCGCGACAATCGTGGCCACGAAGTCCTCCGCAAGGTCCATATCATCGTCGAGGTTGAAATAAGCCACTTCCGGCTCGACCATCCAGAACTCGGTCAGGTGGCGGCGGGTTTTCGATTTCTCCGCACGGAAGGTCGGCCCGAAGCAATAGACTTTCCCAAACGCCATCGCCCCGGCTTCCATATAGAGCTGCCCGCTCTGCGTCAGATACGCCCTCTCACCGAAGTAATCGGTCTCGAAAAGATTCGTTGTCCCCTCGCAGGCGGCCGGGGTGAAAATCGGGGCATCGAGGAGCAGGAACCCATGGGAATCGAAATATTCGCGGATAGCACGGATGAGTTCCGCGCGCACTCGGAGAATCGCGTGCTGCTTCGACGACCTGAGCCATAGGTGCCGATTATCCATCAGGAAATCAACGCCGTGCTCTTTGGGAGTAATGGGGTAGTCCATTGCCTGATGCACGAGCTGCACGTCCCGCACCCTAATCTCGTAGCCGATGGGCGAACGAGGATCCTCCCTGACCGTGCCGGTCACGGTGATGGCGGATTCCTGTGTCAGCTTGCCGCAGAGTTCAAACATGTCCTCCGGAACGTCTGCTTTGAAAACCACGCATTGGACTATGCCTGTCCCATCCCTCACAAGGAGAAAGTGAAGTTTTCCGCTGGACCGCATGTTGTACAGCCATCCGCGGACAGTCACTTCCTTTCCGACCCAATTGCCGATATCCTCAACGTACACATTGCTCATTTCACAATCACCTCAACCGAGACGGCCTCCTCCGCGTGATTTTATGCGCCTCCGCTGATCTTCACAACACCGAAGTGTTGACGGCCCGACGCGCGGGCCGTATGATACAAACGAGTCCGAGACGGGTGGACAATTCGATGACGGCAAGGAGCGCGACAGCCTCCTCAGGGCTGCGAACTGCGATGCGGGTTGCGTTCTGCGTCGCCAATGATCGCGAAAGGAGGACGATTCTATGCAAAACAGAAGCGTGTGTCGCATAGGGCTATTCTACGACGGATCCTATTTTTCATACAGCCAGAATTACTTCTGGCACAACAGGAAACTTGGCTG
>JAUYEE010000344.1 GCA_030691545.1 bacterium | reverse complement strand
GGAGTCGTATACTCAGGCGTTTCCGGGGTTGTTGTGGCCGGTTTTGGGACCGAGGATCTCTTTCCGTCCCTCCGCTCTTTCACGCTTGAGGGTGTCGCGGCGAACCGTTTGAAGTACGAGGAAAGGGGCGAGCAGGGCACGGAGATAGGCTTGCGGAATGCAGCGGCGATTGTCCCGTTCGCTCAAAGCGAAATGGTTTTCACCTTTATGGAAGGGGTCCAGCCAAGTTATCAGGCCGCAGTCGAAAAAGACCTGTCCGACATATTTCGCGAGTATCCAGCCGTCATTCTTGACAACATCCCGAAGCTGAGCGAAAGAGAGAAAGGGGGCCTCAAGAGGAAATTGCAGCGGGTCGGAGCCAGGTTGCTGGAGCAGTACGTTAAAAAACTGAAGAGTTACCGCAACGCAAACTACGTTGAGCCTGTGATAGACGTTGTGGCTATTCTCCCGAAAGATGAGCTTTCGGCCATGGCGGAATCGCTTGTGAATCTAACATCTTTCAAAAGGAAGGTTTCGGTGGGTACGGAGACTGTTGCAGGTCCTGTTGACGTCGCCGTCATATCCAGGGGCGATGGCTTCATTTGGATAAAAAGGAAACATTATTTCAGGGCGGAGCTCAATCCGCAGTTTTTCGCCAATTATTTCAGGGAGGCGGATGGTGGAAAAGAGGAATAGGCCGAAAAGAAGGGTATATCGGTCAGTGGAGGAGTTTGAGGAAAGGTTCCTTCCGACTTGCCGCGAAGCGCGCCTGTCCCAGAAAAGGCGCGAAAAACCAAGCAGCTTTGGCACGGGCCTTGCCAGAGAACTTCTGGAGGACATCCGGTCGCGATTGTCCAAGTAGTACGTCTCGCCTGAATCCTGGCCAGACCCGCGATTAATCGTCCACCAACGCCACGAACGCTGCAACTGTGTTCGGTCATTCCTCTGCGCTTCGCCTGCACCTGAGTAATCTATTCCTATCCCCGCCAAGCCCCGACGGAACGTGGTCCCGAGGCGCGGTTGCACGGCTACGCTCCACTGGGCTGGAAGTCCTTGACGAGGAGTTGGAGGGTCTCGATGCCGCGGTAGGAGTTCATGCGCGGGACGTAGGCAAGGTCGAAGGGACGGGCGAGGTCTCGCAACTCGTGGAGTCGGTCTGCCATGTCAAAGGCAATCGCCTCAAGGGGGAAATCCGGGCCCTCGATGAGCATCTTGAGATGGCGGCCAGCGACGACGCTCGGGGCACATTTCAGGAACAAGCCCTTCGAGACGAAGACCGGCTGGGGATTCGCTTCGCCGAACGGCTCGAGTTTTCTAAGGGAGGCGACGAGTTCCGGGGAAACCTCTGCGATGTTCACAACGGCGTCTACGACAATCTTGGGGGTGATGTCTGCTGCGGAAAGCCTTTCGGCGGTGATTTCCTGGAACCTCTTCTTAAAGGCGGGGAAGTTAGACATGTGAATCTCGAAGCCTGCGGCGAGACGGTGACCCCCGAAACCCCCCAGGTATTCTCGGCACTCCCGGAGGCCTTCGAGAAGGTCGAACTCCGAGATGCTTCTGGCAGTGCCCCGCGCCATGTCGCCCTCGACCGAGCAGATGATGGTGGGGCGATAGTACGTCTTGGTGAGGCGAGAGGCGACGATGCCAGTGACGCCCTGGTGCCAGTTCGGCGAGTGGACAACCAAGCAGCGGCCACTCTCAAGGTCCACTTCCCTCGCGATTTGCTCCTCCGCCTCCTGGAGAATCTGCTGTTCGATTCTCTGCCGATTCCTATTGTTTTCCTCCATGACCGAGGCGAGGCGGTATGCTTCGACCTCGTCTTCCGAGTTAAGGAGCTGAAGGGCGGACTCCGCGTTCCCCATGCGGCCGGCAGCATTGAGTCTCGGGGCGATTCGGAACGCGATGTCGTAAGCGGAGACGCGGCGGTCCACCTTGCAGACAGCCTTCAGTTCCTGCAAGCCTATGTTTGAGGTTGTGGCAAGCTCGCGGAGTCCGGCGCGGACCAGGAGGCGGTTTTCGTCCACGAGCGGCGCCAGGTCGGCGACGGTGCCAAGGGCGACCATATCAATCAGTTGCTGGAACAGAAGCCGCGGGTCGAGGAGAGAAGCACGCGCCGTCCTCGGCGGACCGTCTCCTTCGGCGGTCCCCCCCGAGACGCGCGACGGTCGCCTCACAGCAGGCAGCTTTTCGAGGAGAGCCTGGCAGAGTTTGTAAACCACTCCAACCCCGGCAAGCTCACAGAAGGGGTACGGGCAATCGGGGCGCTTCGGGTCGATCACCGCGCGGCAATCCGGCAGTTTTGGCTCCGGCTCATGGTGGTCGGCGACGATGACGTCGAGTCCGAGGCGTGTGGCATAGGCGACCTCGTTAATGGAAGATATACCGCAATCCACGGTGATGAGTAGGCTCGCCCCTTCCGCCTGACACCGGGCAATTCCATCCTGGGAGAGCCCGTACCCTTCGACAAGACGATTCGGCACGTGATACACACACTCGATTCCAAGGGAAGCGAGAAATCGTCCGAGAATGTGCATGCTCGTGAGCCCGTCCACATCGAAGTCTCCATAGATGGCGACTTTCTCCTCACGAACAACCGCCTCTAAGACGCGGTCCACAGCGCATTCCATGTCTTTCA
Source organism: bacterium (assembly GCA_030691545.1). Classification (GTDB taxonomy): domain Bacteria; phylum Auribacterota; class JABMQX01; order JABMQX01; family JABMQX01; genus JAUYEE01. Next base: position 14,806 of record JAUYEE010000344.1, on the reverse strand, counting down.
TGAGAAAGGGATTGTGAAGGGAATCCAGCCCGCCATGAAGAAATTTCTCGACGGCGGCATCGCTCCGCAGACCCCGATTGTAGAGGACAGCAGCGACAGCCGGGTGCACAGAGAATTTCTCCGCCAGGTGGCGGCATATCGGCTCATCCGGCTGGGAAAAGCTCCAGAGTTTTTGGCGGCTGATACTCATTGCATCTCGGATTGCGGATTTCGCAACCATGAACTGCGCCCACCGCAGAGGGCGCAGAGATCGCAGAGGCGACGGCTTATCACGCCGATGCCGCCACTCATTGCGAGACCCTATACCCCAACCCCGAAACCCCGCGTGGCTGTCCCGCCCCTGGGGCACGGCGTGCGCATTCGCCTATTTTTTCTTCTCCATCATAAGAACGATGGGACTGGCGATGTAAACGGTGGAATAGGTCCCGGCGATGAGCCCGACCAGCATGGCAAAGGCAAAATCGTTGATTGCCTGTCCGCCGAGGACAAACAGACAGATGACCACCACCAGGGTGGTCAATGACGTCAGAATAGTCCGGCTGAGTGTCTGGTTGATGGCGGTATTCATGATGGTTTTCAGGGCCACGCCTTTCATGATTTTCATGTCCTCCCGGACGCGGTCAAAGATCACAATGGTGTCGTTGATCGAATAGCCGATAATCGTCAAGAGGACAGCAACGGTCGGAAGATTGAGCTGACGCCGGGTGAGGATGAAGAAGCCTGTCATGAACGCCACGGTGACGAATACGTCATGGAAAAGGGCAACGACTCCCCCGATGGCAAAACGGAACTCGAATCGCCAGGACATGTAGATGATCATTCCGAGCACGGCAACCAGCAAGGCAATGGCGGCCTGTTTCCAGAGCCGGTGTGCCACCGTTGGGAAAACGATGTCCTGAGACTCGTCCACCATGGGGTTACCGGGGAGAACGGCCTTAACTCGCTCGGCCAACGAAGCGGACTCCTCGCCCTCAGCCAGCTTGGCGACGACAGTGATACCCGTATCCGGGTCCTTGCCCTGGGGGGTGAATCGGCTCAGGCTCAAGTCCTCAATGCCCGCACTGGCTGAGAGAGCCTTGCGAATACTCTCGAGGTCCTGTGGGACTATCTTCTTCTCAAAGACCAGAGTTACCCTCTGCCCACCGGAGAAGTCTATTCCGAAGTTCTTTGACCACTTCGCCCCAAAGGTAACCATGCCCAGAACAATGACAGCGAGCGAAAGAATGATCGCCTTTCTCTTCTGTGCGATGAAATCGAAACTGGGCTTTCGAAGTAAGGTGAGCATGGGGAGTTTGGTGAAACGCTTGGACCGCAGAAGGAGGTCAAAGACCACCCGCGTTACTACGATAGCCGTGAACATGCTGGTGGCGATGCCAATGATCAACGTCACCGCGAAACCTCGCACCGGACCCGAACCGAGGTAGTAAAGGATCACGGCGCTGATTAGCGTGGTGACGTTGGAGTCGAGGATCGTCCGGAAGGCTTTCTGGTATCCGCTATCAATGGCGGCGGCCATCTTCTTTGCGGCGGCCAACTCCTCTCGGATTCGCTCGTAGATGAGCACGTTGGCGTCCACCGCCATACCGATGGTCAGAATGATGCCGGCAATGCCGGGGAGAGTGAGAGTTGCTCGCAACGCGGCGAGCAGTCCCAGGATGATGACGATATTGAGAGCCAGCGCGAGATTGGCGATCAAACCCGCCATGAGATAATACACAACCATGAACACAACGACGAGCGCGAGACCTAATATGCCCGCTGAAACGCCCTTGCGAATGGAATCGGCGCCCAGGGTGGGTCCGACCGTGTTTTGCGCGACGATGTTGAGCTTTGCAGGGAGAGCCCCTGCTTGGAGCTGGATGGCCAGGTCTCGGGCTTCCTCCGGGGAAAAGTCCCCTTCGATTTGGCCGGAACCGCCAAGAATCTCGCTCTTGATGTGGGGAGCGGAGATGACTTTGTCGTCGAGAAGAATGGCCAGTCGCCAGCCCCCATATTCCTTGCCAGCTTTTGACGTCGCGTTGTACTGTGTCGTAACTCGGCCAAAGGTCCTGGCCCCCCCACCGCTCAGAGCAAAGCTGATGATGGGCTCCCCTGTGTCAGAGCTTCGGGTGGCCATGGCGCGCGCTACTTCACCGCCCGGAATCACCTCCGGCTCCTCAGGGGTGGACTGAAGAAGAAGAGGCATGCGTCTCATCACTCTGCCGCCGCCCGGGCTTCGCGTTTCGTGCTCGTAGATTCTCAGGATAGTATCCGGAGGGATGAAGTCCTTTAGCCTCTCGTCCAGAGCGCTCATGGGAGGTTCCGCCGTGGGGCCGAGGCCCATCTCTTTGCGGAGCTCTTCCAGGGTCCTGTCGTAGAGCCGCACGAGCCTGTCCTCGGAGAACTGGCTTAGCTTGAGGCGCGGTTCGTCCACAAGCATCCATCTCATGACCGCCTGGCGCTCAATGAGCCTTCTTTGCCGGTTAATATCGGTCACGCCGGGGAGTTGGACGATGATACGATTGCTCCCCTGGCGCTGGATGATTGGCTCACGGACGCCCGTGCGGTTGATTCGGTCTTGCAGGACGCGAATGGCCCCATCGGCGGCGTCGGCGAGGGACACCCCCCTCGGTTTCTCGACCTCGAGAACGAAGTAACTGCCCCCCTTGAGGTCCAGGCCGAGACTGATGACCAGGCTCTCATCTCCCAGCCACCATCTCTTGAACCAATTGGCGACGTTTCGCCCCACGCTGGGCTTTCGGGGAATCCTCCAATCGGTGAGGGCCTGTACAACCTCCCGGTATCTTTGTCTCTCGCTCTGGCTAAGCTGCTCCCACTTCGGCTTCTTCACCCAGTTCCAGAAGGTTTTGTCCAGTTTCTCCTGTACGCCGCGTACAGCAGCGATGGCCTTGTCAACGTCCTTGCTGCTGGACTTAAGAGTGAGCTCCTTTCCGGTCAGCTTGCCACAGAGAGTGACGAACTCCTCTTTCTCTTCCTCGGGTAGGGAATCGAGATTCGTCTCTTTGATTCTTTCCCGGAACTTGGCGTCAATGGCCCCGCTTTCATAAGCTTCAAGAATCGGCGCGATGACCGACGAGATTTCCGCCAGTTGCTCCTTGGGAATCAGCCGATTCCATTTCAGATCCTCGCGGAGTTCCTTTGCCTGCGTCTCCCACTGAGAGGTGATTTCCGCCTTGCGGCTGTCCGCAATCGTTGCCCACCTCAGGGTGGGATACAGGTTGAAGAGGGCAAATGTCAGGATGATTGCGATGATGATTAACCGCCACTTCACGCTTCGTTGCATTCGGCTTTATCCCTTCCAAAGAAGATGTTCGGAACAACTGGTTTTGGACACCCCGCCGCAGGCGGGGCTGATGGTCGAGTTCCGGTTATGGCCCGGCCGACGCCACACGACCAAGAAAATCCCTCGTCACAAAAGGTCTCAACGGCGTTTGGGCGGACCCGAAGCGTCCGCCGCCTGAGAAGGTGGAGACGTTTCCTTCCCGTTAACAACCGCGCGGATTGCATCCCGGGCTACCTCTATTTTGACGCCCTCCGCAATCTTGAGGACGAGGATTCCGTTTTTCACATTGGTGACCATTCCATAAATGCCGCCGGTGGTGAGGACCTTATCGCCGGTCTTGATATTGGCCAGCATGTGCTGCTGTTCCTTTCGCTGCTTCTGCTGGGGCTTGATAAGAAGCATGTAGAAAAGGAGGCCAATGACGATGAACGGCAGATACGATAACCAACCCGGAGCCGGGGCCTTCTGAGCCAAAACAAAAAGAGAGTGCATCGTTGCGAACCACCACGTTTCCATCAAAGAAGCCTTTCAAGACGAAGAGCGCCCTCGGAGGGCTCTCGCCTGGTTTTTGAGGACAGTGCGTATGTTATATGCGAAACCCGCGCGCCATTCAAGCAGAAAAACCTTGCAGCATTCGAATACAATACCGCATGTCAGAGGCGATGAAGGAGAAAGGAAAGGAAAGGAGCGCAAAAAATCGCCGGGTGGGAACGGGCTGTGCCGGAAGCCCTGGTGGGCGTTTCAGTTCTGGCGCCGTCTGCTCGGGAGAAGGGGCTCGGGCGGTTCCCCTTTGGTTAAACGGGATGCAAGCAACACCCACTTCGGGGACGGCGAACGCACCCGTTCCCACCCGGGGGGGTGGTTTGGGTACCTGAATCCGGAAACTGCAATTCCTGTGCCACGGCCCCAAAGGGGAGGCGGCCGGAGTTACGATGACCCTCGGAACGGGTATTACACCTTGCCGGTCAGGCACCTGCGCGAAGGGAGACTTCGGTACGTCAACCTCTTGTCCGGGGCCGGGCTGGTAGCCAATGGCGGCCTATGCGTGAGAATCACGCACTCCGCGCGATTCTCACGCCGAGAAAGAGTCTCCGGCGCAATGGATTGCGAAGAGTAGCTCCCTGGGGACTCACCCCGCCCAGGAGGGATTCTCGAGGCGGTTTCTAACTTCGTTAAGAAATCGGGCGGCGACGGCGCCGTCAATGATTCGGTGGTCGGAACTGAGGGTGATTTTCATGATTTTCCTGACGGCGGGTTTGCCGTCTCGCACGACCACGGCGTCCGAAACGGCGCCGACAGCGAGGATGGCCGCCTGGTCCGGCGGTATGATTGCGGTGAAGCTCTCCACACCCAACATGCCCATGTTGGAGATGGTGAAAGTGGCCCCCTGGAGATTATCCAGCAGAAGTTTCTTCCTTTTCGCCTTTTCGGCCAGCTCTGAACTCTCCCTGGCTATTTGGTCGAGGGACTTGCGGTCAGCGTTCCGGATTACCGGCACAATCAGTCCCTCCTCCATGTCCACCGCCACCCCGATATTGGCATCTTCATTGACTCGATACATATCCCCAAGGCATACCCCGTTGACAATTGGGAATGACCGCAACGCAAAGGCACACACCTTGACAATGAAGTCGTTGTATGAAATTCTCTGCGTTTTTTCCTTATTCAGTCTCTCCCTGACTTCGGAAAGTTCCGTCATATCCACAGCGACCGTCACGATATAGTAGGGTATCTCCCTTGCGCTGCGGACCATCTTCGAGGCGATGATTTTGCGAGTCTGGGTGAGGGGACGCGGCTTCTGCCGCTCGGCCTTGAGCACGTCTTCCTTGAGGATTTTGCCCCGCGGCCTGGACCCTTTCAGGTCGAGAATGTCAATACTCAAGTCGGCAGCGAGGCGCCTCGCCGTCGGCGAAATGAGCAGCTTGTCGTAACCTTTTCGTTCGAGGTAGGCAAGAACATCTCGCTCGATGACCCTCCCCTCCGGCCCGGTTCCCGTGATTTTGGTGGGGTCAATGGCGCGTTCTCTGGCGAGTTTCCTGGCGCGAGGGGAAATTGTGAAGCGTTTTTCGACGCGTGGGGGAGGTGGAGGTGCGCCCAAGCGCACCTCGACGACGCGGGCGGGCGTCTCGGCAGCAGCAGCGGGCTCCGGCGGTGTCACCCCGCCCCGGCGAGGCTTCCTCTCCGGGGTCGGACGCTTTTCCGCATGGAGAGGCTTCGCCACTTCCGACAGCTTCTCGCCCGGCTCTCCGATGAAACCAATGACCTGAAGCACTGGCAAAGTCTCGCCCGGCTGACCGAGGACTTTCAACAGAGTGCCCGAAACGAAGCTCTCGACCTCCAGCACCGCCTTATCGGTCTGGATTTCCAGGAGAACGTCTCCTTTCTTGACAACATCCCCTTCTTTTTTCAGCCATCGGACGATGGTCGCCTCGTTCATCGTCTCGCCGAGTTCAGGCACTATTACCGGTGTCGCCATGGCTCTCCAATTGAAGATGCAGGCGAGACGCCTGCGCTACTTGAGGTTACGCCAGAAGTTCCTTTGCCGCTTGCACGATGTTATGCGCCGATGGAATGGCCGCCTCCTCCAGCGTGGGACTCATGGGAATGGGCACGTCTGCGGCACAGACCCTCTTCACGGGCGCGTCGAGATAATCGAAAACCTGCTCCTGAATGACAGAAATCAGCTCGCTCGGGACGCCGTTCGTCCTGCACCCTTCGGAAACGCAGACCACTTTGCCAGTCTTGCGAACAGACCGAAGGATAGTGTCCACATCAAGCGGCTTGATGGAGCGAAGGTCCACAACCTCCGCCTCAATCCCTTCTGCCGCGAGGTCCTTCGCAGCCTTGAGCGATTCCAGAACCATCTTCGAGTACGCAATAATGGTTACGTCCTTGCCGACCCGCTTGACGTCAGCCAATCCGAGGGGGATCAGGTACTCCTCGTCGGGCACTTCGCCCTTGGTGCCGTAAAGCATCTTGTGCTCGATAAAGAGAATGGGATTGTCGTCACGGATGCAGGTCTTTAGCAGCCCCTTCGCGTCATACGGAGTCGCCGGCATCACGAGGTACAATCCGGGGACGTGGTTGAACCAGGCTTCTGTGCTCTGGGAGTGCTGAGCGGCGATTCCGCGTCCGGCGCCTCCTTCGGTCCGCAGAACCATGGGGACCTTCGTGCGCCCGCCGAACATGTAACGGTTCTTGGCCGCCGTGTTGACGAGTTGGTCCATAGCCAACGTCAGAAAGTCCGCGTACATGATTTCCGCGACGGGGCGCATACCCAACATCGCGGCGCCGGTGGCTGCTCCGGCGATGACGGCTTCAGAAATTGCCGTATCGCGGACTCGCTCTTCACCGAACTCCTCGTACAGCCCGCGAGTGGCTCCGTAGGCGCCGCCGTAGATGGCGATGTCCTCCCCCATCAAGAACACATTGGGGTCTCGGATCATCTCCTCTCTCAGAGCATCTCGAATTGCTTCCCAAAAAAACTTCTCACTCATGCTCCTTTTCCTTCAGAATCCAACACACATTCGCTCAGCAGCCGGGGTCGTGTTATTCGACATAAAGAAAATCATACAACTCGCTTGGGTCGGGGTAAGGGCTGTCGAGGGCGAACTTGGTCGCCTGCTCGACCGCCTCCGCGACCGTTTTCTCGATGGCTTCAAGCTTGTCGCTGGTCGCAATCTTCTGCTCGAGCAGCCTCCCTTTGAACAGACTGATTGGGTCTCGTTGCTCCTTGTAGAATTTCTCCTCTTCCTTCGTGCGATACGTTCTTGGATCGCTCCGGGAGTGCCCGAAGTAACGATAGGTTTTCGCTTCAATGAGTGTGGCGCCGAGTCCCGCTCTGGCTCGCTCGACGGCTTTGGCAACCGCCTCCTTGACGGCGAGCACGTCTTGCCCGTCAACAATCATTCCCGGCATGTTGTAGGCGGAAGCTCGTGTTGCAATGTCCTCCACGGCGCACGCGCGCTTCGTGGAAACGCTCATCCCGTAAAGATTGTTCTCGCAGATGTAAACGACCGGGAGCTTCCAGACGCCCGCCATGTTCAGTGATTCGTGGAAGGTCGCATTGTTCGCGGCTCCGTCACCGAAAAAGCAGAGAACCACTTTTTTCTCCCCGCGCATTTTCAGGGCGAGGCCTGCTCCCGTAGCGGCGGGAATGTTTCCGCCGACGATTCCCGTGGCGCCCATGTTCCCTTTGGCAACGTCAGCGATGTGCATCGAACCGCCGCGACCCCGGCTGTAACCGGTCTTCTTCCCGCAAAGCTCCGCCATCATCTGCGGTAGTTGTCCACCTTTGGCAATACAATGACCGTGCCCGCGATGGGTGGAGGTGATGTAATCCGTTGGCTCGATCGCCGCGCAGGCCCCGACGGCGACGGCCTCCTGCCCGGCGTAGAGATGGGAAGCGCCTTTGATAATGTTCTGAGCGAGAAGCTCCATCACCTTCTCTTCAAAATGCCGGATTTCCAGCATCTGCCGGAGATATGTCAAGAGCGTTTCTTTGTCTTCTTTCATCGCTTCTATCATGAAATCTGCAGCCTCCTTGTAATGCGACCTACTCACTGAACCCCTATTCTACCCGCAACCGGAAGCGAGGCAAATGTTTTTCCTTACGCGGGGATTTTGCGTCGGCGAGAAGCGTTGAGTCTATCTCGCTGCGGAACCGCCCGAAAAACCCGGACGAGCAGAATCGCGCTATTCATTTAGCACGCTCGATCTTCCCGAGGGCTTGGACTGCCGCTTTCCGCACGGAGGCGTCCGGGTCCTCAGCGGCTTTGCGCAGTGCGGGGAGCGCCTCCTTCGCGGCGGGCCCGATTGCCTCGAGAGCCCGCGCTGCTTCAGCTCGAACCTCTGCCGCAGGGTCCAACAAGGCTCTGGCGAGGGCACCGCACGCCGGCGCTGCAATGGCGCGCAGTCTCCGCAACGCAAAGACAGCCCTGGATCGTTCCCCGGCATCCTTGTCCTGGAGCTGGGCGGTCAGGATAGCAACGGCTTCTTTCCCGGGAGGGTCAATCGCCACCATAGCTTGCGCCGCGCGCCATCGAACCGAACCCGATTGGTCCTTAAGAGCCTCTTTGAGGGCTGGGAGAGCCTTTCTGAGGTCCGGGAGAGTACCTTCCACAGTGGCGCCAATGCGCGCGAGAGCAAAGGCTGCCTGTTCGCGGACTTCGGGGTCCTGGTCCTTCAGAAGCCCGATCAGGACAGGCGCCGCGGGGGCGGACTCTGGCGCGATGAAACCAAGGGCTCTTGCTGCCTCCCGCAGGAGGCCCTTGCCCCAGCTTTTTTGGGACAAGCGCTCGATGGACCCAATAAGGGCGGGGACCGCTGCCTTGGCATCGGGTCCCATCGCAGCAAGGGCCTGAGCCACGTGGATATGGCCATAGCTATAGCCCCTCTGGAGCATCTCTATGAGCGGTTGGACGGCAGGAACGCCCATGGCCGCCAGAGCCATCGCAGCCTCCTCTTGTTCCGTGGAGTCTTCGTCCTTCAGGATACCCGTCAGGAGGGAGAGATCTGCCGGTTCGGGCCCGATCTTGGCGAGAGCGGAAACGGCAGCCCTCCGTACGTCCACTTCCTTATCGTCGAACGACCGGCGAAGGGCAGGGAGAGCACTTTTCGCGGCGGGGCCGACCTCGCCGAGCGTCCGCGCGGCAAGCCATCGCACGTACTTATCTTCGTCCGTCAAGCAGGACGCGACAGCCGAAATAGCCTGCGTGCCCGGGGGAGCGATGGAGATAATGGCTCTCGCGGCACTCATGCGAACAGACGCCTGCGTGTCCTTGAGGGCTCGGGTGAGAACGGGCAGAGCGTCCTTCGCTGCGGGACCGAAAAGGTCGAGGCCATAAGCTGCGCTTTCTCTCACCTCAGGGTTACTATCGCCGAGGGCTCGGGTGAGAGCCGGCACAGCGTCTTTCGCCGCGACACCGACCTGGCCAAGGCCCCGAGCAGCCTCTCTTCTCACGGAAGGGCTGCTATCTCCGAGCGCTTTTGTCAGGGCGGGGCCGGCTGAGGCTGCCTTTGAACCGAAGCCACGAATGGTCTCCGCTACGGATTGGCGAACGCTACTATCGTTGTCTTCCAGCGCTTTGATGAGAGCGGGGAGAACGCGAGTGGGTTCCGGGTTGGTCCTGGACAGAGCGCGAGCTGCTGCGGCGCGGACTTCCGCTTCGTGATGGTAAAGCTCCTGCAGAAGGATGGCCTCGACGCCCTCGCGGATGACGGCGGTCTTGGCGTCCTTCGCATCGTAACCGGAGAGACCGATGGCGCCGAGAGCGTTGACCCCCTCCAGGGGTATACCCGGGAGCCGTCCGCCCACCTTAAGCAAGAGCGCAATCAAATGAGGGACTGCCTCCCTGGCCGGGGGCCCAATTTGCCCGAGAGCCCTTGCGGCATATTCAACGACGTGGTAGTCTTTGCCCTTCAGAGCCGCGATAAGCTCAGGCACGGCGGGCTCGCCAATTTCTCCCAAGGCATAGGAGGCGGCTTCGCGGGTATCATAGTTCTCACTCCGGCACGCTTCGATGAGAGCCGGAACCGCGGGCTTTCCAATGCCCCCAAGTTCGCGGTGCGCCTTGAACCGCACGTCGGAGTTAGGGCTGCTGAGCTGCGCACACAGGACGGCGATCTTCTGCGGCGTTGCTGGAGAGACAGCCTGGGATGTTTCCCCTTTCACGTCAGCGGCCACGGAGAACAAAGCCGCCGCCATGGCACAGATAAACGCGCACCGAATCAGGCGACTCCAGCCGCCCTGGCGCGCTGCCGGTCGAACAGAGACAGAACGCCTCGGCACCCGAGGGCCATCGCAACATGTTCGCACCATACGATTCGTCTCCTTTTGTAACCGGTATGCAGTGAGATGCCAACAGGACGCAAGAGAATCGGCGTCTTCCTGGCCGAGGGGTACTCCCGCCGGAAACCGCCGATTCTCACGCGAAGCGCGTTGTTTCATGCTCCACTCAGACGTCCGTCGCTGCCGTAATTTACTCGAAAAGGCCAGGAGAATCAACTGCTGATGGGTTGTCGAGCCGCGGCCGTGCTCATCCTGCTCTGGCTCCTGAGATAAATAGCATGTGCCCTCTCGGACGCAGAGAGACCTTCACTGCAAGGGTCACAACCTTTCAGGCGGGCGTTCTGCGCGAAGGGCATTCCGAGCGAGGTGTAACAACGACACAACCCGTTGCTCGTTTGGGAAATGATACGCCCAGGAGATGCCCGTCACTTCAGGATGATTCTGTAGAACCCCGATGAAGCAGTTGTGTTGAAATCAGCCCAGGTGGTGAATTGCCTGTCAGAGAACAAAGTGGCCTCGACAAACCATGCGCCGCCCGGTAAGTCGGAGCAGCGGCAAAGGAGTTGACTGCCCCGCCCGTAGATGCGATAAGAACTCCGGACGCAGAGACGCCCGGTCGTGGGTTGCCAAGGAGCGATGTGGACAAAGGAATTTCCTGCGTCGCTCCAAGCGGTTTCGGGGCTCAAGTTACAGAACAGACACATTCTGGGTGGAATTGGCGTTCGTTTACCAACAATGAGCAAGAAACACGTCCTATACGTCAGCGGGTCCGTGGGTCTGGGACATGTCGTCAGAGACCTGGCGATAGCCAATGAGCTTCGCAGGCAAAACCCTGAGCTGGAAATATCCTGGTTGGCTTGTCACCCAGCGACGGTGCTGCTCAAGGAATCGGGTGAGGAACTCGCTTCCGAGACAAGCCTGTATGGCAACGACAACGTTCCGGCCGAGCGTGCCGCAGAGAAGGGCTTCCGGCTAAACGTCCTGAAGTACGCCTTCAATGCAGGGAAGGAATGGAAACAAAATGTGAGAGCCTTTCGCAGGGCGGTTCGAAGGCGACGATTCGACGTCGTTGTCGCTGATGAGGCTTATGAGATCGCCACCGCCGTGGCAGCAAAAGTGGTCGGCGTAGAGGCGCCATTTGTTATGATCTTCGACTTCTTTGGAAGCGACTCGGTGACAAACAATCCGCTCGAGAAGCTTCTGATTTATCTGTCCAATTGTGGTGGGTATGGGTCAACAAACTCCTTTCTGAGAGAAGCAATCTGGGACTTTTTGTGGGAGAACCGAGGGACATTCCCGATGGGAAGCTTGGCTTTCTTCTGCCGAATCGTCGCGAGTACGCTCGGGCGAACCTCAAATTCGTCGGGTACGTCTTACGCTTCGACCCGGCAGAGTACACGGATAAAACGGAGGTCCGGGCAAAACTCGGCTACGGCGAGGAGCCGTTGGTCGTCTGTGCCATCGGCGGGACTTCCATTGGCAGGGAGTTGCTCGAGCTTTGCGGGCGGGCTTATCCAATCATCAGGAAGACGATTCCAAATCTGCGAATGGTGCTCGTGTGCGGGCCTCGCCTTGCCCCTGAATCCCTCGATGTGCCGAAGGGAGTGGACATCAGAGGTTATGTTCCCCGTCTTTACGAGCACCTTGCCGCGAGCGATCTGGCTATCGTTCAAGGAGGCGGAACGACTACGCTTGAACTGACCGCGCTGAAGCGACCGTTCCTGTACTTTCCACTCGGGCAGCATTTCGAGCAGCAGGTCCATGTCGCCGGCCGCCTGGCAAGGCACAAAGCTGGGATCCGAATGTCATATTCCGAGACCACACCGGTGACTCTTGCGGAAAAGGTCATCTCCAACCTCGGAAAGAAGGTTTCCTATCCGCCTATTCCCACTGACGGTGCTCAGAAAGCGGCTGAACTCATCCACGAGCTCCTTGGCTGTTGAACCGCTCACAGGCAGGTCCGGCACACGGTGGCCAATCGGGCGCCCGCGACAGCGGCGCCAGTGCGGATGCGACAAGCAGCGTACCTGCAATCCCCATAACAGAACAATGTGCGAGTCTCGCAATTGCCTCCCGGGCAATGAGCGATACAAATTGCCGAACAGTACTGGCCGAGTTGAGTGCTTATGGGAGATGAAGGAGGTCCTCAAGGTCTTTTGGACGACTGCAGGCCTTCTTGTTCTTCTTGAGCGCATCCAGGCCGATAACGTCCACACAAACGCCCTCGACTTCAACCCTTTCGCGATGCGCATAGCATTCGTCAAAACCAACGCCGGAGGCGCCGGTAATCACTTCGATCCTCACAGGGGGAAGACCCATCTGGATCACCTTATCTTTCTCAAGAAACAGATCGAGACTGAGCAGGTTCTTCGGGATGCCAAACTCCTCGAGAGCCTTGCAGGTTTTCTCGGCATTTTCCTTGTCAACGGCGACCCACACATCCATGTCCGCCGTCGCGCGCGGGTAACCGTGGCAGCCCACCGCATAGCCGCCAACCAGTAAGTACCTAACGCCCATGGAGTTCAGCAACTTCAAGAAATCTCTGAAGTCGGGATGTAGCTCGATCATAACCATACACCATTCGCCGGCTCACCTCGACCGCCGCCAGCCTTTCCTGGGGCGTCTTGGAGTGCCAGTAGGCTCGGTCCGTGTGTGGCTCTCGCAACGAGACAACGGAGAAAGCCGTTTTGTCCAACTTCGGTAATTGTTTTTCCACCATCCGCTTCCCTCACACCATAACGTCAAAACTCAGCCGCAGCGATAAACCTTCCGCTGTGGCGGCGCAGGAGGCGCCCTCAACTCGGGACAGTTGAAGCGGCGCTCGAGCTGGCAACAATGACAGCCCGCCATGCATTCAGCTCTCAACGTTCTTTAGACTCCATTTCGAGCGCCCGCAATCATCGTGCAGCTAAATCCGTCTGTCAATCGCAAATCCGCAGTGTCTGCGCTATTGAGCGGGGCGGACTCCGGGACGGTCGCCGCGGCGCCATTTCTGTGCGAGGCGGCAGAATTCACCGTCAGCGTGCTCGAAGAACATTTTGAACGAGGCACAGAAGTGGCACAGGCCCTTGTCGGTCGCGTCGCGGATACGGTCTTTGGTGCAGCCGCCGCGGCACATCTGGAGCCAGCGGCATTCCAGGCAGGGCTGAGGCAAGGTCGCTTTCCTGCGAGCGAACTCCTGCTGTCGGGGGCTGTTCAGCAAGTCAATTAGCTTGTCCTTCATGAGGTTGCCGAGCTTCCACCCCGGCTCGACGAAAAAGTCGCAGGAATAGACGTCGCCGTTGTGCTCGACGACGACGTAGGGTCCGCACTCCTTCATGCTGCTGCATTCCGGCGCCTCCATGCCGACGTAGGAATGAAAAAGAGTGTCGAAGAACCGGATGGAGACGGTGGGCCAGCCGTCTTTGAAATCCGCCAGCCAGCAATCAAAAACCTGACAGAGGAACTTCCCGAGCGCGTCGCCAGAAACGGAGAATGGGGCGGCCCCGCCTGTTTCGGGGTTCGTCTCTACGATGGGAATGAACTGAAGGAATCTCTCCTCGACTTCGGGCGGGAGAGCCTCCTGCGTCAGGAACGTGTAAACCTCCGTGGGGAATTGCGCGGAGTAATCGTTCACGACGGCGAGGATGTTGTACGAGACTCGATGTTTCGCCATGAGTTCGGCAACTTTCATGACGCGCTGCCAGGTCGGTCGCCCGCCGCGGTCTCGACGGTACTTATCGTGAACGTGCTGGGGACCATCCAGGGAAAGCCCAGCGAGAAACTTGTATTCGCTCAGGAATTGGCACCATTCGTCGTTGATGAGGAGTCCGTTCGTCTGAAAGCCGTTGCCGACGTACTGACCGTCTCGACCGTACTTCTGCTCGAAAGCCACCGCCTTCCGGAAGAAGTCCAGTCCCATGAGAGTCGGTTCGCCACCCTGCCAGTTGAGGGAGACCACGCTGGGGGGTGGCTCACCCGCCTGCATGAGCTGCTTGACCATCTCCTCGAGGACGGGGATGCTCATGCGGTGGACTTTCTTCTTCGGGTAGATGCCGCACTTTTCGAGATAGAAGCAGTATTCGCACGCCATGTTGCAGTCGGCGCCAGCGGGCTTGACCAGCACGGAGTTCAGCGGCTTTCTCTGCGACATAAGAGTGAATTCGGAATCCTCATTCTGTTGCACGGCTTTAATGCCTTGTAAGCACGGTTGAGTATAACCCCGAGAACCCCATTGCCGCAACCGGCATTGACCGACTCGGCATAAAACGCAGGCGAATCCGGCGGTCCCTGAATCGTTGCCTGGGAAGCGTGGAGACTGTATACTCGCAGTGTTCGGTCTTTTCCAACAAGAAATCCATGAAGGATGCTCCGAAAACGTCAACCCATACCGGGAGCGAGCGAGGGTCACTCGATGAAGCGCCCTGTTGCGATGAATGCTTCCGACACAATAGCGGCCATCTCCACTCCCGTCGGACAGGGCGGGCTGGGAATCGTCCGTATCAGTGGACCGGATGCGGTGAAAATCGCCGATAAGGTCTTTCGCTGCAAAGAGGGACCCCCGTCGAGCTTCCCGACGCACACGGTGCATTATGGACTCGTTGAGACGGAGGGGCAGGTCATTGACAGAGTTCTCCTCACCGTGATGCGCGGCCCACGAAGTTACACGGGTGAAGATACCGTCGAGTTGTCCTGCCACGGCGGGCGGCTCATTCTTCACAAGACGCTGAACGCGGCGATCAAAGCCGGGGCGA
>JAUYEE010000103.1 GCA_030691545.1 bacterium | reverse complement strand
CGTTGGCTGGCAGCGCCCTCGCCGCGCAACCAGTCTATCCCATCAAGGTGAGTGAGAATCGGAGGTATTTCGTGGACCAGAAGGGCAACCCGGTCTTCTGGTTAGGAACCACTCAATGGCAGATTTTCCGGGAATACACTCTTGATGAAGCCAGGACGACCCTTGAGCGCGTCAAGGCCAACGGCTTTGCTTTTGTCCAGGCGATGCTCATGGGCGTCGGTGACGGCACACAGCCCAACGTGTATGACGAAAAGCCCTGGCTCAACGACGATCCCCTCACGCCAAACGAGGCGTACTTCAAAAATGTGGACGGTGTTATCCAAATAGCCGGTGAAAACGACCTTGTCTTTTCCGTGACGCTTTACCATCAACGTTACCGCAATCATATAACCGTGAAGAACGCCCGGGCATGGGCGAAGTGGCTTGCGACGCGGTACAAGCGTGTGCCGAACATAGTCTGGTCCATGACGCCCGAGGCCAAACAGGAATTTGTTCCGGTTCTTCGGGAACTGGCGGCCGGCCTCAAGGAAGGAGACGAGGGCTACCATATCATTACCTTCAAACCGGACCCGGCGCCGTACTCATCCAGCTTCATTCACGAGGAACCGTGGCTCGATTTCGACTCGATGCAGACATGGAACAGTGTCCACTTGATTTATCCGATGGTGACCACGGATTACAACCTTAAGCCGGTCAAGCCTGTGTTGATGGCGGAGGGCGCCTATGAGCAAGGCTCGGAATATGGATTTGACGTTACGCCTCTGTGGATTCGCAGACAGGCCTATTACTCATATTTGGCCGGCGCTCACCATACCTACGGGCACAACGACAGTTGGCGAGTGCTGCCTACATGGAAGAAAGCCCTGGATGCACCCGGCGCCGTTCAAATGGGCATCCTCAAGAAGATATTCCTGGCCCGCGAAGAGTGGTGGAATCTCGTTCCGGATCAAACCATATTGGCGACCGGCGGCAACACCAGCGGAAGGGTGTTGAATCTATCGGCCTGTCACAAAGACGGCAAATGGGTTATGGTTTACTTGGGCAGCAAGAGCTCGTTCTCCGTGAATATGAACAAGATCGCCTCAGCCAAAGTGAGTGTATTTTGGGTTGATCCGAAAACCGGCGATTCGGTTACGGTCGGCGTTTTTCCCACCACGGGAGCGCAGTCTTTTTCGACACCGGATGAATGGGAAGATGCCCTCTTGATGCTGGAGGCTTCACCATAGCCCGATCTGTGGCAGGTCACCTCGGCAGTGCAGTGGGTTGTCCGGCGCCATGCTCATGAAAGCACACACCACCCTGCAACCCTCGACGGCAGGCTTCTTCAATACTACGGACACGGCCTCATCGGGGCGAGGGAGAATCGGGCACTGGCGTTCGCGGACCCTCGACACCGGAGAGCGAGGCAGTAGGACACCAAGAACAAAGGTCGGTTCACTTAGACCTTTGTCCCATGAGGACTATCTGTCGCTTTTCAGGCCGCTAATCTCGACATCCAGCGTTTTCTTGGGATCAGTGTCCCATTCCTTCTTCTCGTAGTCATAAGGAATAGCGACGAGCCGGTCCGGTGTGATGCGGATGACGGTGAACTCGTTTGGGCTGTTCGGCGCGGGCGAAGGAAGCTGAACGAAGTTGATACCGCGGTACCTGTTCACTGTCGCCTTATGATAATGGCCCCCCAGAACGAGGATGACATTGGCATCGCCGAACGCCTCGACCAGTTCATCTCGGTTCGTGAGAGCCTCAAAGCAAAGGTGCATGGCGACAACGACAGGCTTCCGTTTAGGAACGTCGGCGAGGTCCTTGCGAATGAAATCGAGCGCTTCTTTGGTGATTGGCTGGGCGGGGTTGTTGAGGCTCTCATCGTACCCGGAGAACAGGGCGATGAAGTGGACGCCGCCCTTGTCGAAGGTGTAGGTGAGGGACTCGTGCCGAGCAAGGATCCACTTCTTCATCGTCTCGCTGGGCGCCAGGCCGCCTTCGTCGTGGTTGCCCATGATGTCATAGGCAGGGAACTTCAGCCGCTTCGTAACCAACTCGTTGTATGTATCTCGAGCGGCTGCGGTGGGCCACTCCGTGATGTCGCCGCAGCCGAACACAAATTCCGGCTCAGCAACACTGCCGCCGATGTTATCGGGATACGTCGGGCCGGGCAGGCCATTCATGGCCTCGATTGCTGGTATCAGGTGGCTGCCATTGCCATCGGTCTGTATGTGCTGGTCCGACCAACCAAAGAATGTCAGCCCCGGCTCGCCTGCGACTGGCTCGCCCGCCCACACCACCGCAGCCAGGGACAAGACCGCCGATAGAGTTATCGTCAGAATTGGCTTTTTCGTGCGTCTCATGTTCCTCTCCGAGCTTGATCCAGGTATTCCGAAAGCTGGTTCAGGGCAGACTCTCGGTCCGCTATCAACAGATGCGCCCCGATTGTATGTTATTGTGGGTAAAAACCGGGCAGCAGAAGATCAAGCAGTACCACTCCGCCATAGCTCGGGTAGGCCTTCATCATCTTGTCTTTCGCAGTCGCCACATCCGGGGACTCCTTGATCACCTTCCCCAGTGTGGTGTAATAATCGATCGTTTTCGAAAAATACTCCGGTCCGGGAACGGGAACGCCGTGCCCGCCGATCACCCATGCCCAATCCTTGGTCCTCATCTCATTCAGCTTGGCCAATCGCGCCTCGACCGGCGGCAGGGGAACGTGCACTCCCACGTAGGCCAGGTGGTGCGTGATCATGACCTTCTGATCGGGAAACTCCATGAAGACCACAGGTCCCGTGAGTTCAGGTGCGGGGGAGCTGAAGACGAAGCGCAGACCGTCGATGACCTCCCCGCTCCCCGCTTGCAGCACGTTCCCAGGCACGACCACCTTGCTGTAGGGAATGGCTTGGGAACCGAACTGATTCTTCAGGGCCTGGAGTTCCGCTTCGCCCTTCTGCTTCATGAAATCGATGGTCGCCTGGTTGGCATAGGCGGGGACGCCCGGTAACAGCTCGAGCCCTGCCCAGTGGTGCGAATGGTCATGGGAGATGTAGATCCGCCGCAGGGGCTTGCCGATGGATTGGATCAGGGTCTTGAGTTCATCCATCTGGGGCTTGTTTTGTTGCACGTCCTGCAGGATGAGAGAATTCTTGGTCTCTATGACCACGCTGGCCGAGGCCCCAGCCGCGATCGGAGAGGCATACACGTGAAACTTTACATCGCCGAACTGCTTCACATAGTACAGCCCCTCCTTGGGAGCGAAAAGCTGCGCGGCGGAAGTGGCACTCGCGAAAAGAATGAGACCGAGCAACAGAACGGTGGTGGATACGCTTCGAATCATGGGAAGACCTCCTTCCGGTTTTTGAAGTTCATATCGAGTCTGAATACCAGCTTCTGCCGAAGAGTTCGGTCGGGGCGGAGCACGCATATCTGCTGTGGCTGCCTCGAAAGTGGCTTTTAATGCCTGTCTTGTGCTCATGATCTTGTTCCTTTATAACGCGCCCTTCGGGATGAAGGTTAGGCCCAAGCCGCCGCGTTCTTGCGGGCGAAGGCGTCGAAGGTCATTGGCTTTCTGCCGGTAACGGTCTCCACATCCGAAGTGACCGCAGCCGTGTAACCGGCTCGGACGGCCGCGTAGAGCACTCTCATGTACTGCACGGCGCCTTCAGGCATACCCATCTGCCTCGCTCCCTGCAGCATCGCTTCTTCGGATAGGGGCTGGTACGTAATCTTCTTGCCAATGGCCCTGCTGATGATTCTCGCCACTTCCGTGTGGTCGAGGGCGTCGGGACCCGTAAGATTGTACTCCTTGCCGAAGAGCTTCTTCGCAAAGGCCGTGGCCGCCACTTCGGCGATGTCCTGGGTCGATATGAAACTGGTTTTGCCTTCCCCAGCGGCAAGGAAGATGCTCCCCTGGCTCTTTATCATCGGAGACACAAAGCCGGCCGAGAAATTCTCCATGAAGAAGTTCGGACGAAGAATGGTGTAGTTCACCCCCGAAGCGATCAGCGCGCGTTCGACAATACGCAGAGGCGACTGCTCGCTCTGGTCGGCGCCCAGAGCGGAGGTGAACACGATGTGCTCGACCCCGAGCGTCTTAGCCTTTTCGATGATTGGTTTAAGTTTCGCTGGAGCTTCCGGATCCATGGGCGGAGCAATCAGGAATACGCCCTTGACATTGGCAAGCGCCGGGGCGACCGTGGATGGGTCCGTATAGTCCATCCTCACGGCCTCAACATGCTCGGCCAAAGGGACGGTCTCAGGATGGCGCGATGCCGCCTTCACCCGGAAGCCTGTTGTTCTCAAGGCCTGTACCACACTTCTGCCAAGATTGCCCGTTGCGCCAGTTACCAGGATTGTGTCTGTCATGACTTATCCTCCTTCTTATTGTGTTTGAGAACCCGCTCATATCCTGACTCTCCGCGAGCTGCCTCAGATGGTTCGCCGCCGAACGAATCGTCCGAAAAAATGCCGTTCATGTTCACTGTGCCCCCCTGAGGTTTCGTTCAAGCTCGGACAAAAGTCGAGCAAGTGTCTCTCGATCCTGCTGGGACATGGATCCGTAGAGGCGGCGAATCAGTCTTTCGGATATACGATCGAAGTCCGGCTTCAACGCCCGTCCCTTCTTTGTCAGCTCGACTAAGATGACGCGTCTGTCTGTGTCGGAGGCCGTCTTGTGAACGTATCCGTGCTGCTCTAACGTGTTCAACATACCGGTCACGGTGGATTTCACTCGCCCGACACGTTTCACAACCTCTCTGATGGCGACAGGCCCGCGTTGTTGAAAGAGGTAATTGAGCACGGAACCATGTGCGGGCAGAAGTCCCGTCATGGAGGAGCCTCTTAGCTCCTCCTCAATCAGCAAATTCGCCTGCTCGCGAATCCGAGCTATCTGCGCGACAACACCGCGAGTGTCCGCGCGCCTTTTCTCTTGCCTTTGATTCGAATTCATAGTCTGCAGGCAATAATAGTTCGCCGCCGAACTGTTGTCAAGCGCGAATTTCTTTATGGAAGTGTTACCGTCGCAGAGGCTGTTTTCCGCTCGTCGCTCGAGCCGGTTTATCGGCCTTGTGATGCAGAGGAATGCCCCCGATTGTAGGCCGCCCGTCGCTCATCCAATGCCCTGCCCGGGCCCAGACCGATGCGCCGGGCGGCACAACGCCCAGAAACCGTTGCCCATCCCCAAGATCCATGACTCTGAAGGAGCGCCGTAACGAAATGCCACGGCCCGGGTCCAGGCATTGCCGTGTAAAACCGGCCACGCTATTCCGCCGCCAGCTCAAGTCGCAGAAACAACCCCCGAATCCCATCAAGCGGCCCGCTATCCCAGGGCGGTGACGTAATATGGGAGGGGCCGTCGCTGACGTAAACCCAATCTCCCTCCGTCAGAGACCCTTTCTTGAGCAACCTGTAGTCTCTCCCTCCCCCATCCCAGGTTGCTGTCAGGCAAGTGTTGTTTTGATCGTACGATAGCTGCACGACGGGCAGAGAGGCGAGTTCGTCATAAGTCACGGCGAAGATGCCCGCGGTGACGGCAGAAGGGCCGGACAGGTTGCCGAGGGTGATGGAAGAAAGCTCTCTCCCCGGATCGCAAGGGATGCTTTGCGAGTACAGATTCGGGCCGAGGCCCTCGATATGATGCGGGTATTCGCCGTAGCGCGTCAGAAAGGAAATGGCTTTCGTCACTCCTGAAGGAAGGCTATCGTTCGATCGGAACCAATCGGGAACGTATAGCGTCTCGGAAACGGACTGGCCGTCGCTGTAATTCAGAATTACGTTGAGCGTCGCGTCCCCGTTGGCCGCAGAGGTGAGGAAAGATAAGTTGACACATTTCTTGCTAACGGGGATGTTCACATCAGCAGAACCCAGCGAAAGCAGGATGCAATTCGGGCCGCTGTATTCGCCGAAGAGAAACGACCCGACAGCCCTGTCGTTGGGGAGTCCCTCGTATCCATCCCATCCCTGCCGGTCAATTCGGCTCTGAGACACCCAAAACAAGCCTCCTGGCAGGTCGAAGGGCGCGTTCTCCGAGAGGTCCTCTTCATCCGTCCAGACGACATCCGCATTGAACTGCCCCGTGAGATCGAGACTCGGGCCGGGAAAGAGCTCAATATCGGCCGATGTGTCAAACCACGTCGGAACGGACCACTCGCTCCATAGGCCGCTGTTGTCCTGGTATCTGACCCGCCAGAAGTATCTTTTGCCGGAATCCAGCACCTCCGTTGGAACGAAGACGTAGATCATGCCGCCGCCTCTTCCAAACCAGACAGCCTGCGAAAAAGTGTGACCGTACTCTCTGATTTGCCATTCGGCGTCAGCGTGGCTGGCCTGGGCATCCGGATCGCTGAATTTGGACCCTGCGAGCACAACAGAATCGAGCGAGACGACGGCCCCTGCTCGTGGCAGCATATTCGTGGGCCTGTCCGGCGGGGCAAGAGTTGGAATATTCGCTCTGATAAAGGCGATGCGGTTGCGCACAAAGCCCTTCAGTTCGGCGACGCCGGCGCTCAGAGTCCTGCCGCTCCCGCCACCCCATTTGGCGAGGTCCATAGCCACCTCGTCGGCAAGCAAGGCGTAGTGATAATCTATCTCCCTCAGAATGTTCTCTTCCGTGTAGAATGTGTTGAGGCATTGAGCCAGGCGAGAGTAGTACAGGTTTCGGTACGCGGGGACGGACAAAAACTTGTCCACGACGTGGTTCCACCATCCACCGACGACGGTGTGGTTGCGGTCGCCCGACAGGAGGTGGAGATCATAAGCAGAAAACCTTCCGTCCCAGTGGTCGCCCATGGTGCGGTCGAGGTCCCAGGGAGCCTGCTCCCATTTGCCCGTGCCCTCCGTGTCACAGAGGTCGTAGTGGTTGCGAACGAACTGATCCCAGTTCATGATGCAGGCGTTGGCGGCCATGTACCCGGCGAAGGCGTCAATGTTCAGATGATCCTTGAGGAACTGCTCGGCGTCCGTGGCGGCGTTCAGCTCTTCGATGAAGGTGATGAGGTCATCGTACGGCTCCCACTCGCGAGAGTGCTTGTCGTAGGCGCTGACGTATTCTTCGTAACTTCCGTAGACGCGTTCATCCCTGTTGTTGTCGCCGGGGTTCGCTTTGTACAGCGCGCCATTAGCGCGGTTGTTTCTTGCCATGTAGCGCTTGTCCGGATGCTCGATTTCGACGAGAATCGCCCAGAACTGTCCGTTGAGTTGCAGGCGCACGAACTTGGTCTCGCAGTAAGGTACGCCCGTCCATTTGAATACGTCGTACGCCAGTTTCTCTCTCATGAAGGCCGGGTCACGCCAGCACGAATTCAGGTTGAGCGTCCGCTGCTCCTCGAAGTAATGCCCCTTGTTGAACTTCAGTTTCCAGGATTTCTTCGGCCACGACCTCGCCCAGGCTCCGCGGTAGCGGACGCCGATGCCGTCGTAAACGATTCCGTCGTGGACAAAGGTCGCTTCGACAAAATCGTCGCTGCCGGGGTTGTTGTCGAGCCTCTGAAGATTGGCTGCCGAAATGAGGATGTGATAAACGGGGAAATTCGAGACGACCGGAGCTTGCTCGACATAGTAACCATAGTTTGGCATGGGATCGCCCGCCTCGGGGCTTTCGGTCGTCACGCCGAGGTTATCTTGAGCGGAGATTTTGTAACGGACAAGCGTTCCCGCCGGGAGCGGGTCAATTCTCGCCGAATAGATGCCGTCAGCGGCAGCCATGTCGCCGTTGGCTCCGTCGTCGTGCATCGGCATCTGCTCATACCCAGCTCCGGTATTGACGTGAAGCCCGACGCTGTTGACCGCGTCATCATCCTTCACTTCGGCGGAAATGAGAACGGGAAGGTCCGGCGACGGGAGCTGAGGGAGATGTGACGCATCTGAGATAAGGGGAGGAATGTTGTCGGAGCGGACGCCGTTCTCGCGGCCGGGGGAGCCCTGGCCGCTTTGAGAGAGGATGTCTGCATTCCCGCCAAGCCCGTTTCCGGATAAGCGGGAATAAAGATTCTGCTCGCCGCTGAGGTATTTGGCCCAGAACGAAAGCGTGTAGCTCTGGCCGTCAACAAGGTCTGGAAGAAGGTACTGGTTCACGCTGTTGCCTGACCCTGCGCCTGCCCCGGTCGCAGCGAGACGGAGGCAATAGCCGCCGGAATGGCTCGCCTCGTTGGTCTGAAACGATGTGGAGTGATTGCCGGTCGGAGTCCAGTTTGTCCCATCGAGCGGGTTCTCGAATCCGCCGTTCTGGACGTGTTCCTCACCTGCTCCTGCGGGGACAATGCTGACATCGTCAATGAGACATTCGCCGGCGCCGAGAAGGTAGATATAAAGACGGGAAGAGGTCGCAGAACCTGTCCGCTCCACGTAAACCCACTGCGCAGTCGAGACGCTCGCCCGCCAGTTCAGCGCCCGTTGATTGTCGTAATTCGGGTTGACGCATTCCAAGCTTGAGCCTAAGCCGTCGGCCAAGACGGACCACGAGCCGGAATCACTGTACTTGACGTAATCAATAGGGAGCCCTTCCGAATTCGCCAGGATGACCTTTTCGCCGCCGTTGTCCAGACGGCCTGTGAAGTTCCCCAGAGTCATCCCCGCTGAAAGGCCATAGACCTGCTGTGCAATGGCGACGTTTCTACAGATTACGAGGTATTCCCCGCCAGCGAGAACGGCGCCATCAGGAAAAGTGAAATCCACTCCCGCCGCGAACTGCCACCCACTGAGATCCACCTCGGCGGCCCCGCGATTGAACAGCTCGATGTATTCGTAATCGGGATCGTCGTTGGGGGAGTGGTACTGGATTTCATTGATGACGATGTTGAGGTCCTGGGGATCGAGAATGCCGGGGCTGTACTGGCTGTTCTGTCTCCCGGGTGTGCCGTGCTCTTCGGGCGGGGAGCTGGCTTTCCACACGGTAAACAAGGAGTTATCCGCGCCGGGGTCCATCAGCTCCAGCGAACTGCCGCCACCGTCAGCCAGAGCTCCCCAGGGGAGGCTGTCCCCGTAGTCCACCTCATCCGCAATGTTACCCACGGCATCCCTGAGAACGACGTTGTCTCCCTCGTTATCCAGTCGCCCCTCGTAATCCCCGACGACGTTCGCAATGCCATATTCCGCAGCGATCACCGCCGCGTTCTTGCACACCACGAGGTACTCGCCGGGTCCAATGGCCGCGTCCCCGAAGGCGAAAACGATGCCCTCCGTAAAGCTCCAGCCATCGAGGTAGATGGAATCGCTGCCACGGTTATGCAGCTCGACGTATTCATAGTTCCCTTCGTCTGTACCCTCCGCAACCTGAGGATGATACATGATCTCATTGAGAACGATATCCCCCTGAGAGGGATAGGAATAGTCGGGCAACATCGCCGCAAGAAGCAATGCGACCACCCAAAGCACGCAGCGGCAGGAAAACGGTTCAATCTTTCTCAAGATTCGTGTCACAATCGGACTCTCTCCTTGTCGCAGACTTGCGCTTCGCATTCATCCAGTCACAAAAACGGCCCCCTCGCGTCCATGTCGCTGACACCGGGGGACCGGGAAGCATTGACGCCCTGGAATGGCGCCTGGCAATCAGTAGCCAGAAAGTCGCCCGCGGCCTTCCTTCTTCTTTGGCCCTCACGGCAGTAGTATATCGCATTTTCCTCTCGTCGGCAAGGGGTGATCGTCGGGCATCGGATAGAAGAAGGCCGGAGCACGCATCGTCGGTGCAGTGCTCCGGCCAAGTTCCGTAGCAATGTTTGTTGCTGCTTACTCCGCCTTCACCAAGATTTCCTGGGGCGGGGCCTCGTCTCGCACACCAGGGTCGTAGTACTCGTACGCGATGGACTTGGCAGCCTTCGCTTTGATGGGGAAGCGAGCCATCAGACGGTACTTCAGGGCGATCGGCTGATTGGCGGGCACCTCCCGCAGATAGACGATAATTTGACGCCCGGTGAGCGAATACTTCTCCATGATGCCCTTCTCGACCAGGTCGTTGAGGTCCTCCGTCAGAACGGTGAAGCCCGGCGGCAGTCCGAGGTCCAGAATGACCATCTTGGCGGCTGCGGGACGGTTGTTCGTGACGGTGACGTTGCACTGGACTAAGTCGCTCACCGCCAGTTCCGTCTTCTCGTATTTGACCTCGATGCTCATCGGCTCTTTCTCGGGGTGCAGCTCGCGGTAGGGGAGATAGTACCGCCCGACGACCTGGTAGAACATGCTCCCTTCACCCTCGATGTTGAGCTTGACGGTGTTTTCTCCCTCGATGGTCATGCTCTTGAGGTCCACGAGCTGGAGGACGTCGGAGTTCGTCTTGTCTATCTTGAGGGTCGCCGCGTCCTTCCCGTTGATGGAGACGAGAATCGTCCCTTCAACCTCCTGAGTCGCTTCCTTGATGGACATGACCAGAGCCTTGAGCGCCTGGATCGTCGCCTGCGTCGAGAACCACGTCCCGTTCGGGTCTTTCTTCTTGATGATGTAATCGTTCACTTTGGACACGATTGCCGGGTGCTTGCCATAAGCAAGGAGCGCCTGGCAGGCGAGTGCCGTGGTCTCGATAACGCCCGATTCGCCTCTGCCGTAAGTGGGGGTTTCGCCTTTCATGGGCCAGTAAGCGAGACCTTCCTCCTCTTTCATCTCCTGAAGAAGCTGGCGGATGAGAGCCGCGGCAGTGGCTCCGTTCTTGTCGTGGAGAACGAAGGCGTTTGCGAGGAGTGCGAGGGTATAGTTGTCGAGAGCCTTGTCCATGTTCTTCTCGATGTACTCGACAGCTTTGCCTATCGCGGGTCCCTTATGCTCCGTCGCCACAAGCCCCCACATCGCGTAAGTGGTCATGCGGAGGACATCGCTCTGGAATTTGTCAATGGCTCCCTCGGCGATTCCGCCTTCCGTCGGTTTCCACGAACCATCCGGTTGCTGCTGCTGCACGAGCCAGTTCTGAGTCCGGGCGATGACGTTCGGGTCAACGTCGTGCACCTTGCTCATGTCGTAGAACTCCATCAGCCCATAAGTCGTCAGGACGTTGTGAGCCGGCGCCTTGCCGAACCACTCGAACCCGCCGCCCTGCACCTCGTAGCTGAGAAGCCGTTGATAGCCGGCATTCACGAAGCCTTCGGCTTTCATCTGGATTTCCGGGGTGACCTTTCCGGTGGACTTCATGTAGTCGAGAACGAGGATGTTCGGATACGTCGCCGAAGAGGTCTGCTCGAAGCACCCGAAAGGCATCTGGAGAATCTTGTCCATTCCCTCGACGACCTGCGAGAAGACCCCCGGATAGACTTTCACGAAGATTTTACTCGCCTCGTCAATCGCCTCCGCCGGAATGACGACGGACGCGACGACTTCCTTCTCGAGCCGGCCCGTCGCGTTGAAGAGCGTCTCTTTCCCGTCCGGCTCGACGTCAATGGAGCGGGAAATCGCGTCGCTCTTTTTCTCGCCATAGCCATAAACGGTGAAGGCGAAGTTGCCGATCTTGTTGACCCTCAGCGTGAAGTAAACCGCACGCACTTCATCAGGTCTAAGCACGACTTCCTTTTCAGGCTCGTCAAGGAGGGTGAACCAATCGGCCTCTTCCGCCTTCAAGCGAATCTTTTGCTCTGTTGGCAGGTAGTTGTACACCGCGACGGGCACCGAGACCTGGTCATTCTGGATGAGCGAAATCGGGAAGTCAATGTCCACGAAGAAATCCTGGAATACCCGCATCGGGAAGGTCTTG
Source organism: bacterium (assembly GCA_030691545.1). Taxonomy (GTDB): domain Bacteria; phylum Auribacterota; class JABMQX01; order JABMQX01; family JABMQX01; genus JAUYEE01. The sequence continues at coordinate 10,559 of JAUYEE010000103.1, read as the reverse complement.
GAGCCGAGCTGACCATCCTTCGAGGATGCCATCGAGGTCAGCCGCCAGGTGGTGATGGAGTCGGCTAACTTGATCTCCGTGCTCGCCTGACCGTTGGCGTCTGTGATAAGCAACGGATTGAAGTAGAGGGTCTCAGGGAAGAATTTGCGGACACGAGGCGGTTCTGCTTCGCCGCTGGGTCTCCCCGAATCGCTTTTGTTGAACTCAGCTTTTTCCATGGGAGCATTCCTCAGCATCACTTCGTCAAGCTCAACCCCGGCCGCTCCGCCGCGTGCCAAGCCGGGCCCCGCAAGCGGGGGCATGGCGCCGTTGAAATCCCCGAAGGCTTCTTGCACGAGTTCTCCGCGGCGCCGCTGGCCGGCAAAGCGCATCCGCTGCTCGGGAATCCACACGTCGTCCTGCGTCCCCTTGATTCCATCCACGCCGTAGGTCAAAAGCTGGAATCCGTGGTAGGTCTTGCAGCTATTGCACCAGTTCCCTTTCAGTTCGAGAGGATTTCCCCACGCATCAATGAGGTCGGCCTTCGTCAGATACCTCAACTCGACGAGGAACTCGAGCGTCACGGGCTTGTTCGCGTCCCAGCCGATTTTTCGGAAGTAGGCTTCTCTGTCCTGCTGCGCTCGCTTTCGAAAAGACTCGAAGGCTTCCGCGATTTTCTGATACTTCTTCGCGAGATGTTCGGTCATGGCGACACCGTAAGCGGCATCCTCGCCCTTCTGCCTGTACGTGTCCACGTCTATCGCATAAGCGGCGAAGCCTTCCGCGGCAGCGAGGAGGACCTTCGCCGCCTTCTCCTTCGTCTCCAACTCCTGTTCTGCCGCAGCGAGCCGTTCGGGCGGGAGCGGCTTGACGACATCCTTCATGTCGTAGGCATGAATCTCATACCTCGGCTTCATGATTTGCTCTTCGAGGTAGAAATAGACTTTCTCCATCCCCGGCTGCATTTCCTGGAGGGCGAAAATCGCCTCATCCACGACCATGATGCCCAACGCCGCCAGGACCGGATGTCCCTCCTTGTCGGTAACCTTGAAGTTGACTTTGGCATACTCTGCTGGCAGATACGTGTCCTTGTCCGAGGAAATGCCGAGGTTCAAATCGTTCGCCGGGTCAACAAAGAGCAGCCGCCGGTCGCGGACGATGTTGCCGTCGCTGGAGATGATGTAGGCGCTCAATCCGACGGCTCCGACGAGGTTTTCGTCAAGATCAACACGTGTCGCGGCGGAACCATCAGAAAGCGAGAGGGTCTTGGTCAGGATGGTCTGGTTGTCACGGATTACATCAATGTAGGCTGTGCCTTTCTTCTTTGTCGAGAAAACGCTGACGCCTACAGAATCGCCGACCTTGAAGAGTGCCTTATCTGTCCGAACCAGGACGCTGTCCGTACCCTGGGACTTCGGCTGAAGCTCGAGTGCCTGGGAGAAACGATTTCCCTTCTCGTCTTTCCCTTCGATTTTGAGAGCGACGCTCTGCGTCTGTGGGGTGAGCGTCATCTCCCCAAATCCGCCCTCATCCGTCTTGACGGAGGTTTCGCCGCTCTCGCCGGCGCTTTGTGCAACCACCGTCATCTCCGTTTTTGCCGGTCGCCCGTCGGCATAGGTCGTGACGAAATAGACCTTGTTCTCGATGTTGGGGATAAGGTCCCCGCTTTCAGGAACTGCCACGACAGTTATGGCGGACTTCGTCACGCTGACGTTGCGGGTCAGTTCCTCCTTGTGGTCAGCGGTATCCACGACGGAGACGTCCACCTTCACAAAGGCTTTTCCCTGTTCCAACGGTTGCCCGACAAAGTGGTCGGGGAGTTTCTGCTCAAACTTGTGGTGACCTTCGCTGTCAAGGGTCGCAGTAATCGTGGCGAATTCCTCGAACCCCACGTCGAACTTCGAGAACTTGATGGTCAACTTGCCCTCCGCGACGGGCTTGCCGAAGAAGTAGTCCACCTGCACATCCCCCTTGACGGTCTCGCCCGGCTCATAGAAATCCTTTTCGGTTTTGAGGGCGATTTTGAATTTCGGCAGGACGTACCGCTCGACGGTGACCGTCTTCTCCTGCTGCCCTTTCCCGACGGAGACGCGGACGGTATAGCGCCCCTGATTCAGCTCATCGGCGAGTTGGAAATCCGCGAAAGAGACGCCGAATTCGTCCGTCTTGGTTTCCTTCTTGAAGACCTTGTTCCCCTTGGAGTCCATCACCTCGAAGATGGCGGGGGAATCGGCGACGGCTTTCGAGTCGGGGACGGTGAGAGCCAACGAGCGCATGTGGATGAGATGCCCGGGCTGGTACATCGGCTTGTCGGTCGTCAGGAGAATCTTGTTGCCGGTCTTGAGGCGGATATGTTCTTTGATCTCCTCCTTGCCGATGTCGGTTTCGACCTTGACCGCCAGTTCGGCGGCTCCTTCCCCGGCTGCGGGCATGCGGAACGATGCGTCCACAGTGCCATCGGCATTCGTTGCCCCTGCAAAAAGCTCCGTCTCCTTGTCATCCTTCTTGAGAGAAACGCGGACTTTCGCCCCTTCAATCGCTTCATCCACGGTGTGGTTTCGGACGATGACGCGAAGCCCGGAGAGAGAGCCAGCGTAATACTCCTTCTGGGCAAGGACGATCGTCTGGAGCTTGTCGGCCAGGTAGAAAAGGCTCTTCCGGTACCGTGGTTCCCGCCCAACAATCCAATATTCCACCGCGTATTTCGCGAGCTGCGTCGCATCAATCTTCGCCGGGATTCTTACCTGCAGCTCGCCCTTGTCAAACACCCTCGAGGCTCCGGCAAGCTCCTTCCCGTCCAGGTCGGTAATCTTCGCCCAGAGCCTCTCCGTCCCCCTCGGCAATGCGGAGAATTTCAGCGAGACATCATCCTCTCCCACACGAATCAACTTGACCTGTATACCTGGCTCGGTTGGCGCCGGCGCCACTGCGGCGAATCGCGCCAGCCCAAGCACAAAGGCCGCGAAAGCAAAACAACCAATTGCCAGAACGGTTCTCTTCGTGGTCATGTAAGTCCTCCTGAATGCTGGAAGCCTGTTGGGTCATCCTGCCAGCGGACGGGTGTGTGCCCCGCACGTCGGCTGTCCGAAACTCGCGATTCCGTTTCTTCCTCTACCGATTTTAGACCAGAAGGGGAGAAGAAAGTTCCCGGTTTTTGTTTGAATGCCGGGGCGGGATATTTCTGCGTTCTATTGGGGTCTTTGTGGTGCAACTGCGGCAGTCTCGCACGCCCTGGAGGCGAGAGAGCCTCTTCTCCCCCGAGCGGGGAGCCCTCAGCGCCTCGAGGGGCGCCATCGGCTCGGCATCCAATGTCCGCGCAGATAGAAGGAGGAGCGCGCACCCCCTCTTCAGGGGCGGTGTCGCCTGTGCTCCACGACTCCCCGCGAGACCCTCACAGGGAGATTCCGATGCCCGCAATAGCGGAGACGCCGCTCAGGTCAATCTCGGCGTTTGTGTTCGGGAAGCTGACCTCTGCGTCATCAAAGACGTGGTCGTAGCGTCCCCGCAGGCTGACGGAGACCCTTTCGCCGAGCTGAAGAACAACGCCTGCCTCGCCATACACACCGAACTCGGCCGTGCAGTCATCGCCCGAGAACGACGCCGAATCAATCGCCACGCCGTTCTGGACTGCGGCCCAGCGGAAGTCCGAGTCTGCGCTAACAAAATTCCCGGTAAGACCGGCGCCGACGATGTAGGAAAAGCAGCGTTTCTCTCCCGAAGCTCGCGCTTTTCCCCGAACATCAAGCCCGAGGGACACGACCCAGAGATCCACGTCAATGTCCTGGCGGACGCTGTGGAAAATCTGGGAGAGGGGAGGACCGCTGCCGGCTCCCCCGCTAATCTCTCTTCTGGCCGGCATGTTGGGGATGACGTATCCGGGTCCGTCCTTGGTCCCGGAGTAGGGGGCAGGGGGAAGCAGGCTCGGGTCGGTGAAAAGGTTGTAGTAGTCGGTGATAACGCCGCCCTGAGAGCTCCAGACGTAGCCGAGGTCATCGAAGCCACCGTTTCCGCCGAATGATGTGAATCCGACGCCCAGGAGAACCGAGCCCGTCACACATTTGCAGTCGAAAACGTTTCGCCCAACTCTCGCTTCCCATCCGAACTCGTCATCCAGGTCAAGCGAGAAAGCATCGCGTGGGGGTAGGGTTTGGCCTCCTGCGACGAGGGTGCTGCCGTGGAAAAGGAGTTGATTGCCGACGACCTGACCCGGGTTCCGGTATCCCCAGTACCAGGTGTCGTAGTCCCAGACGCCTGTGCCGTAATCCATCCGCATATAGCCGTCGTTGTACTCTCGGTTGGCGACGCGGTCGGCGGGTCCCACTTTCCCCGTAGGGACAGCCGACGGACGCGTGAAAGGAATTGAGGGAAGGGATTTCACTCGGAAATCCACATCTCCTCCGGTTCGCCAGAAGGGTCCCACTTCGACAAACCATTTGCCCGCCTCCCCGCGAGGCACCGGTGCGGCAACTGCGGCAGGTTCTTCGGCATTCATGCGTGGACAAACGAGCGCCACCAATAAAATCGCGCCAGTCAGAGCTGCTGTGAAAGCGGCTGTGAACTTCATTTTGGTTCCCTCCAATTCAAGACCTGATTGTTCACAAAGGAAATCATTCTCGCCCCACGGCTTCTCAGGGCGATAACAGACGCACCCTGTAGAAGCGGCACCGGACGCCCCTCGACGGAGAATCCGCCCATTCCGTGGTTTTTCCCTGGCAGCGAATCGGCTTGGAGACGTCTGTCCAGGGACCCGACGGACTGTCGGCGGCTTCCACCACGTAAGCATTGCCCGCCTCGGAATCCCACTCGACAACGACCGAGCCGGACGGCCCACACACGACGCGCTCCACCGCAAATCGGGACGCGGCGTAGCCTTCCGGGTCGTCCGCCCAGACCTCGATGACCGGCTGGAAGTTCGGATTGCGGTCCTTGATGTAGAACTCAAGCACGACTTCGCCGGTCATCTCGCCCGGAGCGAGCGGCGCATACGCGCTCAGGTCCTTGTAGTAGTAATCGCCCGAATCGGGATACTGGGCCGAGGTCATGCCGTCGGCGTTCCAGAGTCTTCCTTCGGAATTGGGTCCGGCGATGGTGAAGGTGACGCCTTTCACGACCAGCCAAATAGGCGCCGTGAAAGTCCTCGCGGGCGGGTTCTCCTCTCCCGTCGCGTTTCTTACCTGCACCCGAGCGGTGTAGGTTCCGGTGGCGTAGTTAATTGGCTCGATGATGAGGTTGTATAGCTCGCTCGGCATCCGGACGATGTAGTCTTTCGTGAAAGTGATGTTGCCGCAGCCGGGGAGAATCTGCGTCTCGGTGGTGGGCTTTCGCGGCCAGGCGTCGGTCTGTGGCTTCCATTCGATGCTCCACTGACCGGCGGCGACATTTGTGTGGAGGTTCTCGAAGACTTTCGCGTCCGAGGTCGGTTGGGTACGGCCGGCGACCTCTTGCCCGTCGGCGAGTCTCCTCAGAACATAATCTGCGGCGAAGTTGGAGCGGGCGGTGATGGTCGAGGGGCCGACGCGAAGAGTGACCATGACATCCTCAAAATCCTCATCCGGGTTGTCATTGTTCGAGAACCTCACAACAGCCGCGTACTCTCCGTCGGCAAGTCCGGCGATGTTCGCTTTCAGGGCTACGGTTGTTCTGTCGGCGGGGCCGGTGCTGGCGCCAGTCACCGGTTCGACGCTCAGCCAGCCGACGTTGCCGTTGGTCGAAGCCGACTGCGCCCTGACCTCCACCAAGTCGGACATGACCGTTGCGGTCCAGTTAAGGTCGCCACTCCCTGCGTTCCATACGTCAACTGTCTTGTCCGGAGGATTCGCCGCCCCGGCACACACATCTGCGAATTCCACTTCGCCGGGTTCCACTTCGAGGTCGGGCTCCGCGCAAACCTCCACGTTGAGGAAGACTTCCACCTCGATGAAACCTTCTTCCGGAGCCGCCTCGTCGGCGAAGCGGACGACAGCCGTGTATTCGCCCGGTTGCTGAATTGCGGACAGGTCCGCGCTGAAGGTCACGGTTCTCCTGTTGTCAGAACCTGTGCTGCTGCCGGAGAGCGGGTCCACCGATAGCCAATCGGCGTCCTGAAGGGGCTGAACGGCAACAAACGGGATGATGTCACGCGGCAGCTCATCTACGTCATCGAGCGGGTTGATTGTCGCAAACCAATCGAGCTGACCCCCCCCTGCGTTCCAGACCTCGATCGTCTGGTCTGGCGGATTGTCGCCCCCGAGGCAAACATCGGCGAACTCGACGCTTGTGGTGCTGACCTCAAGCACCCGGGCCTCAACCGGCGCATTGATGACGATGAGGAAGTCCCTTTCATCCGTCTGGGCGGGCTGGCTGCTATCGGTGACGCGGATTCGGAAGCCGAAGCTGCCCAGCGCACTCGGCTGGCCGCTGATGGTCCCGGTGGCGGGGTCAAGCGTGGTGCCATCGGGAACGTTGCCGCTGACGACGGACCAGGTATAAGGGCCCACGCCCCCGGTTGCCTGAACGGTCTGGCTATACGGCTCCCAGAGGATGCCGTTCGGGAGTGATTCCGTCGTGATTTCCAGTTCGGGGGGTGGCAGTCCCTTCCCGCCGATTTGGATAACCGTATTCGACGGGCTTCCGCCCCAGGTGGAGACGAAGAAATCGTTCGTGAGGGGGTCGAACTCGAGTCCCCACGGTCCCACGCCTAGACCGGAGGCAAACCGTTGGACGCGCGGATTGCTCGTGCCCTTCGTGGGAATGCCGGTCGCGTCGTCAATGGGCAATCCGGTCGCGTCGTCAATCCGGAGAATCTGAATTTCTCCGTAGTCCCAGTTGACGTACATCATATCGCCTTGGAGAGGACCGGAAGGGACATACTGAATGGCGCCGGTTCCCTGACGGGGGAGATTCACGAAGACCTCCGTCCCCTGGGGCTGGAAAAGTCCGCCGCCCAGGGGGGTCAGGGGGATGTTGTAAAGGGTGCGGTTGCCTCCCCAAACGCTGACCTGCATCATGCCGAAGTTGGTATTGGGGTCCTGGATGTAGGGCGAGAAGGCCAACCCGGCAACCGAACTCGGGAGGCTGACGTCTCCCATGTAGTAAAGCGTCTCTGCCCCCGAAACGCCCCCCGGACGCTCTCCGAGATAATTCGCGCTCCAGTAAGTGTAGAAGAGAGTCCCTCCGGGTCCGATTTCCCAGCCAGCGTCCAATCCGGCGATGCCGGGTGCTCCGCTGAAAACGAGGGTGACACTCGCGGCGGGGCCCATGTCGGTGACTTCCTTTGTAACCGGATCCCGGGTGAGAGGCACTGCGTACAGGGCGCTGTTTGACCTCTCCGAGTTGCCGACGACGTAAAGGGTTTGTCCGTCGTCGGTGAACAGCATGCCGCCGAGGTTTCCGGGGACGCTTAACGAGCTTCCGGACCAACTTCGCTTGACGTCGAAGTTATCGGGGTCGTCAAACGTTACACCGCGGGCGTTCAGGCAAATCACCAATGACAGAAACAACGACAGAGCAACGATGCCGGTGAGTCGTCTTGCCATGTTCATATCAATCCTCCCTCTCTTTGTGAGGCAAGAAAAAGTGCGAAACGGGGGCGCGCACCCCCTCACGAAGACGCCACTGAAATGTAGCCACACCCCGCCACAGCCCCGGCGAGCGAACGCTGACCAACGAGGGGCGCTGGCCCCCCGCCGTGCCGCAGCCGCTCCCCCGGCTCGGGGCTAATGCTCGGCGGAAAAAGTCTCTTCCATCATCTGGTCGGTGATCTTCCGCCAGAGCTCATCCACTAAGTTGGTCATGATGACTAAGTCGTGCTTGTTGCCCTTTGTATCCATCATGTGCTCTTTGAGGACCGCTTCTTTCTTGAAGCCGATAGTCTGGAAGGCTTTCATGGCTCCGAGCTGGGTATCGGGCATTTGAGCGCGGAGTTTGTGAAGCCCTTTCTGGAGCGCACGGTGGAACATCTCGCGGATGAGGGTCGTGCCGAGTCCCTTCCTCTGATATTCTTTGGCCACCACGCAACGGACCTCGCCGATGTGCCGGGTCCAACCGCGATGGTCCGTGTGGAGTGTTGCATCGCCAACTATGTCGTCTCCGACGAACGCCAGAACGGCGAAAACCTTCTCGTAATCGAGTTGGTCCGCCCATTGCTGGATGACCTTCTCGTCGGTAACGTCTTCTTTCAAGAACAGCCTGTCCTCTTCGGGGAGTCTCCGGAAGAACGCCAGCAGTTTCTGGACATCCCCCTCGACCATGGGCCGCAGGGTAGCCTTTGATCCATCTTTCAGTCGAACGATTTTCGGGTATGTTTCCATGGGCTCTCCCTCATGAATGCACATCGCCACGCCCAGACGAGAGTCCGTGCCCCGCCAACACGCACTTCCCTTTCTGTGGCACAACCGTTGTCGTTGAGCCTCGCCCGAGGCGAAGAGTCTCACCGGGGGAACGCACACCCCTTTGTCAGAATAAAGGCAGAAGGGCGAAACCGTCAACAGTTTTCGCGGGTCAATTTGGGGCGTCCGCGGGAGAACCGCCCGGACCCTAAAGCCTCTATCTTTGGTCCTGAGCTGTCATGCTCGAACAAAACGGCCCCTGCGTCGTTTACTTGTAATGGGACCTGTGATGGCCGGCGGCGCCGTTTTCCAGCGAATCGGCGCAATCGGGGAAAGGGAAGTCACGGCTGGGACCGCCGGCGAACCCGTTAACAGGGAGGAAGAACAATGTGGATCACAAAACGCAATCTCAAGGTTCTGAACGCAGGGCTATTCTGTGCTTTTCTGGCGACGCTTGTGGCTGTTGGAGTTCCCCTACTGGCGGGGAAGGACGTTGCCAGGACAGCCGCGAAAGGCTCGCTGCAATCCCTGTTGGGAGGGGGCTTCTCTGTGCAGGAATGGCGCGACAATCCGGACACAGAGGGCACACTGGCCAGGATTGTAGGGAGGAACCTGTTTGACGCGCATTTGCGTCCCCCTCCGCCGCCTCCACCAGTAAACCTTCCACCTCTCTTCTGGCAACTCATTGGAGTCACAATGATCAACAGCGAACGCGTAGCGATCATCCGCGACACGCCGAAGAAGGCTGAATACGTGCTTCGGGAAGGTGACGAGGTCGAGGGCCACTTTGGCGTCAGAGTTATGCGAATTACCCTGAATCCACCCTCGTTGACCTACAACAGGCCACTTGTCGGGGATGTTCTCCTCACGATGTCTGCGGCAAACCAGTTGGGTGAACAGGAGGAGAAGATGGGATGGTCGGAGGTCATTGCGAGCGTGGCAGCGGGGCAGGCGTACGCGGTCAAGCTCCCGGCTCTTGGGGAGCGAATCAGCGACGTGAGAGCCTATCTGGATGCTCTCGAACTCGAGCAGAATATGGAAGGAACACAGCCCAATGGGCTGAGGATTGCCTCGTTGCAGGAAGACAGCTTTCTGTACGCGGCGGGGTTGCGACAGGGCGACAGCATCAAGACGGTCAACGGGAACGGAATCACCGACGAGAACTCAGCCCTCGCGATGCTCGCGGAGGCAGCGAAAGCGTCCAACATCCGGGTTGGAATCGTGAGAAACCGGAGAGTCCAAACGCTGTCGTACACTCTGGTTCCCCAAGGTGTACGATGAACAGCCCGCACGTTACTCGGATGAGGCGCTCGTCTTCGGCTCTCCCCACAGCTTCTTCAACTTTTCGTACATCTGCGGGTCGTGCAGCCCATCCGTTGATCGGAACTCGGGCCGCAGTTAGTATAACAGCAGAACGAACGTGTGTGTTTCGGACAAGACTCTTGGGCTTTCTACCCGCAGGAAAGGTGATTGGATGTCCCAGAGAACATCGCCATCGAGCAGCACAATGAGGGAGCCTGTGCGGAGCGTCTTTACGGTGCTCACAGCCTCCCTTCTCCTGCCGCTTGCCGCTTCAGCGGCGGCCGACGACAGCAAGAATCATCCCTTCTTGTTCATTGACTGCAAGGAATTGGCGGAGGCGCGGGGGAGACTGGGAAGAGAACCGTGGAGGTCGCTGCTTGCGGAGCTGAAGGAGCAAGTGGAGGAGGACCTTCGTGTGCGGTTGCCGCAATTTGAGACGGAGTGGTGGGAAACGGCAAAGGTTCGCCCGTGGGGAGAAATCTACCCCGAGATTGCCGAGCACACGATGTTCGTGCCCTGGAAGCCGATTGCCGCCGCCCATCGCATCAGCACGCTCTATTTACTGACCGGCGAGGAACGCCTCGCGGAGCATCTACTGAAAGTGCTCCGTCACTATTCGACTTACACCTTCGCGTTCGAGCATTACGACGTAGGAATGAACTATGCGGGATGGGGGACGATGGCGCTGGACATTTATGACCGCGTGTACGACCGCTGCACGGAAGACGACCACCTGAAGCTGCGTGCGTTCTTCGATAGAATGGGAGAGGCTATCTATAAGAACGACCAGGACTGGCTTGCGCACGGTTGGGGCGGGAAGCACAATAACCATTACGCCTGGCATCGGATGGCTCTTTGCGCACTCGGGCTTTTCTTTGGAAACGAGAAATATGTTGAGCACGCCCTTCATGGCCCCGAGAGCGTTGTCGAGCTGATGAATGAGGGGCTGATGGACGAGGGGCTATGGCATGA
>JAUYEE010000208.1 GCA_030691545.1 bacterium | reverse complement strand
GACCGGGGCATCGAGAGCCTGAGAATCATGGACCTTTCGGAATAGGTGTAAACGGGTGGGCCTATGGACTATTATCTGACGCAGCATGCAAGCGACGCGTTGGAGAAGCGGCGGATTACCCGGGAATGGATGGAGCGGATTCTCGCGACTCCGGAATGGTCGGAACAGGATCCCATCGACGGGGACCTGGAGCATCGACTGGGACGGATAGCGGAATTCGAGAACCGTGTACTTCGCGTGATTGTTAATGTGAAGGCGCGTCCTTTGCGCATTGTTACCGTATACTTTGACCGAAGGAGGAAGAGCGATGAAACTGAAAGTAGACCATGAGGCGGACGCACTGTACCTTAGCCTCACCGATGCTCCCGCCGCCGAATCCGAGGAAGTAGCGCCAGGGATCATCGTCGATTATGACGCAAAGGGGCAGGCGGTGGGGATCGAGATGCTTCACCTCTCGAAGCGCGCTTCCAGTGCGGACGTTCGGCGGCTGCTGTTCGAATCGGTTCCTTTGGCCGGCTAGGGTAACGAGGGGATTGGTCGAATGGCCGTCAAGATCGTGGACGACCGGGGGATCGAGAGCCTGAAAGTGATGGGGGTGGAATGATGGCGAACATATCGCTTGACCAGGAACGGCTTGCAGTCTTTTGCCGGCGCTGGAAGATCGCCGAATTGGCACTCTTCGGCTCTGTATTGCGGGATGACTTTGCCGCCGACAGCGATGTGGATGTGCTGGTTCGGTTCATGTCGGACGCAAAACACGGGTTGTTCGACTTGGTTCGCATGCAGGAGGAATTGAAGGACATCTTGGGTCGCGAAGTGGACCTAGTCGAAAGGTCGGCGATCGAAAAGAGCAGAAATTACATTCGGCGAAAGGCCATCCTGAGCTCAGCGGAGACCATCTATGCGACGCGATGAAGCCTATTTGCTCGACATGTTAATCGCTGCTCGTGACGCCGCGAGTTTCATCAGCGGTTTGACGCGCGAGCAGTTCGAAGCCAGCCGCCTACATCAGCTTGCAGTCATGAAGGCCCTGGAAACCATCGGAGAAGCAGCCGCGAACGTCTCGGAGCCAAGCCGTGCGGCGCATCCTGAACTCCAGTGGCGTGAGATTGTCGGGATGCGGCACCGTCTCGTACACGGTTATTTCGAGGTGGATCTGGAAAAGGTTTGGGATACGGTTCAAACGGACATTCCAACACTCATCAACGCCATTGAGCCTTTGTTGCCGCCGGAGGAACCCTGATGGCCCAGGCCACCATTGACCGCCTCATTATCAACTCGCCCTATGAGGAACCGGGGCGCCACTGGCGCTACGCGCGCGAGACGCGGCTGTTCGGCCTGGTGGAGGGCCGCCGCCCGGCGGGCTACGTGGTGGCGTCGGGCGATTCCAGGGCCTTCGACGGAGATGGGAGGGTAATCGTAGTCCTTGAATAGACCCTTGAAATCTGATTTGATTTGTTCAGAGGCAGCAGGGCGGCAGCGGGAGGGCAACCGGGATGCCAGGATATGAGATTAAAAGCAACCGTTGAGTTGTGGCAAAAGGGCAAATGGTTCTTAGCTAAGGTCCCTGAGTTAGATTTTATTGCCCAGGGAAAGATAATGGAGGAGGCAAAAGCGAATCTTAACGAGATTATTAACATACAATTTAGAGAGATGAGGGAGATGGGGCTAGATGCCACGCAAAGTCAGGGAACTCATCGAGGACCTGGAGGGCGCCGGGTTCGTGAATCGAGGCGGAAAAGGTGACCACAGAAACTTCGTGCATCCGAAGGTAGCCAAACCAGTGACTATCGCCGGGCGAACCGGCGCGGATGCGAAGCACTATCAGGAAAGGGCCGTACGGCTGGCCATAGAGGAGTCAACGCGATGAAAGACAGTGCCCGGTACGTCAAGATCGTCGAGTGGTCCGACGAAGATCAGTGCTTCGTGGGAAGCTGCCCAGGTTTGTTCTATGGCGGCTGCCACGGTGACGATGAGCAAGCTGTGTTCGCAGAGTTGTGCGAAATCGTTGACGAGACGATCGCGCTTTACGAGAGGGACGGTAGGAAATTGCCTCCCCCTACCGCGGGAAGGGACTACGCGAACAAGATGCTCCACGTTGCCTAACAAGGGTATGCACTTGAGGAGCAGCCAACTATGCAACACTCTGTAAGGCCAACTGTTGAGCTACGGCATCGCTCATCGAGTTATCTGTCTAATCAAGGAGTGGTGAGCTTGGGTCAGGCGAGCGTTTGCTGGGAAGGCTCGTTCTCCATCTCATGCCAGAATTCATCGTGTGGTATGCCAAGACCGTCTTGGATCTGCTTTTCGGCCGTGCGCAAGACATTCTGGAACTTTGGAGAATAGGCTAAGATCAGTCTTTCTAGTTCATCTTCATCTGCCATGGCCAGTAAGACTGCCACTGGCTTACCGTTCTTAGTCACGATAATCGGTCCTTCTTCACTGGCTTTGAGATAAGCGCTGAACCGGGCTTTGATATCGGCGACGGGTGCGATTCTCACGGTTCAAACTCCTTTCCGCCTATAAACAGCTTGTTGCTTTTTTTCTCGCCAATGGTCAGGACTTGGTCCTGGGCGGACTCACGGATGGTTTTATAGAACACGCGAAATTGATTTCCCGGTCCAATCCGAAGTTCCCACGTGGCTTCAAAAAATGATCGGTCGTTTCAGATCAACACCTTGTGCCGCGGGTGGCAGAACTTGGAGTAGTCCTTGAGAACGGGTATGCTCTGGAGCTTGCCCCGTTGCCCCAGCTTTTCCAGCCGCTCGAATATCTGGCACCAGGCGCAGTCACGCTGCGGGTGTACCTCGCATTTGCCGTCCCGGTAGCCGCCACAGGGGCCGTTTACCAGGCTCTTGGCGCAGGCGGTTATCGGGCAGATCCCCGCCGTCAGTCCCAGGAGGCAGGCGCCGCACTGGAGGCACAGCTCCACGAACTCTCCTTCGGCTCCCTCCTTGCCCAAGAACATGGTGTTCAGGGCCGGATACACCGGCTTCTCGGTGTGGCGCACCACCGTCTGGACACCGTATCCACAGGCCATCACCAGGACACAGTCGGCTTTTTGGACTAGCTCGGCGTTCCACTTGAGGGCCTGTCCCGTAGACTCGTCGCAGGCGGTAGGGGCCACCATCCAGCCGCTGACCTCCTTGCCCGCCTGAGTCAGCCTTTCCACCATGTCCAGGACCTCGGGCTTTCCCCCGGTCTGGCATACGGCGGGACAGGTCCCACAACCCAGGATGTAGACCACGCAATCGCCCTCCATCTGCCCCAGGATTTCCTCCAGGGCCTTCTGCTCGGTGATCATGTACATGAGCTCGTCCTCCCCCTTAGACCCAGTTGGTGCTTGGTTGTGCTTGATTGTGCGTTATGGTGCTTCGTTGTGCTTCGTTGTGCTCGATTGCCTTTCTTAGTCCCCTACTCCCCGGTTCCAGACTCCTTGCTCCTTGACCCTAAACCCTAAACCCTAAACCCAGGTACTCGTTCCCTGTTCCTCGTTCCTCGTTCTTACCGTACCCGCCCCTCGTATTCTTCTCCGAAGTGTTGGAGT